>NZ_MKJZ01000039.1:0-136396 GCF_001942225.1 Serinicoccus sp. CUA-874 | reverse complement strand
CGGTAGCCGCCCCGGTCCCCCCGGTCGTCTCGGCGGTACCCGCCCCGGTCTCCCCGGTCGTCCCGGCGGTAGCCACCCCGGTCACCGCGGTCATCGCGACGGTAACCACCGCGGTCATCACGGTCGTCGCGGCGACGCTGCGCCCGCTCGCCCTGCCCGCGCGGGTCCCGCTCGTCGCGGTCGCGCCAGCGCTGCTTGCCGACCGGACGCTCGTCCTGGGCGCCCCGGCTCGAACCGCGCCGGTCGCCGCGGCCGCCCTTGAGCTGGGCGCGGGCCTGCTTCTCCCGCGCCTGGCGGGCGGCCTTCTTCTGGGCGGCGGTGTGCCGGGGCTTCTTCTTGCCGGAGGCACCGGCACGGGCTGGCTTGGCCATGGAGGCTCACCTTCTCGAGTGGGTCGAGGTGGGTGCTCGCCTCGACGCCCTCGGCGTGACCGGACCTACCTCCAGGCGCTCGTCGCGGCGCCCGATCTCCCCCAGGATCGGATCGTCCTGAGGGGTGCACCCGGCCGCGTCGCACACGGCAACCGGGGAAGGAGCAGTCTACCGTGCGGCGCCGGCATCCCGAACCAACCCGCGCGCCCGCACCTCGGATCCAGCCGCAGCGGATGACGGTGGGCGTCCGGCGAGGAGGTCGGGGTCAGGCGTCGATCCGCTCCCGGTCCAGGTCGTGGGCCGAGTCGACGATGAAGTCCTTGCGGGGCGCGACCGAGGACCCCATGAGCAGGTCGAAGACCTCGTCCGCCCGTGCGGCGTCGGCCAACGTGATCCGCCGCAGCGTCCGGTGCCTCGGGTCCATGGTGGTCTCGGCCAGCTGGTCGGCGTCCATCTCCCCCAGGCCCTTGTAGCGCTGCATGGGCTGCTTGACCGTGCGGCCCTTCTTCTCCAGCCCCGCGACCGTGCGGCGCATCTCCGCCTCGGTGTAGGTGTAGACGAACTCCCGCTCCCGGCCCTTCCCCCGGCCACCGGCGACCTCGATCCGGTGCAGCGGCGGCATCGCGGCATACACCCGCCCCGCCTCGACCAGCGGTCTCATGTAGCGGAAGAACAGCGTGAGCAGGAGCGTCCGGATGTGGGCGCCGTCGACGTCCGCGTCGGTCATGATGATGACCTTGCCGTAGCGCACCAGGTCGAGGTCGAAGGACCGTCCCGAGCCGGCCCCGATGACCTGGATGATCGCCGCGCACTCGGCGTTGGACAGCATGTCCTGGACCGAGGCCTTCTGCACGTTGAGGATCTTGCCGCGCAGCGGCAGCAACGCCTGGTGGTCGCTGCTCCTGGCGAGCTTGGCGGTGCCCAGGGCGCTGTCCCCCTCGACGAGGAAGAGCTCGGAGCGCTCGGTGTCGTTGCTGCGGCAGTCCGCCAGCTTGGCGGGCAGCGAGCTGGACTCCAGGGCGTTCTTGCGGCGCTGCGTCTCCTTGTGCAGCCGCGCCGAGATGCGCGACTTCATCTCGGCGACGACCTTCTCCAGCAGCAGCGAGGCCTGGGCCTTGTCGCCGCGGTGCGTGCTCGTGAGCCGCTCGGTCAGGGCCTTCTCCACGGTGCGGGACACGATCGTGCGCACCGCGCTGGTGCCCAGCACCTCCTTGGTCTGCCCCTCGAACTGCGGCTCGGGGAGACGGACCGTCACGACGGCGGTCAGGCCGGCGAGGATGTCGTCCTTCTCCACCTTGTCGTTGCCGACCTTGAGCTTGCGGGCGTTGGTCTCGAGCTGCTTGCGGAAGACCTTCATCAGCGCCTGCTCGAAGCCGGCCAGGTGGGTGCCGCCCTTGGGCGTGGTGATGATGTTGACGAAGCTGCGCACCGTGGTGTCGTAGCCGGTCCCCCAGCGCAGCGCGACGTCCACCTCGCACTCGCGCTCGATCTCCCGCGAGACCATGTGGCCCAGCTCGTCGAGCATCGGCACGGTCTCGGTGAAGCTGCCCGACCCCTGCAGCCGCCAGACGTCGGTGACCGCGGCGTCGGCCGCGAGGTACTCGGCATACTCCGCGATGCCGCCGGAGTAGGCGAACGTCTCCTCCGCGGGCCCGTCCGCGCCCGGCGTCCCCGCGAGGCGGCGCTCGTCGCGGATGACCATGGTGAGCCCGGGGACGAGGAAGGCGGTCTGGCGGGCCCGGGCGACGAGCTCGTCGTAGGCGAACTGCGCCTGGGCCAGGAAGATCTGCGGGTCGGCCCAGTAGCGCACCCGGGTGCCGGTGACCCCGCGCCTGGCCTTGCCCACGACGGCGAGGTCGCTGCTGCGCTCGAACGGTGTGAACGCGGCGTTCGGGTCCGGGCTGCCCCCGGCGTCGTCGAAGGTCCCGGGCTCGCCGCGCCGGAAGCTCATGCCGTAGGTCTTGCCGGCGCGGTCCACCTCGACGTCCAGCCGGGCGGACAGCGCGTTGACCACCGAGGCCCCCACGCCGTGCAGCCCTCCGGAGGCGGCGTAGGAGCCGCCGCCAAACTTGCCGCCCGCGTGCAGCTTGGTGAAGACCACCTCGACCCCCGAGAGCCCGGTGCGGGGCTCGATGTCGACCGGTATGCCCCGCGCCCGGTCCCGGACCTCGACCGATCCGTCGCGGTGCAGGAGCACCTCGATCCGGTCGCCGTGCCCGCCCAGGGCCTCGTCGACCGCGTTGTCGATGATCTCCCACAGGCAGTGCATCAGCCCCCGGGCGTCGGTCGACCCGACATACATCCCCGGGCGCTTGCGCACCGCCTCCAGGCCTTCAAGGACCTGCAGGTGGCGGGCGGAGTAGTCCTGAGTGGTCACGACCGGCAGGCTAGCGCGGGGCGCCGACAGGCCCCGGGAGGCGCGGCGCGCTGCTGCTGGTCAGGACCGGCTTACGCGCAGAGCGAAACCCGCGCCGACCAGGGCACAAAGACGGGGCCGGACGACGTTGGCATGTTTGACTGTCACGACCAACCGTTGGTTGGCCTTTTGGAGAGGAGACCGCCGTGAACGCCACTCTGACCCCTGAACTGACCGCCGCCGACCGCTGCGACCGCTGCGGGGCGCAGGCCTACGTCCGGGCCCGCCTCGGGGACGGTCTGGAGCTGCACTTCTGCGCCCACCACGGGCGTGAGCACCTCGACAAGCTGCGCGCGGTGGACGACGTCCACATCCTGGACGAGACGCACCGGCTGGAGCAGGAGGAGACCCCCGCGGTCTGAGTCCCCCGCTCCGTCGACGACTCGACGGCTCCCGCCACCCACCACGGACGCCGTCCGGCACCGCCGGGCGGGCGTCGTGCTGCGTCGGGCAGAATCGGCGCCATGGAGCCCGCCGAGATCCTCATCCTGGTGCTGATGGCGATCGGTGTCGTCGGCGTCGTCATCCCGATCCTGCCCGGGCTGCTCGTCGTGCTCGTGGGGTCCCTCATGTGGGCCCTGACGCAGCAGAGCACGCTGGGGTGGGTGGTCTTCGCGCTCTCAGCGCTGGTCTACGCGCTCGGCGTCGCGCTGCAGTGGGCCGTCCCCGGTCAGCACATGCGCCGCGCCGGGGTCCGCACCTCGACTCTCGTCATCGGCGTGCTCTGCGCCCTCGTCCTGGGGTTCGTCATCCCGGTCGTGGGCCTCTTCCTGGGCTTCCCGCTCGGGATCTTCCTCGTCTCCCTGGTCCGGACGAAGGACCGCCGTGAGGCGCTGCGCCACACCCGGCTGGCGCTGCGGGCGGTCGGCCTCAACATCCTCATCGAGCTGGCGACCGCCTTCGCGCTCATCGCGATGTTCGTCGTGAGCGCGTTGGTGCTCACCCCCTCGTGAGCACGAGAGACGCCCTCCGGTGCCTGTCTCCCTGCGGACGGCACCGGAGGACGTGGTTCGTGGGTCCTGCCTGTGATCGGGTCGTTGCGCCGGTCAGCCCTCGACCATCCGGGCATACGCGACGGTGTTGTCCTCGTGGCTGCCCTCGGACTCGTCGAACTCACCGCCACAGGTGATGAGCCGCAGCTCCGGCTCGTCCGTCGGCCCGTAGACGTCGACCGTCGGGAACTCGTCCTTGGGGAACTGGTCGACGCGATAGACCTCGTAGGTCACCGTCTGGCCGTCCTCGCGGTCCACCTCGGCGGTGTCGCCGGGCTCCAGGGCGCCGAGCTCGAAGAAGATCGACTCGATGCCTCCGGCACCGGTCACGTGCCCCTCGATGACGGTCGGCCCGACCTCTCCGGGCGTGGGTGACCCGTCGTACCACGCGGCCTCGTGGTAGCGATCGCCACTGGGCACCTCCAGGGTGCCGTCGTCGGCGAGACCGAGGGCGTGCAACGGGCTGGTGACCGAGATGGAGGGTATGCGCACCTCCACCGGCTCCGAGGGCTCCAGGCCCTCGACGGTCCGCTCGGCGTCGGACCCGTCCTGCTCGTCCGACTCCTCGGGACCCGGCACCGCACCCGCGGCCTCGTCCGAGGCCTCAGGCTCCGCCGTGGTCGGCGCGGCGTCGCTGTCGGGGTCCTGCGTGGCCGCGGCGCCGTCCTGCTCCGAAGCGGTCTGCTGCGCGGTGGCCGGCGTGGGCGAGGGCGGGTCGGGCCGCTGCGTGCCGAACCCGACGCCGACGACGATCACGCCGACGAGGACGGCGAGCACGGCCAGGGCCGTGAGGGCGAGGCCCGCACGGCCCTGGTCGGTGCGCTCGGGCGACATGTCAGCTGTCGGTCCGGCGGCGCTGGTTGAGCGCGAAGGCACCCGCACCGGCCGCGGCGAGCAGCGCGCCGCCCGCGATCATGCCGGCGTTCTCCATCCCGGTCGTGCTGCCACCACCGGTCTCCACGCCGCCACCGGGGGCGCTCATCTGGCCCATCTCGAAGGCGCCGCAGGCGGCCGGGTCGGTGGCCTCCGAGGGAAGGCTGTCGTCCAGGTCGGACATCTGCTCCCCGTCGTACTCGCCGGAGCCGTTGTGGTCGACGCCGTGGATCACGACGACGCCCTCACCACGGTGCAGCGCCTGGCCGACCTCGTTGGGCACCTCGAAGGTCCGCTCGTAGGTGTAGCTGCCCTCCGCCGGGAAGTTGGCCACGTCCAGCGCGGCGGCCTCGGAGGTGTCGGCGTCGTTCCCGGTCAGCGACACCCGGACGGCGCCGTAGCTGTCGATGCGTCCGTGGTGCGGATCGCACCCTCGTAGCCGCTGCCCTCCATGTTCGGGTCCGGGCACTCGCCCGCCCCGCCGATGTGGATGTGCTGGGCGTGCGGGGACCCGTCCAGCAGACCCTGGGCCTCGACCTTGATCCACACCTCGTTGCCGGTCACCTTGGCCCAGGCCTCGCCCGAGGCGCCGGAGTCGTTGAGCTCACCCAGCGTGGTCATGAGCTCGACCGTCTGGTTCTCGTGGTCCGCCAGGGCGGGAGCGGCGCTCATCGCGACGAGGGCGGGGGCGGCCAGGGCGGCCATGGCTGTGGTGATCTTCTTCATCGAGGGTCACTCCTTCTATCGCGTACCGCCGCGACCGTGTGCCGCGACGAGGGGTACGCACAGGATTCGGAGCACCTCGACAGCCGGATTGCCGATGTGAGGCACATCACATCAGAGCCCGCGACGCCGCCCTGCTCGACACTGGCACTGCGGCGTCGCTCGGCTCAAGTGAGGGGGACGACGACGAAGGGATCGGTCGTGGGCTGCGCCGAACCGCCCTCGGGCTCGACGGTGAGCCCGACCGCCACGGCGCCGTCGGGGGAACCCTCGAGCAGGGCCTGGCCCTCCTCGAGCATCTCGGGCTCGAGCACCCCCGCGGAACGTGCCGTGCCGTCGGCGCCCACGAACCAGGCCTGGTAGACGCTGCCCGCCTGGGGCGCGGCGAACCCGCTCGGGAAGCGCACCACGGCCTGACCCTCGGCGGCGGACACGACGACGGCCACCGGACCGTCGGCGGTGTCGGCGGTGCGCTCGGCAGCGTCCTGCGCCTGCAGGACCTGCGTCGCCGGATCCCGGTCCAGCGCCTGCGTCAGACCCCAGACACCGCCGGCCAGCACCACCGCGGCGGCAGCAGCCGCCAGCCATCGACCCGGTCTGGGGCCGCGACGCTCCCGGGCGGCCTCACGACGGCCGGCCAGCGACGTGACCTCGGCACCGGCATCCTGCCCCGTGCCGCCCTTGACAGGATCTCCCTGCGTCCCGGGCTGGGTACTGTCCTGCGGCCGGCCCTGCGCCTCCGCGGCGACCATGTCGAGCACGGTCGCACGCAGCTGTGAGGGCGGCTCCACCTCGAGGTCCTCGGTCAGCAGGACCGTCGCCTTCCGGAGGTCCTGGACCTCACGACGGCACTGCTCGCACCCCTCCAGATGGGCCTCGAACGCAGCTCGCTCCTGGGGGTCGACGGCGTCGACGGCGTAGGCCGCAGCCAGGTCGTGCATCTCACCCTCGGTCATCCCTGCTCACCTCCGCCCAGCTCCCTGCGCACCTTCCTCAACCCGTCCCGGATCCGCGTCTTGGCCGTCCCCAGGGGGATGTCCATGCGCTCAGCCACCTCACGGTGCGTGAGTCCGGAGAAGTAGGCCAGGGCCACGGTGGTCCGGTGCGGCTCACCGATCCGGTCCAGTGCCGTGCGCACCCTGGTCGCCTCCATCCGCTCGACCGCCTCCTCGGCGGTCGCGTCGTAGGGCGGTGTCGTCTGCTGGGATTCGTAGCGGTCCAGCCGATCGGATTGCGCCTGCTCCGAACGCACCCGGTCCACCGCCCGACGGTGGGTCAGCGTCAGGATCCACCCCAGGGGCGAGCCACGGGCCGGGTCGACCTCGCCCGCCTGGCGCCAGAGCTGCAGGAAGACGTCCTGGACGACCTCCTCGGCCAGGTTCCGGTCGCGCAGGACGCGCAGGGCCAGACCGAACACGCGCGGCGCGATGAGGTCGTAGACCTGCGCCAGTGCGGTCTGGTCACCGTCGGCGACCCGACCCACCAGGACGGCCAGGTCCGGGCGCTCGCCCCCGGAAACGTCGACGACCCGGGCAGGGCCCGGGTCGTGGTCTGAGGTGCCGGAGGTCAGAGACCCTGCTCCCGTCGCCGGTCCCACTGCTGCTCCATCCGCTCCATGAAGGAGCCGGACCGGGGGTTCTTCTTCCGCCCGGATCCGGAGGCGGGACCCGTGGTGCCGGGCTTGCGGACCGTTCCGTCCTTGCCGACGACGCCCAGCCGGCCTGACCCCGCACCCTTGGTGGAGCCGGTGCGGGCCGGGGAGGCGGCCCAGGCACCACCCAGCACCATCGCGAGGAAGCCCAGGGCGCCGACCCAGATCATGGAGGACATCACGCCGATGACCACCAGGGCCAGCCCGGCGAGAGCGCCGATGACTCCCAGGACGAGCCGCCGCCGGTCCAGCCCGCCAGCTGCTCCGCCGGACGCGGGGCGCTTGAGCTGGCTCGCGAGGCGGGGGTCCTCGGCATAGAGGGCCTGCTCCATCTGCTCGAGCACACGCTGCTCGTGGTCTGAGAGCGGCACGTTCACCTCCGGTGGTGCGAGTCATCGGTCGTTCGGTCGGTGACACGGAGACCGACGCCATGGTCCTGATCTCCAGGATAAGACGTGAACGAGTCGAGCACTACCCGGAGTTCCCCGGACCGGGTCGGCGGGGCCGGAGGTCCTCCTGGCAGAGGGTATGCGTGGCCGTCCGGCAGCGGAGCAGGCTGGTCCGACGCACGCTCCGGGTGGTCCTCCGGCAGCGCAGCAGGCTGGTCCGACGCACGCTCCGCGTCGCCCGTCCGGCGCCGGCGCAGGCGGCCGCTCACCGGCACAGCAGGCTGGCCGGACGCACCGCCTGCTGCCCGAACCGGGCAACCGCCCGGTCGGCGGCGCGCTCGGCCTCGCGCCAGCCCCGCTTCGGTTCGTCGAGCCTGCCCTGGACCGGCGTCTGCCCGGCTTCCGTGATGCCCTCGACCCGCACCCCGAGCATGCGGATCCGGGCACGCTGCAGCCCCAGCGCGGCATACAGCGCGCAGGCGGTGCCGTGCACCTCACGGGTGACGTCGGTGGGGACGGCGACGGTGCGGGACCGGGTGATGGTGGTGAAGTCGGAGAAGCGCACCGTGAGCACCACGGTGCGGCCCAGCACCCCGGCATGGCGCATGCGGCTGGCCGTCCGCTCGGCGAGGTGCAGCAGCTGCCGGCGGACGAGGTCCGGGTCGTCCACGTCGTGGCTGAAGGTCTCCGAGGACCCCACGCTGCGCTCCCGGCGCTGCGGCACGACCGGGTCCTCGTCGATCCCCCAGGCCAGGGTGTGCAGCCGCGCGCCGGACTGCTCGCCGAAGGCGCGGCGCAGCGTCGTCACGGGCACGTGGGCCAGCTGGGCCACCGTGTGCAGGCCCAGCCGGTGCAGCTCGGCCTCGGTGGACTCCCCCACCCCCCACAGCGCACCCACCGGCATCGGGTGCAGGAAGGGGACGACCTCCTCGCGGGCGACCACCCGCATGCCGTCCGGCTTGGCGACCCGGGAGGCCATCTTGGCGACGGCCTTGGAGGGGGCGGCGCGACCGAGCAGGTAATCCCCTGCTCGTCGGCCACGGTGTCGCGGATCCAGCCGCCGATCCGCTCCGGGCCTCCCCAGCGTCGTCCGGTCGCGGAGAGGTCGAGGAAGGCCTCCTCCATCGAGACCGGTTCGACCTGGGGGGTGACCTCGGCGAAGATCGCCATCACCGCCTCGGAGACCCGGGCATAGCTGTCCGGGTCGGGCCGGACCACGACCAGCGGCGGGCACAGCCGGCGTGCGGTGGCCATGGGGATGCCGGACCGCACGCCGTAGGCCCGGGCCTCGTAGGTCGCCGCGAGCACCACGCTGCGCCAGCCTCCACCGACCACCACCGGCAGGCCGCGCAGGTCCGGCCTCTCCAGCAGCGAGACCGCGGCGTAGAAGGCGTCCATGTCGACGTGCATCACCCACCCGCGACTCACCACCCCGGGCTCCCCGGGCTGGAGTGCCACAGCTTGGTGCCCGGCTGCCGGGTCGCTTCGCCCGCGGGCGCGACGTCGGCATACGGCGACTGGGCGAAGCCGGAGGCGTGCAGCAGCACCCGGCGGCCCGCCGGGGCACCGGCCTTCTCCGAGGCCCGCCGCGAGGCGTCCTCCGCCTCCTGCGCCAAGAGCCGGGCGGTGCGCTCGGCCTGCTCCATCACCTCGAGCGCCGCGGTGCGACCACCGAACTCCCAGGCCTGGGCGACCTCCCCCAGCTCCCAGGCCGCGGTCGCCCTGATCGACACCCCGCGCGGACCGGTGCGGCGCACCACACCACGCACCATGAGCAGCCAGGAGTGGAACACGGTCGCGGCGTAGGGACCCTGGACGTCCTCGAAGAAGGTGGCGTCCGCCGGTCCGCTGCCGTCGTCCACGGTGAGGAAGACCACCCGCCTGCCGGACCGCACCGGCGGGGTCTGGGTCGCCACCTTGGCACCGGCCACGAGCACCTCGGCACCGCCACGGTAGGAGAGCAGGTCCCGGGACCGGGTCACCCCGAGGTCGGCCAGCATCGGACCGAAGCCGGCCACCACGTGCTGGCTGACGTCCATGCCGAGCACCTCCAGCTCGGCCCGCAGCTGCTCGGACCCGCTCATCTCCGGCAGGCCGCTGCCGACGAGCGGTGCGGGGTCGTCGCCGAGCTGCAGCGTCAGCTGCGTGGTCGCGGAGGCGGAGGTCTGGTGCCAGGACCGGCGCCCGACCGCCTGGCCCTCCGCCCGCGCCGCCACCTCCCCGGCGCCGAGGGCGGGAGCCGGGCGGTGCCGCGCGGCACCGGCGCGGCCGCGACCGCTGGCGGCGTGGCGGGACCAGCGCTCCAGGTCACGCACGTGCAGCATCAGGTCGCGCCGGGTGAGACCCACCCGCCCGGTCGCCGTCCCCGCCCGGGCACCGGGACGTGCGGGGCGAGGGGCACGCCGTCCGACCCGGTGCAGCTCGTCCAGCCCCCCGGCGAGCACCAGCCGCTCCGCCGTCGGGCGGCTGGGGCGGGCCCGGTGCCACAGGTCTGCCAGGGAGTCGTAGGGCTGGCCGGCGACGATCCGCGAGACCTCGTCCTCGCTGATCCCCTTGACGTCGGACAGGGACAGCCGGATGCCGTAGCCACCCGCCCGGCGCTCGATCAGCCGCATCGTCGCGTCGACCCGGTCGGCGCCCGCCGCAGCGTGCCCTGCGCCGTGGCCGGCTGCACGGTGGCGTCGAGAGGACCGAAGCCGCCCCGGCCACCCGCCTCCTGGTCAGGCGGGTCGTCCTCGCCCGAGCAGGAGGGGTCCACGCGTTCGACCCGGTAGGCCGCGCCCGAGGCGTTGACGTCGAGCCCGAGCACGTGGACCCCCATCGTCCTGGCCTCGTCCAGGATGAGGCGCTTGGGATACATCCCCGGGTCGTGCGTGAGGACGCCGGCGAGGAAGGCCGCCGTGTGGTGCGTCTTGAGCCAGGCCGACTGGTAGGTCGGGAGCGCGAAGGCCGCCGCGTGGGCCTTGCAGAAGCCGAAGGAGGCGAAGGCCGCCAGCACCTCCCAGATCCGGTCCACCTCCCCCGGGCGGTAGCCCCGTGCCGCGGCCGCCGCGCGCCACCACACCTCCACCTCGTCCTGCCCCGCCGGGCTGCCCATGGCCCGGCGCACCTCGTCGGCCTGGGCCAGGGACACCCCGGTGGTCCGGGCGACGATCTGCAGCACCTGCTCGTGGAAGACCACCACCCCGCACGTCTCCTCCAGGTAGGGCACCAGGCTGGGGTGGAGGTACTCCGGCTCGCCCCACCCCTGCCGCGCGTGCAGGAAGGGTCGGATCATGTCGGACTTCACCGGCCCGGGACGGAAGAGCGAGATGTCGATGATGATGTCGGCGAAGGTCTCCGGGGCGAACTTGCCGACCAGCTCCCGCTGCCCGGGCGACTCGATCTGGAAGCAGCCGAGGGTCCGGGTGGACTGGATCAGGGCGAAGGTGTCCGGGTCGTCGAGCGGCACCTGGGTCCGGTCGTCCAGGTCGATCTGCACGCCGTCGACCCGCGCGACCTCGTCCAGGGCGTGCGTCATCGCCGACTGCATCCGGATGCCCAGCACGTCGAGCTTGAGCAGGCCGAGCTCCTCGACGTCGTCCTTGTCGAACTGGCTCATCGGGAAACCCAGCCAGCTGGACTCGACCGGGGTCCGGTCGAGCAGCCCGGTGTCGGACAGGACCACACCGCACGGGTGCATCGCGAGGTGTCGGGGCAGACCGTCCAGCGACTCCACCAGCTCCATGAGCAGCTGCATCCGTGGGGCGTCCAGCCCCTGACGGCGCAGCTCGGGCAGGTCCCGGACCGCTGAGCGCGCGTCCCGGGCGCGGATGTGCGGGAAGGCCTTGGCGATGACGTCGATCTCGCCCGGCGGCATCCCCAGCGTGGCGGCGACGTCCCGCACGGCGTGCCGCACCCGGTAGGTCTCGGTCATCGACACGCAGGTCACCCGCTCGGAGCCGAAGCGTTCCAGGATGCGTTCGTAGAGCTCGGTGCGGCGGGCGGACTCGACGTCGATGTCGATGTCCGGCAGCTGGGCGCGCAGCGGCGAGCAGAAACGCTCCATGAGCAGGCCGTGCTCCAGCGGGTCGACACCGCTGACGCCCAGCAGGTAGGTGACCAGGCTCCCGGCCCCCGACCCGCGGGCGGCCACCCGCACGCCGTTGTCCCGGATCAGGTCGCACACCTGGGCCACCGTGAGGAAGTAGGTCGGGTAGCCCAGGCCGGCGATGACACCCAGCTCGTCCTCGAGCCGCTCGTGGATCCTGCGCCGGGACGAGGCCCCCGCACCGGGATATCGCGTGGTGACGGCCTGCGTGCAACGCTCGGTGAGGACCTGGTGGGCCTGCCCGACGCCCTGCACCCCCAGCACCTCGGGCTCAGGCAGATGGACCGCTCCGATGCCGAGGTCGGACCGGGCGTCCTGGTGGCAGGCCGCGGCCAGCTCCAGCGTCTCCCGCAGCAGCTCCTCGGCGCGGGCCCCCGGCCCGGCGGCGTGCTCGAGCTGGCGGGCCAGCCCGTGCATGGCGGCGGTCGTCGCCAGGTGACCGGCGCTGCTGACCCGGTCCAGGTGGCGCTCGTCGAGCGCCACCCGCCGCCGGGCGGCGTCGAGCACGTCCACCACCCTGGCCTGGTCGGGACGGGCGTGCCGCACCGCGGCCGTGAGCACCGCGGGAATGCCCGCCTCGCGGGCCAGCGCCCAGGTGGCCGTGGCGTGCGCCAGGCTGCCCGGCGTGCCGTCGGGACCGCCGTGGCAGACCACCTCGACCCGCACGGCCCCCGGCGGGAGCAGCCGGGCCCACCCCGTGAGCAGCTGCCTGGCCAGGTCCCGGCGGCGCGCCAGCAGCGCCCTGCCCACGTCGGAGTCCGGGCCGAGCAGCAGCACGACGGGGGCCACCCCGGCCGTGGCGGTCACCGCCCGGGCGATCAGCTCGGGCGTGACCCGGGGCACGGAGCGTTCGCCTGACAGGTGCGTCTGGGTGACCAGACGGCACAGCCTGGCCCACCCCGCCCCTGCCTCGGCGCCACCGCGCTGGCCGCGTGCGAGGAGCACGACCCTCGGTTGCTGGTCGTCGACCAGCGCCCCGCCCTTGACCGGACTGCGGGGGCCACGGCGCTCCGGCCGGGCATCCGGTCCCTCGCCCCACCCGCGGCCGGGAGCCACCCGCCGAAGGTCCTGCTGCTCCTGCTCCCGGAGCCCGGTGACGAACGGGCTGCGGTCGACGCCGGGGTGGCGGGTCTGTCCTCCCGGCCCGGGTGGCGAACCCGCCAGGGCGAGGTCCACCCCCAGCACCGGCGCGATCCCGGCCTCGCCGCAGGCCCGGACGAAGCGCACCGCGCCGTAGAGGCCGTCACGGTCGGTCAGCGCCAACGCCGACTGCCCCAGCTCGGCGGCCCGGGCCACCAGCTCGGCCGGGTGGGACGCGCCGTAGCGCATCGAGGCGCTGGAGGCGACGTGGAGATGGACGAAGTCGTCACCGGCTCCGGCCACCGGGCTCACCCGTGACCCAGCGGGACCAGCTCGGCGTGCACCGGCGCCTCGCACGGCAGGTGCAGCGAGGCCCGCACCAGCTCCAGGAAGCGCTCCCCCGCCCGGACCAGGTCGTCGGCGTCCCGGGCGGTGACGCTGCCGGCACCACGCTCCAGGGCGATCCGTCGCCGACCGGACGCGGCGAAGAACGCGGCCCACTCGGTCAGCTCCGGCGCGACCGAGGGCAGCACCTCCCAGACGCTGCGCGGGCGGCTGCGCGGCACCGGTGTCGTGCGGGCGGCCAGCAACGCCGCCCCGGCCCGCAGCGCGGCCAGGTGGGCACAGGTGTAGCGCTCGGCGGCGGTGCCGCTGTGGCACGCCTCCAGGAGCACCCCCCGCGAGCGCTCCAGCAGGTCCAGCACGGCCCCGGCCGTGACCCCCGTCTCGATGACCGTCATCTCGTCGTCCTCTCCGTCGTCCTTCGTCGTCTGGCTTCGTCGTCTGGCTTCGTCGTCTGGCTGCGTCGTTCGTGCTTCGTCGTGCTCGTGCCCTCGTCGCGCGCTCCTGGCTCCGGCCGGCCTCGTCAGTCGGCGACCCGTTCCAGCCACCACCGGCCGCCCTGCACCAGGTCGTAGACCCCCGTCCCGGACGCCTTCCCGGCACCGGCCTCCACCCGCCAGACCACCCGCTCCAGCTCTGTCGCGCCGGTGCTCCCACCCGCCGGGTCCGCCGAGGCCCGGGCGTCCTCCCGCCCGTCCTCGCCACGCCACCACGGCACCCGCTGGGTCCATCGGCTCAGCACCGCGCGCACGAGGTGCACCCGTCCCCGCCAGAGGAAGACGGTGGGGACCTGCGGGCACCCGCCGTCGGGGTCCGGCGCCACGGCCCCCTCCAGCCGGATCCCGTGCTCGCCCGCGGCGCCGGTCCTCACCTCGACCAGCTCCTGATAGCTCCTGCTCATGCTGCTCCTCCTCGCGGACGACGGGGCGACCGATCGGTCACGGGACGACCCATGGATCGAACTTGTGTTCGATACGTGGAGACAAATGTACGACTCGCCCCCGACAGACTCAACCCCTCCCCGTGGCGCTTGTGGACAACTTCTGCGCCCACCCGGGCACCCGCAGCACCATGGATCCGTCGGCAGGTCCGGGTCGTAGGAGGGGGCGACCCGGACCGCCCGGCGCAGCGGCTAGGCTCGGGGGCAGGGCGACCCGCCGGGCCTACCGCCCTTCCGGCCCACCCATCGGCCACCCGGTCAGGCACAGGAGGACTCGCGATGCACGTCCTGGACGGCGTGGACCTCCGCCCCCGCGTGCAGCAGGCCCTGGACGAGCACCTCGTGCGGCAGCGCGAGGTGCTCGCCGGGCTCGGCCCCCCGATGACCCCCCTGGTGGACGCCGTCGCCGACCTCCTCTCCGGCGGGAAACGGCTCCGGGCGGCGTTCCTCTACTGGGGATGGCGCGCCCTGGGGCAGCCGGACGGCCCCGGGGTGGTCCGCGCCGCCAGCGCGATGGAGATCTTCCAGGCGGCAGCGCTCCTGCACGACGACGTCATGGACAACAGCGACCTGCGCCGTGGCCGGCCCGCGGCGCACCGCACCTTCGGCACGTGGCACCAGCAGCAGGGGTGGTCCGGGGACGCGCAGCGCTTCGGTCACGCGGCGGCGATCCTGGCCGGCGACCTCTGTCTCAACTGGACCGACGAGGCCTTCGCGACGAGCGGGCTGCCGGCCGCCGCCCTGCAGCGCGCCCGGCCCGAGTTCGACCGGATGCGCACCCAGCTCATGGGCGGCCAGTTCCTCGACATCCTCGAGGGGGCACGCGGGTGGCGCGACCTCGATCTCGCCGCACGGCTGGAGCGGTGCCGCACCGTCATCCGGCACAAGAGCGCCCGCTACTCCGTCGAGCAGCCCCTTCTCATCGGCGCGGACGCCGCCGGCGCCTCCGCGGTGACCCGCGCGGGCCTGGCCCGCTACGGGGCTGCGCTCGGCGAGGCCTTCCAGCTCCGCGACGACGTCCTCGGCGTCTTCGGCGACCCCGGGCAGACCGGCAAGCCCGCCGGTGACGACCTCCGCGAGGGCAAGCACACCGTGCTCGTCGCGTATGCCCTCGCCCACGCCGATCCCGACGGGGTCGCCCTGGTCGAGGCGTCCCTCGGCGACCCGGACCTCGACGAGGAGGCGGTGCAGTCCCTGCGCGAGGTGCTCGTCCGGTCCACCGCCCTGCGGCGCACCGAGGAGCTGATCAGCGACGGCGCCGACCGGGCGCTGCAGGCCCTCGACCAGACCCCCGGCCTCACCGACGAGGGGACGCAGGCGCTGCGCGACCTCGTCGGCGTGTGCACCGACCGCGCCGTCTGACCGGCTCTCCCCGACGGACCTAGAAGGCCTCCTCCTGGGCGCGGCGTCGCACCTCGGTCTTCGCCCCGGCGTGCAGGGAGGCGATCGCGCTGCCGCCCGGCAGCGTGTCGTCCGGGGCGTGGAGCCAGGCGACGATCTCCTCGTCGCTGTGCCCGCCGTCGCCGAGCACCGTGATGGTGCCGCGCAACGTCGGCAGCGGACCGTCGTCGACGAAGAAGGTGGCGGGGATCATCACCACCCGGTCCGGGCCGCGACGCACCCCCACCACGTCCCGCTCCTGCAGCCACCGCCGCACCGCCTGCAGCGTCGCGCCGGTGCGCTCCATCACGTCCGGGACAGTCAGCCACTCTGGAACTACATCGGTGTCACTTAGCACAGGGCCAGTGAACCACATGCAGCGACACGCCGGGACAGTGGCGTGATCGGCAGCGGCCGAGTACTGTCCCTTGTGCCCCACTGGTCGCGATGTCCCCGTCGACCACGACGGCCACAGCAGTCCCTGCCCCCTCACCCGCCACTCTCGGAGGAGCACGACGTGAGCCCTCTCTTCGCCGCACTGCCGCCCGGAGACCTGCCCACCCACGCCTACGTCGCGCCCACCGGCGTGCACGCCACCGCTCCCCTCGCCGTCCTCCCGGCGACGCGGGAGACCACCCATACCGTGACCGCAGGCGACACGGTCTACGACATCGCGGCCCGCTACGACGTGAGCCCGCGCGCGCTCGTCCGTGCCAACTCCCTGCCCGACGGCGGCCGCTGGATCATGCCCGGCGCCCGGCTGCGCATACCGGTCGGCGGAGACACCGACGTCGCACCCGCCGCGTCGGCCCCGGCACCCTCGTCCGGGAGCGAGAAGGGCGGCAGCGCCTCCTCCAGCGGCGCCTCCTCGGGCGGCACGGTCACGGTCCGCGGCGGTGACACCCTCACCGACATCGCCGCCCGGCACGGGGTGAGCGTGGCCGACATCGCCCGCGCCAACGACCTGCAGGACACCCGCCTCATCTACCCCGGTCAGGAGCTCAGGCTGGGCGGCGCGGCACCGGAGGCGGACCGCAGCCGCCCCGAGCCCCTCGACCGGCCCTACGACGAGACGACCATCGGTGACCACCGCGCCGGCGAGGCGGTGCCGGACACCTTCCTGCACTACCGCTACGGCGACGGGATCGCCCGGTCGGCCGCCGCCAACCGCGACTACCTGGCGGGGACGGAGGTCCCGAGCCGCGCGGCCGTGCGCGACCTCATCGTGCGGACGAGCGAGCGCCACGGGGTCGACCCGACCCTCATGCTGGCCCTGTCCTACCAGGAGTCGGGCTGGAACCACCGGGCCGTCTCGCCGGCCAACGCGATCGGTGCGATGCAGGTGATCCCCAGCTCCGGGCAGTGGGCCTCCGGCCTGGTGGGGCGCGAGCTCAACCTGCTCGACCCGGAGGACAACGTGACCGCCGGTGTCGTCATCATGCGCACCCTCCTGCGGTCCGCCGACACCACCGACGAGGCGATCGGCGGCTACTACCAGGGCCTGGCGAGCGTGCGCCAGCACGGTCTGTTCGCCGACACCCGGCAGTACGTCCGCAACATCACGTACGTCCAGACGACCCTCTGAGCGCCCTCGAGGCGGCATACCCGGGCCGGTCACGTCCCACGGTCCGGCCGCCCCGCTCCGTAGACTCGGCACGTGAGTGCCCCGACCCCCACCCTCCACGACCGCGTCATCGACGGTCGTTACCAGGTGGAGGCCGAGCTCGCCCGCGGGGGGATGGCGACGGTCTACCGGGCCCGGGACCTGCGGCTGGACCGGCCGGTGGCGCTCAAGGTGATGCGCCCGGACCTGGCCGATGACGACTCCTTCGTCCGGCGGTTCGTCGCCGAGGCACGCGCCGCCGCCCGGCTCTCCCACCCGCACGTGGTCGGGGTCTACGACCAGGGTGAGGACGGGGACCTCGTCTTCCTCGCCATGGAGCTCGTCGAGGGGCCGACGCTGCGCGACGTCGTCAGCGACCACGCACCGCTGTCGACGCGACGGGCCATGGCGCTCCTGCTCCCGGTGGCCGAGGCGCTCGCGGAGGCCCACCGGCACGGGCTCGTCCACCGCGACATCAAGCCCGAGAACGTCCTGCTGGCCGGTGGCCGCGAGAGCGGGGTCAAGGTCGCGGACTTCGGTCTCGCCCGGGCGGTCTCGGCGGCCGGCCAGCGGGCGACCACCGAGATGCTGTGGGGCACCGCCGCCTATCTCGCGCCGGAGCAGGTGGAGCACGGGGCCGTCGACGCCCGGGCCGACGTGTATGCCGTCGGCCTGCTGCTCTTCGAGCTGGTCACCGGGCGCAAGGCCTTCCCCGGCGGCGATCCGCTGCGGGTCGCCTACGAGCACGTGCACGGCGCGGTGCCGCGGGCCGGCGACGTCGTGCCCGGCCTGCCCGAGCCGGTGGAGGAGCTGATCCTGCGGGTCGCCGCCACCGACCCGGCGGACCGCCCCCAGGACGCGTCGGCGCTCCTGGTGCAGCTGCGGGCCGTCGTCCGCGAGCTCTCCGACACCGAGCTGGACCGGGTCCCCGCAGCGCCGCAGGCACCGGCCGCCGGGTCGGGCGCCGGGGACCTGACCCAGGTGGTCGGTGGTGGCGCCGGCTCGACCACGAAGCTGCCGTTGGCCGCCGCCCGGGGCGAGGGGCACTACGCCCGCACGACCGGCAACCGCACGCCGACGCCGAGGCGGGCGGATGCCAGGACGCCGCGCGAGGAGCGCGCGCGACCCCGGCGTCGGGGCGGGGTCGTCCTGGCGCTGCTGTTCGTGCTGCTCCTCGGCGGCGGCGGGTATGCCGCCTGGTGGCTGCTGGAGGGCCCCGGCGTCCACTCGGCCATGCCGCAGGTGGTCGACCTCCCGGAGGACGAGGCACGCTCGCTGCTCGACGCCGAGCAGCTGGACCCGGTCATCAGCTACGCCTACTCCGAGGACGTGCCGTCCGGGACGGTGATCTCCGCCGAGCAGGAGCCCGGCACCCAGGTGCGGCACGGCACGGACGTGCCGCTCGTGGTCTCGCAGGGCCCGGAGCGCTACGACGTGCCACCGCTGGCCGGCCTCACCCTGGAGTCCGCCACGGAGGCGCTCGTCGCCGCGAACCTGGATCTCGGCGAGCAGAGCCGGGAGCACCACGAGTCCGAGCCGGAGGGTCGGGTCCTGCGCACCTCGCCCGCGGCCGGCGACCCCCTGCCCCCCGGTGCTGCCGTGGACGTGGTGATCAGCGACGGTCCGGCGCCGGTCGAGGTGCCCGAGGTGACCGGCCGGACCGAGGAGGAGGCGGTGTCCGCCCTGCGCGAGGCGGGCCTCAGCGTGACCGTGTCACCGGAGCAGGCCTTCGACGACGAGGTCCCGGAGGGATCCGTGGTCAGCCAGTCACCCTCGGCCGGGCAGGTGGAGCGCGGGAGCACGGTGACGATCACCCTCTCCCAGGGGCCCGAGCTGGTCACCGTCCCGCAGGTCGTCGGGCGTCAGTTCTCCGCCGCCGAGGAGGAGCTCGCCGAGCTCGGCCTGGTCGTGCGACGGGAGGACGTGCGCGGAGGGTTCTTCGGCACCGTCCGGGAGCAGTCGGTCGAGCCCGGCGAGGAGGTGCCGACCGGCACCGAGATCGTGCTCGTCGTGGTGTAGTCCGCTCGGTCGGCGCCGCCCGGGGTCGTCAGCCACATCCCAGCCCCCGTTCAGTCCTGGTGCGCGAAGCGTTCCTCCCGGGCCACCCGGCCACGCGGGTGGTAGCCGTGCGACTCCCACCATCCCTGCTGCGGCTCACGGTGGTAGGTCGCCTCGACCACCCACTTGGGCCCCTTGAAGCCGTAGAGGTGCGGCAGCACGACCCGGGCCGGCCACCCGTGCTCCGGGCTGAGCGGCTCGCCGTCGACGCTGTGCGCCAGCAGCGCGTCGGGGTGGCGCAGCTCCTCCAGGTGCACCGCGGCGGCGTAGCCGCGCACCGCGGCGAGGAGCACGTGCTCCGACCCTGGTGCCGGCGCGGCCAGGGCCAGGACGTCGCGCATCCGGACGCCGCCCCACCGCAGCCCGGTCACGCTGTGCCGGTCCACGCAGTGCAGGTCGGCCTCGACCTCGACGTCGGGCAGGTCCGCCAGGTCGTCCCAGGTCAGCACCCGTACCCCGCCGTCCAGCGTCTCCCCACCCACGCGCAGCGACCACCCCTCGGCCTCGAGGGTCGGCACCCGACCGTAGTGGGACGCGCGCCACGTCCGGGTCGCGCGCTGTCCGGGCGGCAGCCCGCGGCCCGGGTCGCGACCGGACCGACCCCCCGGCGTCGTCACGACCCCGCGCCGGTCCGCCGCTCCCCGAGCACCGCGACCAGGACGTCGGCGGTATGCCCGGTCATGGCGTCGTCGACGTCGAGGTGCCACACGAATCGGGCGTGCCGGGCGTCGGTCGGGTAGCCGTGCACCCCGCGGTCGCCGACCCGCGTCACGAAGTCGGCGGCCGACCAGCCGGCCGCGCCGACGTCGAGCACGAGGATGTTGGTCTCCACCGTGGCGGGGTCGACCACCTCGGGAAGCTGCTCACCGACCGCGGCGGCGACCTCAGCCGCGCGCCGGTGGTCCTCGGCGAGGCGGTCCAGCTGGTGCTCGAGGGCATACCGTCCGGCGGCGGCGAGCATCCCGACCTGGCGCATCCCGCCGCCCATCCGCTTGCGCAGGATCCGGGCCTGCCCGATCTGCTCCGCCGAGGCGGCCAGCACCGACCCGACCGGGGCACCGAGACCCTTGGAGAGGCAGACCGAGACGGTGTCGGCGCAGGCGCCGTAGTCGGCGAGCGCCACCCCGGTGGCGACGTGCGCGTTCCACAGCCGGGCGCCGTCCAGGTGGACGCCGACCCCGGCCTCCTGCGTCCGCTGCCGCAGTCGCTGCAGCTCGGGCAGCGGCTGGACCGTGCCGCCCCCGAAGTTGTGGGTGTTCTCGACCACGACGCAAGCCGTGCTGACCTGGTAGGCGCCGCCGTCGGGCACCATCACGCGCAGTGCCGTCTCGACGTCCAGGAGCCCACGCTCGGCCACCCAGCTGCGCGTCGTGATGCCGGAGTATGCCGCCGCCGCGCCCAGCTCGGCGCGCAGCACGTGCGCGAGGTGGTCGCTGATGACCTCCTGCCCCGGTCCCGCGTGCAGCCGCAGCCCGACCTGGTTGGCCATGGAGCCGGTGGGCATGAACAGCGCGGCCTCGTGGCCGAGCAGCCGCGCGACCTGCTCCTCGAGCTCGACGACGGTGGGGTCCTCGCCGTAGACGTCGTCGCCCACCTCGGCCTCGAGCACGGCGGCCCGCATACCGGGCGTCGGTCGGGTCAGGGTGTCCGAGCGCAGGTCGGCGACCATCCCCTCTCGGTCGCCCACCTCAGCGCCCGCCCCGCTCCAGCATCTCGGCCACGACGAAGGCCAGCTCCAGGCTCTGCTGGTGGTTGAGCCGCGGGTCGCACAGCGTCTCGTAGCGCAGGCCCAGGTCGTCCAGGTCGACCGGGGTGGTGCCGCCGACGCACTCGGTGACGTCGTTGCCGGTCAGCTCCACGTGGATGCCGCCGGGGTGCGTCCCGGCCTCCGCGTGCGCCTCGAAGAAGCCGCGCACCTCGTCCACGACGTCCTCGAAGCGGCGGGTCTTGAAGCCGCTGGGCGAGGTGAAGGTGTTGCCGTGCATGGGGTCGCACACCCACGCGACCCGGCGCGCGTCCTCGCCGAGCGAGCCCAGCAGGGAGGGCAGGACGTCCCGAATCTGCCCGGCACCCATCCGGGTGATGAAGGTGAGCCGTCCCGGGGTGCGGTCGGGGTCGATCCGGTCCATGAGTGCGAGGACGGTCTCCCGGTCGGCGGTCGGGCCGAGCTTCACCGCGACGGGGTTCTGGATCCGGGAGACGAAGTCGATGTGCGCGCCGTCCAGGTCGCGGGTCCGCTCCCCCACCCAGACCAGGTGGCTGGAGGTGTCGTAGAGCAGCCCGGTGCGGTGGTCGCGCCGGACCATGGGGCGCTCGTAGTCCAGCACCAGCGCCTCGTGCGCGGAGTAGAACTCGACGCGTCGCATCTCCTCGGCGTCGGCGACGCCCGAGGCCTCCAGGAAGCGCACCGCCCGGTCGATGTGCCCCGCCATCTGCTCGTAGCGCGCCTGCGCCGGCCCGGTCAGGAAGCCCTTGTTCCAGGCGTGCACGCTGCGCAGGTCGGCGAAGCCGCCGCTGGTGAAGCCGCGCACGAGGTTGAGGGTGGCCGAGCTCGCGTGGTAGCAGCGCAGCAGCCGCTCGGGGTCGGGTCGGCGGGCCTCCGGCGTGAACTCGAAGCCGTTGACCATGTCGCCGCGGTAGGCGGGCAGGGTGACGCCGTCGCGGGTCTCGGTGTCGGCGCTGCGCGGCTTGGCGAACTGGCCCGCCATCCGCCCGACCTTGACGATCGGCAGCCCGGCGCCGTAGGTGAGCACCACCGCCATCTGCAGGATCGTCTTGATCCGGTCCCGGATGTTGGGACCGGTGACGTCCGCGAGCGTCTCGGCGCAGTCGCCGCCCTGGAGCGTGAAGGCGTCCCCGGCCGCGACCGCAGCCATCCGCTGGCGCAGCTGGTCGCACTCACCGGCGAAGACGAGCGGCGGATAGGTGGAGAGCACCGACAGGGTCTGGGCCAGGGCCGCCGTGTCGTCCCAGGTCGGCTGCTGCCGGGCCGGCAGGTCGGGCCAGTCGATGTCATGGCCGCCCGAGGTGGCCAGTCCGCTGAGGTCGATGCTCACCGCACCATCGTAGGAGACGGCTTGGGGTCGTCTGACGCGGCGTCAGTCCTGCGGCGGCGCCAGCTCGGTGTCGGGATGCCGGCGTGCCCGCCGCTCGGCGAGGTTCTCCCGGGCCCGCCCGGTGGCGTCGGCGAGGTCGTCCTTGGCCTGCCCCAGGCCTTCCTTGGCGCGCTCGCCGGCGTGCTCCAGTCCCTCGCGGGCCCGCTCCGCGGCGTGCTCGATGCCGACCCGGGCCTGCTCGACCCCGGCGCGGGCGCGCGCGGTCAGCCGCTCCTTGACGGTGGCGGCGTACTCGTCGACGTACTCCTGGCCGGAGAGCCGCTGCAGCTCGGCCATCACCTCGTCGGTGATCTGCCGCAGAACGGCGTGGTCCTCGCTGCGGCCGGCGTGCTCCGGGAAGTGCATGGGCCGGCCGATGCGCACCCCGACCCGCACGACGTTGGGGATGCGCTGCCCCGTGGGCTGCGCCTTGTCGGTGTCGATCATGGCGCAGGGGATGATCGGCACGTCGGCCTCCAGCGCCATCCGCGCCATCCCGGTCTTGCCGCGGTAGAGCTTGCCGTCCGGGCTGCGGGTGCCCTCGGGGTAGATGCCGAAGAGCTCGCCGCGCCGCAGCACCTCGAGGCCCTGCTCGAGGGCGGCCATGGACGCCGACCCGCCGGAGCGGTCGATGGGGATCTGCCCGGTGGACGTGAAGAACAGCTTGGTCAGCCACCCCTTGACCCCGGTGCCGGTGAAGTACTCCATCTTGGCGGGGAAGGTGATGCGCCGGTGGACCATCAGCGGGAGGAAGATCGAGTCGGAGAAGGACAGGTGGTTGCTGGCCAGGATGGCCGCGCCCTGCTCCGGGACGTGCCGGCGACCCTCGATCCAAGGACGGAAGATCGCCCTGATCGGCGGCCCGACGACGAAGTGCTTGAGGATCCAGTAGATCAACGTGGTCCTCCTGGTGGTGGCGTCGTCGCCGTGGGTCGGCCTGGGGTGCGCGCCGACTCTACCCCTGACCACCCGGATCGACCATGCTGGCGCCACAGGGCCGTGCGAGACTGACGGGGTGAACTCGTCCAGCCCCGAGAACGGCCCCGGCGACCCCGACGTCGACCGCGCGTTCCGGGACATCGTCGCCGGGCTGCGCGAGGACGGTGCCGGGGCGCAGGGACATACGGTGAACCCGCCGTGGCCCGCCGAGCCACCGGCCTCCCACCACGGGACCCGGACACCGGAGGGGATGGCGACCGACCACCGCTCCTACGAGCCGCCGGAGGAGGAGGACCACTTCGTCCCTCCCCCGCCGCCGCCGCTTCCCGCCGGCGATCTCCACTTCTGGGGCATCGTGGTCGGTCTGGTCGTCGGTCCGTTGCTCGTGGTCTTCTCGGCGATCGTGCCGCTGCTGGACCGGTGGTTCGCCGCGCTCGGCATGCTGCTCGCCGTCGCGGGCTTCGTGCTCCTCGTCCTGCGTCAGCCCCGACGCCGGCAACCCTTCGACGGGGACGACGGGGCCCGGGTCTGATCAGAGCTCGAGGTCGACCCAGACCGGCAGGTGGTCGCTCGCCCTCGTGACGGGCATCCCGTCGAGCAGCGCCGGGTCCCCGGGGGTCGCGGACGCGTGGCCGCGGGCGAAGATCGCGTCGATGAGACGGTGCGGCTGGTGGGCGGGGAAGGTCGGTCGGTCCGCGGACACCTCGACCAGCGCCTCGCCGATGGCTCCCCACGCGGCCCCGTCGCGCTCCTCGTTGAGATCGCCCCCCACGACCAGCGGCTCGTCGTCGGGGAAGCGCGGGTCGGCCGCCAGCTCGGTCAGCACCGTGCGTGCGTGCTGCGCGCGCTGGTCGGGCCGCAGCGAGAGGTGGATCGAGACCACGCTGGCTCGGGGACCGTCGGGCAGCCGCACCCGGGTGACGGTGTAGCTGCGCGGGTTCTCCCGCAGCCCGACGGCGAGCCGGCGGTCCTGCGAGTCCTCGGCGGTCACCCGGAGCGCGGTCATGAGGCCGGTGCCGCTCACCAGCCTCGTCCGCCCCGACCACAGCAGGTCGCAAGAGCGGGCGAAGGCGCTGATGGCGTACTCCGACGCCGGGTACCGCGGGACCTCCTGCAGCAGGAGCACGTCCGGGGCCAGGGCGCGGACCACCTGCGCGGCGGCCGCGGCGTCGTCCTTGAGTCCTCGGATGTTGTAGGAGGCGACGCGCAGCGAGGTCATGGGTCCATCCTCCCCCAGGCCTCGCGCCGGTCCGCGATGCGGGTATGCCGGGCGCCGCCTCACCCGCGACCGTCGCCGCCGCGGCGGGAGACCTCGGCGCGGGCGAGGTCCGCAGCGCCGACCAACCCCGCCGAGGCGCCCAGCGAGGCGGCCACCACCACCGGCAGCGGGCGGTGCCCGCGGCCCACCAGACGGCGGGCCAGGCTCTCTCTGGCCGGGCCGAGCAGCAGCTCGCCGGCGAGCCCGGCCCCGCCCCCGATCACGACGGTCCCCGGGTCGAGGGCCGCGACCACCCCGGCCAGACCGGTCCCGAGCCACCGGCCGACGTCGGCGAGGATCTCCCGCGCCGCCGGGTCGCCCTCCTGCGCCGCCTGCGTCACGTGCTCGCCACGCAGCAGCCCGGGGTCGCCCCCGCAGGCCCGGGCCAGCGCGGTCGCGTGCTCGCCACCGGCCTGGACGACCTCGCGCGCGGTCCGGGCCAGCACGCCGGCCGAGGCGTACTGCTCCCAGCAGCCCCGGTTGCCGCACTCGCAGCGACGCCCGTCCGGGACGAGCTGCTGGTGCCCGAACTCGCCGGCCAGGCCGTGCCTGCCCCGCTGCAGCCGGCCGTCGGTGAGGATCGCACCACCGATGCCGGTGCCGAGGGTGAGCATGACGAGGTGGCTCTCGCCCCGGCCCGCCCCGAACCGGTGCTCGGCCCAGGCCGCGGCGTGGGCGTCGTTGTCGACCAGCACCGGCCGGTCGAGCCGCCGCCCGAGGCGCTCCTGCAGCGGCTCGTCCCGCCAGGACAGGTGCGGTGCGAAGACGACCGTCCCGCGCCGGGCGTCCACGAAGCCTGCGGCGCCGACCCCGACCGCCGCCACGTCCCAACGACGCGCCGCCGCGAGCCCGGTCAGGTCGCCGACCAGAGCGGTGATGACGTCCTCGACCTCGGCGGCAGGTGCGGACCGTCCCGGTGTGGACCGCACCCGCACGTCGAGGAGAGCACCGTCGTCGTCGACCAGCCCGCCCTTGATGCGGGTCCCACCGACGTCGATCCCGACCGCCAGGGCCGGGTGGTCGCTGCCGGAGGGCTCGCTCACACGCGTCGCGAGGCCAGGTCCGCGGCGCCGATCATCCCGGCGTCGTTGCCGAGCTCGGCGAGCACCACGGGGGTGACGTCGCGGTGTCCCCGCCCGGTGAGGTTGCGGGCGAAGGCCGCCCGGGCCGGGGTGAGCACGAGGTCGCCGGCGGCGGAGACGCCACCGCCGATGACCAGGAGCCCGGGGTCCAGGATCGCGGCGAGGCTGGCCAGCCCCTCGCCGGCCCACCGTCCGACGTCCTCGAGCAGCTCCCGGGCCGCGGGGTCACCCTGCTGCGCGGCGGTGGTGACCATGACGCCGTTGATGGCCTGGGGGTCGCCCGCGCAGGCGTCGGCGAGGGCGCCGGCGTGCGGGCTGCCCCCGGCCACCAGCTCGCGGGCCTCGCGCACCAGGGCGCTGCCGGAGGCATACACCTCCCAGCACCCCTTGTTGCCGCAGCCGCAGCGGTGCCCGTCGGGGACCATCCGCATGTGCCCGACCTCGGCCCCCATCCCGTGGCTGCCGCGCACCAGCTCGCCGTCGACGACGATGCCGCCACCGACCCCGGTGCCGAGGGTGATGAGCACCATCTCCTCGACGTCGCGGGCCGCCCCGAAACGGAACTCGCCCCAGGCGGCCGCGTTGGCGTCGTTCTCGAGCACCACCGGGAGGCCGGTCGCCTCCTCGAGGCGGGAGCGGAGCGGCTCGTCGCGCCAGGCGAGGTTGGGGGCGAAGACCACGACGTCGCCGCCGCGGTCGATGAACCCGGCGCAGGCCACGCCCACCGCCTCCACCGGGGCGTCGGCCCCCAGCCGCTCCTGCAGCTCTCGGACCACGTCACCGACGGCCGCGACGATGTCGTCGGGCGCCTGGGCCGGGGTCTCCCGCAGCGCCTGCTCCAGGATCGCTCCCTCGGCCACCGCGCTGGCCGCGATCTTGGTCCCACCGATGTCCACGCCCACGCAGATGCTCACCCGGTCACCCTAGCGGGCACGGGTAGGGTGACCAGGCTGATCGCGCCACGACCTGCCCACGCCCGAACTGGAGACCCGCGTGCCCGAGGTGACCGTGCCCTCACTCGTCCCCGACGCCCGACCGGGCACCGTCGCCGACTACCCGCGGCGCTGGGCCCGCACCCAGCCGGACCGGGTGATGGTCTCGGTACGGCACGACGGCGCCTGGCAGGACCTCACCGCGAGCGAGCTGCAGCGGCGGGTGGACGCGCTCGCCAAGGGTTTCGTGGCCGCCGGCATCGACGTCGGTGACCGTGTCGGGCTGATGAGCCGCACCCGGCTGGAGTGGACCCTGACGGACCTGGCGCTGTGGACGGTCGGCGCCGTGCCGGTCCCGATCTACGAGACCAGCTCTACCGAGCAGGTGCGCTGGATCTGCCAGGATTCCGGCGCGGTGGCCGTCGTCGTCGAGGACGCCGCCATGATGGCGACGGTCTCCCACGCCCGCGACGGCCTCGACGGGCTCCGGGACGTCTGGCAGATCGAGACCGGGTCGTTGGCGGAGCTCGCCGCGGCCGGTGCGGAGGTCGCCGACGAGGCCCTGGAGCAGCGGCGCACGGCCCTGGACCGCGGCGACCTGGCCACGATCATCTACACCTCGGGCACCACGGGCGCCCCAAGGGCTGCGAGATCACGCACGACAACCTCATGTCGCTGGTCGAGAACGCCACCGAACGGCTGGCCGAGATCGTCGACGCACCCGGTGCGGCCAACCTGATCTTCCTCCCCCTGGCGCACGTCTTCGCCCGCTTCATCCAGGTGGTCTGCCTGCACTCCGGGGTCCGGATGGGGCACACGCCGGACCCGAGCACGGTGCTCGACGACCTCGCGGGCTTCCGCCCGACCTTCCTGCTGTCCGTCCCGCGCGTCTTCGAGAAGATCCACACCTCCGCCGAGCAGAGCGCCGCCCGCGGCGGTGCGGCCCGGCTGCGGCTCTTCCGGTGGGCGGCCGGGGTCGCCGAGACCTACAGCCGCGGCCTGGACTCCGGCACGGTCGGGGTGACGCTGCGGGCGCGGCACGCGCTCGCGGACCGTCTCGTGCTGCGGCGGCTGCGCGCCGCGCTCGGCGGTGAGGTGCGCTACGCCATCTCCGGCGGGGCGGCGCTCGGGGAGCGTCTCGGGCACTTCTACCGCGGGATGGGCCTGGTCGTGCTCGAGGGCTACGGGCTGACCGAGACCACAGCTCCGGCCACGGTCAACACGCCGGACATGATCCGCATCGGCACGGTCGGGCGGCCGGTGCCCGGCACCGCGGTCCGGGTCGACGACACCGGGGAGATCCTGGTGCGCGGGGTCGGGGTCTTCCGCGGCTACCACGGGGACGCCGAGGCGACGCGGGCCGCCCTGGAGGACGGGTGGCTGCGGACCGGCGACCTCGGCGAGCTCGACGAGGACGGCTTCCTGCGCATCACCGGGCGGCTCAAGGACCTCATCGTCACCGCCGGCGGCAAGAACGTCTCCCCCGGCCCGCTGGAGGACCGGGTGCGGGCTGCGCCGCTGGTCTCCCAGTGCGTCGTCGTCGGCGAGGGCCGACCGTTCGTCGCGGCGCTGGTCACCCTGGACGAGCAGGTGCTGCCCGAGTGGCTGGACACCCACGGGCTCGCCGGGCTGGACGCCGCGCAGGTGGCTGCTCACCCCCGCGTGCAGGAGGAGATCCAGCAGGCGGTCGACGCGGCCAACGCCACCGTGAGCCGTGCCGAGTCGATCCGCGCCTTCACCGTGCTGCCCGAGGACCTGACGATCGCCTCCGGCCTGCTCACGCCCTCGCTGAAGGTGCGGCGCGCCCGGGTGGCCGAGGCGCTCGCGGAGCAGATCGAGGCGATCTACTCCCGGCGCTGAGACTCACCCGGTGGCACGACGGGGCCGGTCCACGACCGCCCGCGCGGCGTCCGCCTCCTGCGGCGTCACCAGGCCGGCACGCACGAAGGCACCGACCGCAGCCAGCTCGTCGCTGTCGAGACCGGCACGGCCCTCCCACACCTCCGTCCCGGGAGAGACGTCGGGCGAGGGCGGCGACGACCGACGCGGCGCGGGTGCCTGCTCGGGCACGACCTCGGGGGTCTGCAGCCAGATCCGCCCCAGGACCGGCACGAAGCAGTCACCGCAGTGACGCCCGCGCACCGGGCAGGTCTCGCAGTCGATGAGCGCCGTGGACGCGCTCCGGGTGGGGTGGTGTGGTCGGGTTCATCGGTCCACCTCCTTCGCCGACGACGCTAGGGGCGGCCACCGACATACCCCTCCCGCCCCTCGGGCCGACCGGTGGGTCTGCCGCCCTGCCGAGCCGCCTGCCCCGGTCTGTCGGTGGCGGCACCTAGCGTCGGGGGCATGCAGATGGTGCACCCCGGGTTCACCCAGGAGACCTTCGAGGACCTGGGCACCGCGCTGTCCGACGTCACCTTCGTGGTGGTCGACCTGGAGACCACCGGCGGCTCGCCCTCCGGGTCCCAGATCACCGAGGTGGGCGCGGTCAAGGTGCGCGGGGGCGAGGTGCTCGCCGAGTTCCAGACCCTGGTCCGACCGGCGACCCCGATCCCGGCCTTCATCACCGTCCTGACCGGCATCACCAACGCGATGGTGATCGAGGCGCCACGGATCGCGACCGTGCTCCCGCAGTTCCTGGAGTTCGCCCGCGGCAGCGTGCTCGTGGCGCACAACGCCGGCTTCGACGTCTCCTTCCTCAAGGCCGCGGCGCAGGAGACCGGTCATCCGTGGCCCGGGTTCCCCGTGCTGGACACCGTGCGGTTGGCGCGGCAGCTGGTGCACAAGGACGAGGCACCCAACCACAAGCTCGGGAGCCTGGCGCAGCTCTTCGGGGCGACCACGACCCCCGACCACCGGGCGCTGCACGACGCCCGCGCGACCGTGGACGTCCTGCACGGCCTCGTCGAGCGGGTCGGCAACCTCGGGGTGCACACGCTGGAGGAGCTGCAGTCCTACAGCTCCCGGGTCAGCACGGCGCAGCGGCGCAAGCGGTTCCTCGCCGAGGCGATGCCGTCGGCCCCCGGGGTCTACGTCTTCCGCGACGCCTCCGGCACCCCGCTCTACGTCGGCACCGCCACCGACCTGCGCCGTCGCACGCTGACCTACTTCACCGCCTCGGAGACGCGGCGGCGGATGTCGGAGATGGTGGGTCTGGCCGAGTCGCTCACCCCCATCGTCTGCGCCACCGCCCTGGAGGCCTCGGTGCGCGAGCTGCGGCTGATCGCCGAGCACCGGCCGCGCTACAACCGCCGTTCACGGCGTCCGGAGAAGGCGGTCTGGGTCCGCCTGACCGACGAGGCCTTCCCCCGACTGTCCGTCGTGCGATCGGTCACCGACCGCGACGGCGCGCAGTATGCCGGGCCGTTCGGCTCCCGGCGCGGTGCCGAGGCGGCGATCACGGCTCTGCACGAGGTGGTCCCGCTGCGTCAGTGCACCCGTCGGCTCTCGGCGAGGAGCCCGGGGGACGCGGCGTGCGTGCTGCTCGAGATCGGGCGGTGCGGCGGCCCGTGCGTCGGTGCCCAGACCCGTGAGGACTACGCCGAGGTCACGCGGCGGGCGGGGCAGGCGCTCACCGGCAGCACGAGCCACGCGGTGGACGCGCTGCGCCGGCGGCTGGAGGAGCTGGCGTCCCAGGAACGCTTCGAGGAGGCGCGCACGCTGCGCGACCGCATGATGGCGCTGGTCCGCGCGACCGCGCGCAGCCAGCGGCTCCGGCCGCTCACCGCCGCCCCGCAGCTCATCGCGGCCCGCCCCGGCGAGGACGGCGGGTGGGAGCTCGTGTGCGTGCGCCACGGTCGGCTGGCCGGCGCGTGCGTCAGCCCCCGCGGTGCCGACCCGATGCCCTACGTCGCGGCGTTGCGGGAGACGGCGGAGGTCGTGCTCGAGGACGCCGGCCACCGGGACGGCCGGGCCCACCCGGCGGTCCTGCCGGAGGAGACCGAGCTCGTGCTGCGCTGGCTGGAGTCGCCGGGGGTCCGCCTGGTGGACCTCGACGGGGAGTGGACCTGCCCGGTCGGGGGCGCCGGGGCCAGCAGGGCGCAGCTGGAGCCGCAGGCCGGCACCTGGTCCGAGCACGATCCCGCAGACGGCTGCGTCGCCCGCACCGGGGTGCGGCCCCTGGACCGGCCCACCGGCACGTTGCCGGCCTGAGCCGCGTCGGGGCGCGTCAGGTCAGTGGTCGAGCCCGAGGGAGAAGCCGGCCTCGAGGTCGGAGGAGGAGTAGGTGCGGAAGGAGATGTGCGTCGTCGTCTCCAGGACACCCTGCACCTTGTTGAGGCGGTCGGCGATGACGTCGGCGAAGTCCTCGTGCCGGTTCACCCGGGCGATGGCGATGAGGTCGACGTCACCGGTGACCGAGTAGACCTCCCGGATGCCCTCGATCTCGGCGATCTCCTGGGCGACCTCGGGGATGCGGCCGACCTCGGCCCTGATGACGACGATGGCGGAAATCACGCCACCACTCTAGCGTCCCGTCTCAGCCCCACCCGAGGTCGTGCAGCCGGGCGTCGTCGATCCCGAAGTGGTGGGCGATCTCGTGCACGACCGTCACCGCGATCTCGTCGAGCAGGTCCTCCCGGTCCTCGCACATCCGCAGCAGCGGCCCGCGGTAGATGACGATCCGGTCCGGCAGCTGCACCCCGTGGTCTCGCTCGGTCAGGGGTATGCCGTCGTAGACACCGAGCAGGTCGGGGTCCTCCGGCGGGGGTTCGTCCTCGACGAGGAAGACGACGTTGTCGAGCCGGTCCATGAGGGCGACCGGCACGAGGTCGAGCGAGTCACCGACCGCCTCCTCGAACTCCTGCGCCGACATGGTCAGCGCCCCGTCCTCCGGCTCGGGGGCGGGGCGCTGACCGTCGGGCGGGACCTCAGTGATGGCGGGGCGTGTGCACGGCCGAGCCGTGCGCGTCGGTGAAGTCGTCGTCGCCGACGCTGTCGTTGACCGGCACACCCAGCTGCGGCGTGGCGGACTCCTCCAGCGCGTCGTGCTCGCCGTGGTGGTGCGCCGCGGCCAGCTCGGCCGGCGTGACCGCCGAGACGGTGTCCTTGTAGAAGAAGGACGACAGCGCGTCGCGGGCCCCGGCCAGCGGGCTGCGGCGGCGGGCCACGCCACGCTCGTCCACCTCCGGGCCCTGGGTGAGCCCGAGGGGGGTCGGGGTGTCGTAGTCCACGAGGCCCCAGCGCTCGTACTCGTCCAGCGGCTCGTGCGCCTCGAAGAAGCGGCCCTCGGGGGTGCGGACGATGCGCCCGGTCTCGTTGCCGTGCAGCACCCGCTCGCGGTCGTGGCGCTGCAGCGACAGGCACAACCGCTTGACGACGACGAAGACCAGCACCGGGAGCACGAAGAACAACGTCCGGAACAGGATCGTGAGGTCGTTGATCGACAGCCCGAGCTTGATGGCCAGGATGTCGTTGACGCACGCCAGCGCCAGCACGAGGTACATCGAGATGGCCGCGGCCCCGATGGCGGTGCGGGTCGGGGCGTTGCGCGGCCGCTGCAGGATGTGGTGCTCCCGCTTGTCGCCGGTGACCCACGCCTCGAGGAAGGGGTAGACCGCGAGCACGACCCACACCAGGGGCAGCAGGACCAACGACCCGAGGAAGATGTTGAAGCTCCAGACGGTGCCGAAGAGCGTGAACTCCAGCCAGCCCGGGAGCAGCCGCAGCGCGCCGTCGGAGAACCACATGTAGAAGTCGGGCTGGCTGCCCGCGGTCACCTGGGTCGGGTCGTAGGGTCCGTAGACCCACACACCGTTGATCTGCACCAGGGCCGACACGAGCGCGGTGATGCCGAAGACGACGAAGAAGAAGCCGCCCGCCTTGGCCGCGTAGACCGGCATGATGGGGAAGCCCACCACGTTGTCGTTGGTTCGGCCGGGGCCGGGGTACTGGGTGTGCTTGTGGATGACGACCAGGGCCAGGTGCGCGACGAAGAGGCCGACGATGATGGCCGGCAGCAGCAGCACGTGCGCGATGTAGAGGCGCGGGATGATCGACTCGCCCGGGAACTCTCCGCCGAAGACGAAGAAGGTCATCCAGGTGCCGATGACCGGGGCCGACATCATGAAGCCGTTCATGGCCCGGATGCCGGTGCCCGACAGCAGGTCGTCGGGGAGGGAGTAGCCGGCGAAGCCCTCGATGATGGCCAGCAGCGACAGGACCACGCCGATGAGCCAGTTGATCTCCCGCGGCTTGCGGAAGGCGCCGGTGAAGAAGACCCGGGCCGCGTGCAGCGCGATCCCGACGATGAAGAACAGCGCCGACCAGTGGTGCAGCTGCCGGATGAGCAGACCGCCCTTGACCTCGAAGCTGATGTCGAGGGTCGAGGCATACGCCTCGGACATGCCGACACCCTTGAGCGGCACGTAGGAGCCGTCGTAGGTGACGTGGCCCATGCTCGGGACGAACCACAGGGTGAGGAAGGTGCCGGTGACCAGCGCGATGATCATGGAGTACATCGCGATCTCGCCCAGCAGGAAGCTCCAGTGGTCCGGAAAGACCTTCTTGAGCGCGAAGCGCAGGCCCTTGGCCGCGCCGACCCGTTCGTCGGCCCAGACCAGGGCGCCGGGGAACTTCGCGTCCGGGCTGGACTGGTCGGTCTGGTCGAAGGGCCGCTCCGGAGCCTTGTCCTCGGAGCGCAGGCCGCCCGCTCCCTGAGGGACGTGTGTGGTCATGCGTCGTCAACTCCCAACAGCCCGGGACGCTCGCGTTCCCAGAAGCTCGGTCCGACTGGTTCGCGGAAGCCGCCTGCGGCGACGATGTAGCCCTCGCCGTCGACGGTGATGGGCAGCTGCGGCAGCGCCCGCTTCGCCGGGCCGAAGATCACCTTGCAGTCGTCGGTCATGTCGAAGGTCGACTGGTGACAGGGGCACAGCAGATGGTGGGTCTGTTGCTCGTAGAGCGCCACCGGGCACCCGACGTGGGTGCAGACCTTGGAGTAGGCGACGATGCCCTCGTAGCCCCACTCGCGCTGCTTCTGACTCTTGATCGTCGAGGGGTCGAGCCGGACCAGGATGACCTGGTCCTTGGCCTTGGAGATCATCGCCTCCTCGGCACCGTGCTCCTCGATCGCCTCGTGACCGACCCAGCCCTCCGGCATGACGTGGAAGACCGAGCCCTGGGTGACGTCCGCCGCCCGGATGGCCGCCCCCGAGGGGTCGATCATCAGCCGGGTGCCCTCGTCCCAGTGGGTGGTGTAGAGCTCGTCCCGGGGACGTGGCCCCAGCCCTGCGGCGACCGGCAGGACCAGCGGGAGCGCGAAGAGCCCGAGCGCACCACCGGCCGAGCCGAGGATCGCTGCGCGGCGGTTGAGCTGCGAGCTGCGCCAGCCGTGCGAGAGCTGCCGCCCCACCGCCAGCCGGTCGTCCTCGTCGGAGGGCTGCGGGTGACGCTCCTCGACGACCTCCTGGTCCGGCATGAGTGTCTTGGCCCAGTGGATGGCCCCCAGGCCGATGCACAGCAGGGACAGTCCCATGGTGACGCCGAGGGCGACGTGGAAGAGGTTGACCTCACCGATGCCGAGCAGGTAGCCCTTGAGCTCGGGGTCGATCGCGTAGTAGGCGACCACGAAGGCGATCGAGGCGAGCGCGGAGATCGTGAACAGCCCGACGACCTGGATCTCCGCGCGCTTCGCGGCGCGCGGGTCCTCGTCGGCACGCCGCGGCACGTGCGGCGGCAGCCCGGGGTTCTCGAAGCGGTCGGTCAGCGCCGGGGCGCCGGCCTGCTCGCGGGTGGCCGGGGCGGTGCTGCCCTCGGGCCCGCCGTGCTGGGAGTTCGTCGCGTCGGTCACTGGTCAGGCCGCCTTTCGTCCGAGCCACACGGCGGCGCCGATGAAGGCCAGGATGCCGATCGTCCACGCGAAGAGCGCGTCGCCGGCCGGGCCCAGGCTGCCCAGCGTGTGCCCGCCCTGGTCGTTGGCGCCCTCCTCGACGCTCTTGAGGAAGGCGATGACGTCGCGCTTCTCCTCGGGGGTGATGTTCTGGTCGTTGAAGACGGGCATCGACTGCGGGCCGGTGACCATCGCCTCGTAGATGTGCTGCTCGTCCACGCCCATGAGGGTGGGGGCGTACTTGCCGCGGGTCAGCGCGCCACCGGTCCCGGAGGAGTTGTGGCACATGGCGCAGTTGGTGCGGTAGACCGCGCCGCCGTTGGAGGGGTCACCCTCGGAGGCGTCGAGCCACTGCTCCTCGGGCACGTCCGGACCGGGGGCGAGGGAGTCGATGTAGACCGCGAGCGCGGTGATCTCCTCGTCGCTGAACTGCACCTGGGAGATGTTGCGCTCGGCCTGCACGCCCGGGGCCGGGAGCGGCATGCGTCCGGTCGCGACCTGGAAGTCGACGGAGGCCGCACCCACGCCGTGCAGCGACGGGCCGGCCTCGCCGTTGCCCTGGGCGTTGGCACCGTGGCAGGAGGCGCAGTTGGCGAGGAAGAGCTGGCGCCCCTCCTCCAGCTGCTCCTCGGTGGCCTCCTCGGAGGACGTGCCGGGCGGGACGTTCGCCTGCATCGCCGCGTAGGCCGTGCCGGTGAAGGACAGCGCCAGGACGATGAGCACCAGCAGCGCCAGTGGGCTGCGGCGGCGGGCGGCGAGAGATCTCACGCGGCGGTCCTTCCGGGGTGAGGGGGCAGGATGGGGGCGGTCAGGCATACCGCTCACCGCACGATGTAGATAACGGCGAACAGGGCGATCCAGACGACGTCGACGAAGTGCCAGTAGTAGGAGGTCACGACGGCGCCGGTGGCCTGGGCGTGGGTGTAGCGCTTGGCGGTGAAGCTGCGCCCGATGATGAGCAAGAAGGCGAGGAGACCGCCGGTGACGTGCAGGCCGTGGAAGCCGGTGGTGATGAAGAAGACCGAGCCGTAGGGGTCGGCGGTCGGGGTGAGCCCCTCGCTGGTGAGCGTGGCGTACTCCCAGACCTGGCCCGCGATGAAGGTGGCGCCGAAGAGGTAGGTGAGGACGTACCACTCGCGCATGCCCCAGCCGGTGTCCCCCAGCGGGTTGCCGAGCTTGAAGATGCTGCCGGTGCGGTGGGGGATGCCGCGCTCGGCCTTCCAGACGCCGAACTGGCACCAGACCGAAGAGATCACCAGGATCATGGTGTTGATCGAGGCGAAGGTCACGTCGAGGTACTCGGTGCGCTCGGCCCACAGGTCGGGCGAGACCGAGCGGATGGTGAAGTACATCGCGAACAGGCCGGCGAAGAACATGATCTCGCTGCCCAGCCACACCATGGTGCCGACCGCGACCATGTTGGGCCGGGTGGCCGGTCCATGCGCCGTCGCATGGAACCGGTCAACATCGCTCAGGGTTGCCGCAGGAGTTGTCGCCACACACCCATGGTAGGCGACTTCGGGCGCCGTCGCGCGACCACCCCGCCGCCCGTCGGGCAGTCTTTCTCCGGCCCGCGGGCCTCGGTAGGATCGGCCGCATGAGTTCTCCTGCCGTCCCCGCCACCCCCACGGGCACCACCTCGGTCTCGATCCTGCTCTACAGCAACGACCGCAGCGTGCGCGACGCGGTCCGCGTCGCCGTGGGCGAGCGGCCCGCGGACGACGTGGTCGTGGAGCGGTGGATGGAGTGCGCCACGCCCGAGGTCACTCTCCTGGAGGCGCAGACCGGGGACTACGACCTGCTGGTGCTCGACGGCGAGTCGCAGCCCTACGGCGGGATGGGCGTGTGCCGCCAGCTCAAGAACGAGCTCTTCGACTGCCCGCCCGTCCTGGTGCTCACCGGACGGCCGGGCGACGGCTGGCTGGCCACGTGGTCGCAGGCGGACGCCGTGCTGTCGCGACCGCTCGACGAGGCCCGGCTGACCGCGGCGATCGCCGACCTGGCCCGCCGGTGACCTCCGGCGCCGGGGCGGACGGCGCGGCGCACCCGAGCTGGCCAGACGTCCTCACCGCGCTCACCCAAGGGCAGGACCTGTCCGCCGACGTGGCGGCCTGGGCCATGGACCAGGTGATGTCCGGGTCTGCCACCGACGCCCAGCTCGGGGGCTTCCTCACCGCCCTGCGCGCCAAGGGTGAGACCGCGCAGGAGATGTCCGGACTGGCGGCCATGATGCTGCGGCACGCCCACCGCTTCGAGGTCCCCGGCCCCACCGTCGACATCGTCGGGACCGGTGGCGACCGCGCGATGACGGTCAACATCTCGACGATGTCCGCCGTCGTCATGGCGGCCGCCGGGGCGACCGTGGTCAAGCACGGCAACCGGGCCGCCTCCAGCCGGTCCGGCTCCGCGGACATGCTCGAGGCGCTCGGGATCGACCTGGACCTCACCCCCGACCAGGTGCGCGACGTCGTCGCGGAGGCCGGCATCACCTTCTGCTTCGCCCTCACCTTCCATCCGGCGATGCGGTATGCCGGCGCCGTCCGGCGCGAGCTGGGCATCGGCACCGCCTTCAACTTCCTCGGCCCGCTGACGAACCCGGCCCAGCCACGCTATGCCGCGGTCGGCTGCGCGGACCCGCGCATGGCCCCGCTCATGGCCGAGGTCTTCGCCGGACGGGGCACCCGCGCGGTCGTCTTCCGCGGCGACGACGGGCTGGACGAGATCACCAGCGCCACGACGAGCACCCTCTGGTGGGCCGGCGACGACGGATCGGTCCGGCGCTGGTCGCTCGACCCCCGGGAGCTCGGGCTCGCGGCGCACCCGCTGGAGGCCCTGCGCGGCGGCGACGCCGCGCATAACGCGGAGGTGGCCCGACGGCTCTTCGACGGGGAGCAGGGCCCGGTGCGCGACGCGGTCCTGCTCAACGCCGGCACCGCCCTGGCCCTGGTCGCCGCTGGTGAGGCCGGCACCCACCCCGCCTCCGAGGCGGAGCTGCGGTCCGCAGTGGTCGACGGCATGAGCCGCGCGATCGCTGCCCTGGACGACGGCGGCGCGGCCCGGGTCGTGGAGCGCTGGGTGCGCGCGACGCGCTGACCCGGCTCCGGTAGCGTCAGGCCCATGCGCGCGATCGTCGTCGAGGAGACCGGTGGGCCGCAGGCCCTGACCCTGGTGGACCGCCCCACCCCCGAGCCCGGACCGGGCCAGGCGCTGGTGGACGTCGCCGCGGCGGGCGTCAACTTCATCGACACCTACCAGCGCTCCGGCGCCTACCCGCTCCCGACGCCCTTCGTCCTCGGGAGCGAAGGGGCCGGCACGGTCCGCTCCTTGGGCCCGGGCACCTCGGGGCTGTCCGTCGGCGACCGCGTCGCCTGGGCGATGGCGCCCGGCACCGGCTACACCGAGCAGACGGTGGTCGACGCCGACCGGTTGGTCGTCGTCCCCGTCGAGGTGGAGCTGGAGACCGCCGCGGCCGTGATGCTGCAGGGCCTGACCGCCCACTACCTCGCCCGGACGACCTTCCCCGCCGGTCCCGGGCATACCGCGCTGGTCACGGCTGCCGCCGGCGGGGTGGGGCTCCTCCTGACCCAGCTCCTGCACCGTGCGGGCGTGCGCGTGATCGGCACGGTCGGCTCACCGGACAAGGCCGAGCTGGCCACGCAGGCCGGGGCGGACGAGGTGATCCTCTACCGCGAGACCGACCTGCTGGACGCGGTGCGCCGGGTGACCGGGGACGACGGCGTCCACGTCGTCTACGACGGCGTGGGCCAGGACACCTTCGAGACCGGGCTGGAGCTGCTCCGGCCGCGCGGCATGATGGTGCTCTTCGGCGCAGCCAGCGGTCCGGTCCCCCCGATCGACCCGCAGGTGCTCAACCAGAAGGGGTCGCTCTTCTTGACCCGCCCCACCCTCGCGCACTACGTCGCCGACCGCGCCGAGCTCACCGCTCGCGCCGACGACATCCTGCACCTCATCGCCAACGGCGAACTGGACGTGCGGGTCTCGGGCCGCTACCCGTTGGCAGACGCCCGTCGCGCGCACGAGGACCTGGAGGGCGGCGGCACGACCGGCAAGCTCATCCTCGTGCCCTGAGCGGCGTCCGGCCGCCGGTCAGATCGCCTTCTCGCCGCGGAAGAACTCGAACGTCCACCCGAGGATCGAGATGAGCAGGAACGGCACCGCACAGATGAGCAGCCACCAGCCGACCGCCAGGCCGAGCGCCAGCGCCGAGACCGACAGGGCCAGCCACAGCGGCCACCAGGAGTAGGGGGCGAAGTGGCCGTAGTCGCCGGACAGGTCCCCGATCTCGCCCTCGAGGTCGTCCTCTGGGCGCAGGTCGGTCTTGCGGCCGGTCACCCAGAGGTAGAACGCGATGAAGGCGGAGAACAAGGTCGTCAGCAGCAGGCCGATGATGCCGACCCATTCCTTGGGGTCGGTGAAGTAGGCGTACAGCGCCGTCGCCAGTGCGAAGAAGGGCACCAGATAGGCGAAGATCTTGACCTCGGCGCGCATCAGTGCTGTTCCTTCCCGGTGTAGCCGCCGGAGTCGGTGCCGACCTGCCCGTCGGGGTCGGTGTCCGGTCCGCCGAGGAGCTTCTCGGCGACGCCCTTGTCGGGCTCCGGCGACTCCAGCGTCCCGATCTGAGGGTGGTGCAGGTCGAAGGCGGCACGCTCGGAGCGGATCCGCGGCAGCGAGTCGAAGTTGTGGCGGGGCGGCGGGCACGAGGTGGCCCACTCCAGCGACATGCCCCAGCCCCACGGGTCGTCGCTCGTGACCTTGGGGGTCTTGAAGCTCTTCCACACCGCGTAGAAGAAGGGGAGCATCGAGGCGGCGAGGAGGAAGGAGGAGATCGTCGACAGCTGGTTCATCCAGGTGATGCCGTCCTCGGGGAGGTAGTCGGCATACCGGCGGGGCATGACCTTGACACCCAGCAAGTGCTGGATGAGGAAGGTGCCGTGGAAGCCGAGGAAGAGCATCCAGAAGTGGATCTTGCCCAGCCGCTCGTCGAGCATGTGCCCGGTGAACTTGGGCCACCAGAAGTAGTAGCCGGCGAACATCGCGAAGACGACGGTGCCGAAGACGACGTAGTGGAAGTGGGCCACGACGAAGTAGGTGTCCGTGACGGCGAAGTCCAGCGCCGGGCTCGCGAGGATGACGCCGGTCAGGCCACCGAAGAGGAAGGTCACGAGGAAGCCGACCGCCCACAGCATGGGGGTGTCCAGCTTGATGGAGCCACGCCACATGGTGCCGATCCAGTTGAAGAACTTCACCCCGGTCGGGACGGCGATGAGCATCGTCATGATGGCGAAGAACTCCAGCAGGACCGCGCCGGTCGCATACATGTGGTGAGCCCACACCGAGACCGACAGTGCGGCGATCGCCATGGTGGCCATCACGAGCGTCTTGTAACCGAACAGCGGCTTGCGGGAGAAGACCGGGATGACCTCGGAGATGATCCCGAAGAACGGCAGCGCGATGATGTAGACCTCGGGGTGGCCGAAGAACCAGAACAAGTGCTGCCAGAGCAGGGCGCCCCCGTGCTCGGGATCGTAGATGTGCCACCCGAAGATGCGGTCCGCCGCCATCCCGAAGAGGGCGGCGGCGAGCACGGGGAAGACCACGAGCACCAGGATCGAGGTCACCAGAACCGTCCAGGTGAAGAACGGCACCCGGAACATCGTCATGCCGGGTGCCCGCATGCAGACGATCGTCGTGATGAAGTTGACGGCGCCGAAGATCGTGGCGAAGCCGCTGACCGCCAGGCCCACGACCCACAGATCGCCCCCCAGGCCCGGGCTGTGCGTGGGCCCGGCCAGCGGCTGGTAGGCGAACCAGCCGAAGCTCGCCGCACCGCTGGGGGTGAGGAACCCCCCGACGGCGATGAGGCTGCCGAAGAGGAACATCCAGAAGGCCAGCATGTTGAGTCGCGGGAAGGCTACGTCCGGGGAGCCGATCTGCAGCGGCACCAGCGCGTTGGCGAAGCCCGCGAACAGTGGGGTGGCGAACATCAGCAGCATCACCGTGCCGTGCATGGTGAACATCTGGTTGTAGATCTCGGGGTTGTCCACGACCTGCAGCCCGGGAACGAAGAGCTCGGCGCGGATGACCAGGGCCATGAGCCCGCCAAGGATGAACCACACCATGGTCGCGACGAAGTAGAGGTTGCCGATGACCTTGTGGTCGGTGGTCGTGAGGACCCGGACGGCGTTGCGGACGAAGGAACTGCGCTCGGCGACCGGCGGCTTCGCGGCGGTGGCAGCAGTGGCGGCGGTCCCTGGCCGCTCGGTCGTGATGGCCATTAGTTCTCCACTCCCTCGGGCAGCTTGCCCTGCTGGTCCTGCTGCAGCTCGTACATGTCGAGGTCAGGGCCGAGCTGACCGGTGTTGCCGGACTCCTCCAGGTCGGCGATGAAGGCGTCGTAGTCCTCCTGTGACACGACCTCGACCTGGAACAGCATCTCCGAGTGGTAGGCGCCGCACAGCTCGGCGCACTTGCCGGCGAAGGTGCCCTCCTCGGTGGTGGTCACCTGGAAGATGTTGACCCGGCCGGGGACCATGTCCATCTTCTGGAGGAAGTTGACCACCCAGAAGGAGTGGATGACGTCGCGCGAGGTGAGCACGAACTCGACCCGGCTGTCGACCGGGAGCACGAGGGTCGGCAGGGTGTCCGGCACGCCCTCCTCGCCCTCGCTGATCTCGCGCGCCTGCTGGCCGGTGACGAACACCTGCTCCTCGACGTAGTTGAAATCCCAGCTCCACTTCTTGCCGACCACGTTGACGACCACGTCGGGCTCGGGCTCGGTGTCGAGCATGGCGTTCTGGAGGGTGACGGTCTGCCCGAACATCGTCGCGACCATGAGGATCGGCACGACGGTGTAGAGGATCTCGAACGGGACGTGATAGCGGAACTGCACCGGGACCTCGTCCTCGGAACGGCGGCGGTAGGCGAAGACCGCCCACAGGATGAGCAGCCACACCAGGACACCCACCGCCAGGGCCGCGATCCATGTGGCGTTCCAGAACCCGACCACGTCGGCACCGACCTCGGTGGCGGGCTCGGGCAGGTAACCCCGGGTCACCGCCTCGCCGCACCCGGACAGCATCAGCGCCGCCGTCGTGACGGCGAGCGCGAGGCCGAGCCTGCGGGTCCGGGATCGGGCGCTCCCGCCCCCGTCCTCACGCCGTCGCACTGAGCCACCTCTTGCTGCTGGGACCGTCGAGCATCACAGACCCCACTCTACCCTCACGCCTGCCTGCCGTCCTCGCCGCAGGGGGGTGTGCCGCGCCACCGCCGCGGCAACTCCCGGGCTGAGGCCTCCCGCACGAGGCGGAGGTAGTCGGGTCGGTGGACGGTGACGACCCCCAGGGAAGCCAGGTGCGGCGTCTGCCACTGCGTGTCCAGCACCCAGGGCTCACCGTCCTCGGCGAGCACGTCGACCAGGCCGGCCAGCGCTGCCTTGGAGGCGTCGGCGCCCGGTGGAACATCGACTCCCCCGCGAACAGCCGCCCGATCGCCAGCCCGTAGACCCCGCCCACGAGCCGTCCCTCGTCCCACACCTCGACGGAGTGGGCCCACCCGAGGTCGTGCAGCCGGCCGTAGGCCCGCGCGATCTGTCCGGTGATCCAGCCCCCGTCCCTCGAGGGGTCCGCACAGCCGGCGACGACGTCCTCGAAGGCCTGGTCGACGGTCACGGCCCAGGACCGGCGGGAGCGCCGGGCGGAGCGGCTGAGGTGGAGGTCGCCGGGGAGCAGCACCCCGCGCGGGTCCGGCGACCACCACCCGACCGGGTCGGCGCCCCCCTCCCCCAGCCCCATCGGGAAGACCCCGGCCCGGTAGGCGGCGAGGATGGTCCCCGGCTCGAGGTCGGCACCGATGCGACGAGGTCTTCACCCGGCACCGCCCCCGCCGTCGAGAGGTCCCAGACGGTCGGCTCGGGCTCCACCGGTCCGCTCGCGCCTCCGGCGTCACCGCCTACGGCGACCGCGGCGTCCGCGCCGTCGCCCGCGGCGGCGCCGTCGGCAACTGCGGCGGCGCCGTCGCGCCCGCGGCGATGGCAACTGCGCGGTGCTCGCTTCGCTCGCCCACTCTTTATGTTCCGAGAAACAGGCTCGCTACGCTCGCGTTTCTCGGGCTCAGCTGAAGCTGTCCCCGCACGCGCAGGAGCTGCCCGCGTTGGGGTTGTCGATCGTGAAGCCCTGCTTCTCGATGGTGTCGGCGAAGTCGATGGACGCGCCGTCGAGGTAGGGGGCGCTCATCCGGTCCACCACGACCTCGACCCCGTCGAACGCGGCGACGAGGTCGCCGTCAAGGGTGCGCTCGTCGAAGTACAGCTGGTAGATCAGGCCCGAGCAGCCACCCGGCTGGACGCCGATGCGTAGCCGCAGGTCGTCGCGGCCCTCCTGCTCCAGCAGGCTCTTGACCTTGCCGGCGGCGAGGTCGGTCAGGGTGACGCCGTGCGTCTGCGTGGTCTGGGTGTCGGTCATGGGCCGCGGGTCCTCTCGTGAGGGGAAGTGGTGCAGGGGGAACGCCGGTGGTGGCCGGTCCTGTTCCCGTCCCGACCAGCGTACGTCACGCCCGGGCGGGCGGGGTCCAGGTGCGGGCGACCCGCGTCGCGAGCGCCGCGAGATCTGCGCCCTCGTCGCCGCGCGGGGCGTAGGAGCCGCTGACCCCCAGCGACATCCCCTCACGGCGCCCGACGGAGACCTCCCGCGCCAGGACGACCGTCGGGGCGGCGACCTCGAGCGCCGCCCGTGCGGTGTCGGCGACCACGCCGTCGTGGACCGTCGTGTAGTCGTAGGCGTCGGTGACGAGCACGACCAGCGCACCAGCGAGGCGGTCGCGCACGTCCAGCTCGTCCAGGAGCAGCCGGGCCCCGGTGTCGGTCCGCGCGCCGAGCAGCTGCAGCGCGTAGCCCACGCCCCCACCGGCCCCTGCCCCGGCGGCCCGCTCGGGTCGGCGCGGCAGCCCGGTGAGCAGGTCGCGCTGCGGCGGGAGCACCGCGTTGACCCGGTCGCTCAGCCCGCCGAGCTCGGTCTCCAGCTGCTGCGTCACCTCCGGGCGCACCCCGTGCTCCCCGAGGGAGGCGCTGGCGCCGTGGAAGCCCAGGAGCGAGGCCTCCGTCGTCGTGGCGAGCACCAGCCGGGTCCGCGACCAGGTGTCGCGCAGCGCAGGGAGGTCCTCGAGCCGCTGCCCCGCGCCGAGCCGGCGCAGCAGCCCGGCGCCGCCGTCGTGGCAGGCCAGGTCTCCGACACCGACGACGACCCGCGACACCCCGAGGTCGCGCGCGCAGGTCAGGAGCGCCCCGAGACCCTCGCTGCCCAGCCCGGCCGGGTCGGCCAGGTCGTCAGCGGCGACCAGGTGGCGCCCGGCCACCTGCGCGGTGTCGAGGTATGCCGTCGCCCCGTCCGGACGCTCGACCACGGCGATGTCCGCGGGCACCTCGGCGCCGGTGGGGTCGGCGACGAGCACGGGGTGGCTGGTGACGGCAAGGCCGAGCGCCGCGGACCGCTCGGCGACGAGCGTGGCGAAGCCGGCGCCGCCGTCGTGCGAGGCGTGCGCCTCGACGTCGGCGTGCGGGGCCGACCGGGCCCACCCCTGGGCGACCTGCTCGGCGTCGCCCGGGGCCAGCCGGCCGGCGGACCGGTCGGCGACGACGAGGACGCGAGGTGCGGGCATACCGGCGGGGGACGTCAGGCGTAGACCATGTGCATGGCCTCGCGCACCTCGGCGAGGGTCGCCTCGGCGACCTCGTCGGCGTGCGCGTTGCCCCGCGCGAGGACGCGCCGCAGCTCGGCCGGGTCTGCCTCCAGCTCCGCGCGACGGGCGCGGACCGGCGCGAGGTGCTCGTTGACCGCCTCGGTCACGAGCTTCTTGAGCGTCCCCGAACCGCCGTCGCCGATCTCCTCGGCCACCGCACGCGGGTCGCGGCCCGTGGTGAGCGAGGCCAGCAGCAGCAGGGTGGAGACCTCGGGGCGACCGTCGGGGTCGTAGGTGATGCGACGGTCGGCGTCGGTGACCGCCTTCTTGATCGCCCGGGCCGTCTCGTCGGCGCTCATCCGCAGCTCGATGACGTTGCCGCGCGACTTGCTCATCTTCTGCCCGTCGGTGCCGAGCAGGTTCGGCACCTCCGAGAGCAGTGCGTCCGGTGCAGGGAAGACCGGCGCGCTGCCGTCGCCCGCCCGGCCGTAGCGCTCGTCGAAGCGGCGCGCCACGACCCGGGTCTGCTCCAGGTGCGGCAGCTGGTCCTTGCCGACCGGGACGACGTTGGCCTTGCAGAAGAGGATGTCGGCGGCCTGGTGGACCGGGTAGGTCAGCATGAGCCCGGTCATCGGCCGACCGCCAGTGGCCTCCTGCTCCGCCTTGACCGTGGGATTGCGTCGCAGCTCGGCATCGGTGACCAGCGACAGGAAGGGCAGCATGAGCTGGTTCAGCGCCGGCACCTGGGAGTGCGCGAAGATCGTCGTGCGGGCCGGGTCGATGCCCACCGAGAGGTAGTCGGTGAGCAGCGAGTAGACCCGCTCCTGGATCGAGTCGACGGTGTCGCGGTCGGTGATGACCTGGTAGTCGGCGATGAGGACCCAGGTGTCGACGCCCTTGTCCTGCAGCGCCACCCGGTTGCGCAGGCTGCCGAAGTAGTGCCCTAGGTGCAGGTGCCCGGTCGGACGGTCACCGGTGAGCATCCGGTAGCGGCCGGGGTGGACGTCGAGGTCCTCGGCGATCTGCGCGGAGCGCACGACGCTGCGCTGCAGCGAGGCGTCGGAGGTCGAGTCGGCGAGGTCGCGCCCGTGCTGCCTGAGGGGTCGTCGGGCTGCTGGGTCTGATCAGTCACGAGCGCCGATCGTAGCGGGGTGGTTCAGCCGAGCTCCTCGCGACCGTGCGGCGTGGTCCACCCGCTGGTGTCCGGGCCCAGCGGCACGACCCCGGTGGGGTTGATGTCGCGGTGCGTGGCGTAGTAGTGCGCCTTGACCTGCTCGAAGTCGGTCGTGGCGCCGAAGTCCCACGTCTGCCACAGGTCGCGGGCGTAGGCCCACAGCACCGGCATCTCGGTGAGCTTGTGCCGGTTGCACTTGAAGTGGCCGTGGTACGCCGCGTCGAAGCGCACGAGCGTCGGCCAGAGCCGGACGTCGGCCAGGGTGAGCTGGTCACCCACGAGGTAGCGCTGGTGCTCCAGCCGGTCCGAGAGCCAGTCGAGGCGGGAGAAGAGCCGCTGGTATGCCTCCTCGTAGGCCTCCTGGCTGCCGGCGAAACCACACTGGTAGACGCCGTTGTTGACGTCGGTGTAGACGAGGTCGGAGACCTCCTCGATCTGGTCCCGCAGGTGCTCGGGCCACAGGTCGGGGGCGCCCGGCCGGTGGTGGTCGCCCCACTCGGTGACGAGGTCCTTGACCATCTGGTGGAAGTCGTTGGTCACGACCCTGCCCGAGGTCGTGTCGACGAAGGCCGGGACGGTGATGCCGGACTCCGGGTAGCCCTCGGGCCGCGCGTCGTAGGCGTCCTTCAGCCGAGGTATGCCCAGGACCGGGTCCACCCCGCCCGGGTCCAGGTCGAAGGTCCAGGAGTCGGCGTCGTGCACCGGGCCGGCCACGCCCATACCGATCACGTCCTGCAGCCCCAGCAGGTGCCTGGTGAGGATCATCCGGTGCGCCCAGGGGCAGGCCCGCGAGGTGATCAGCCGGTAGCGTCCCGGCTCCACCGGGAAGCCGTCGCGCCCGTCCCGGGTGATCCGGTCCGGGATGTAGCGGGTCTTGCGCTCGAACCCACCGTCCGGGTTGACGTAGCTGCCGCCACCGGACTCGGCGCCGCCGTTAGTTGAACCGTCACTCATCATGGTCCCCATCATGCCCCGTCGCGGCCAGACGTTCCAGCAGGAGCGCCTCGGCCACGCAGACCCGCTCGAACTCACCGAGGTGCAGGCTCTCGTTGGCGGCGTGCGCCCGGGTGTCCGGGTCCTCCACCCCGGTGACGAGGATCGCCGCGTCCGGGAAGCGCTCGGCGAAGGCCGCGACGAACGGGATCGACCCGCCGACGCCGATGTCGACCGCGTCCACCCCGTCCCAGGCGTCCCGGAAGGCCGACCGCGCCACGTCGTAGACCGGTCCGCGCGCGTCCGCGGCGAAGCCGACCCCGTCGTCGACGACCTCGACGTCGACCCGGCAGCCCCAGGGCGCGTGCTCCAGCAGGTGGGTCCGCAGGGCCTCGGCGGCGGTCGCCGGGTCCTCCTCCGGGTGCAGCCGCATGGACAGCTTGGCCCGGCCGACCGGGGTGAGCAGGTTGGCCGCGGTGTCCACCGAGGGGGCGTCGATCCCGATCACGGTGAGGGAGGGCCGGGTCCACATCCGGGAGAGCAGCGAGCCGGTGCCGATCGGCCGGACGCCCTCGGGCAGCCCGGCGTCCGCGCGCAGGTCCTCCTCGGTGAAGTCGAGGTCGGCCGCCTCGGAGGTGCGCAGACCGGGGACGGCCACGTCGCCCGCCTCGTCGTGCAGCGTCGCGAGCAGGCGGCAGAGCGCGGTCAGCCCGTCGGGCACGACGCCACCGTAGAGGCCGCTGTGCAGCCCGTGCTCCAGCGCCCGCACCTCCACGACGACGCGGACCATCCCCCGCAACGTGGTCGTCAGGGCGGGGACCCCGATCTTCCAGTTGTGCGAGTCGGCGAGCACGATGGCGTCGCACCGCAGCGACTCGCCGTGCTGCTGCAGGATCGTCGGCAGCGAGTCCGAGCCCACCTCCTCCTCACCCTCGACGAAGACCGTCACCCCCACCGGCGGCCGACCGCCGTGGGCGCGCAGCGCCGCGACGTGCGCCATGATGCCCGCCTTGTCGTCCGCGACGCCACGGGCATACAGGCGCTCGCCCACCTGGGTCGGCTCGAAGACCGGGGTGTCCCAGTCCTCCTGCGCACCGGGCGGCTGGACGTCGTGGTGGGCGTAGAGCAGGACCGTGGGCGACCCGGGCGGGCCGTCACGGTGACCGATGACCGCCGGTCGCCCGCCCTCGCGCACGATCCGGACGTCCAGGCCCTCGGCACGGAGCAGGTCCGCGGTGGCCTGGGCGCTGTCGTCCACGTGCCGCTGGTCGAAGGAGTCCAGGGACACCGACGGTATGCGGGTCAGGGCCTCGAGGTCCGAGCGCACCCCCGGCATGAGGTCCCGGACCCGGGCGGTGAGATCGGCGGTGCGGTCGGCGTCGGCGTCGGCGGCGAGGTGCTCCATGAACCCCAGGCTATCCGCGTGTCCTGGCGCCGCGGGCCCGCAGCAGCACCCCTCGGGCTCACCTACACTCGGGGGGTGATGTTCGGGAAGAGGTCGAGCGAGCTGACCGAGACCAACCTCGAGGCGGCCCAGCAGCAGGCCCAGGCGACGGTCGACCCCGCGCGCCCCGCGGGCAAGGGCCGGCCCACCCCGAAGCGTCGGGACGCCGAGCGCGCCAACCGCCGGCCGCTGGTGGTGGACAAGAAGACCATGAGCGCCGAGCAGAAGGCGAAGGTCCGCACCGAGCGGGCCCGGATGCGCGAGGCCATGCTCAGCGGTGAGGAGAAGTACCTCCCCGCCCGGGACAAGGGACCCGAGCGCCGCTTCCTGCGCGACGCCGTGGACGTGCGGTGGAACGTCGGCGAGATCCTGCTGCCCGCGATGATCCTCGTGCTCGCGGTCTCGCTGCTGCCCTTCGAGTGGGCCCGCGGCGGCACCTTCCTCGTGGCCTACACCCTCATGCTGGGCGGCGTCATCGACGTGTGGCTGCTGTGGCGCCGCACCAAGAAGCGCTTCACCGCGACCTTCGGGCAGGAGCCGGGCCGTGGCTCGGCGTGGTATGTCGTGCTCCGGGCCTTCCAGATGCGGCGCAGCCGGATCCCGCGCCCCGCCGTGGCACGTGGCGAGGAGCTGCGCCGGCGCTGACCCGCGCACCTGGGACGCACCGTGGCGCCGTGGCTTCCGTGCTTCACCAGGGCGGACCGGCCACCGGTGCCCTAGGGTCGGACCCGCACCGGCTCCGCCGAGCGAACCGACGGCGCCCGGTCGTTGCTGTCGGCCCTCGGTCGCACCAGAACGGCCTCGCCGACGGGGCAGCGCTGGACCAGATCGACGTGCAGGACGAGGAGAAGATCGTCGGTCACGTCTTCGGCGGCAACACCGACGGCGTCGTCAACCGGCTCGGGGCGATGTCGGGGTCGCAGACCTCGTCCCTCGTCCGCAAGCTGCTCCCGATCCTGGCGCCCATCGTGCTCTCCTGGCTGGCCAAGCAGGTGGTCGGCGGATCCACGGCGACCCCGGGGCAGTCGACGCCCGGGCAGCCGAACGGCCCGCTCGGGCAGGGACGCGCCACCACCGAGGACCCGACGGAGCAGCGGTCCACCGACCTGACCTCCGTGCTGCAGGACGTCCTCGGCTCCGCCCTGGGCAGCGCGACCGGCACCGGCTCCTCGGGGTCCTCCGGCGGCATCCTCGGCGACGTGCCGGGCGGCATCCTGGGTCGCCGCTGAGGGCGCCGGCACCCGTCGCGACGCTTTGTATGCTGACCGGCGACAGTTCCCCAGCCCCGAGCCCGAGGAGCGCCGGCCACGATGACGTCCACCCTGGTCCTCGGCAGCGACGGTAGCGGCGTCGCCCGCCATGCCACCTCCCTCCTGCGCGGTCACGACGCGGTGACCTGCCTGGTCACTGCCAGCCCGCCGGTCCCCGCCGGGATCGCCGACTTCCGTGAGCGGCTGGGCCAGGTGCCCGGCGAGCGGCCGGAGGGCTGGACCGAGGTGCCGGTGACCAGCCTGGCCATGGCCCTGCTCGCCTCCCGGCGGCCGGTCCTGCTGAGCAGCGTCCCTGATTGGCTCTGGTCGGTCGTCGAGGCCGAGGGCCTGTGGGCCGACCCTCGTGCCGCCGCCCGGCACATGGAGCCCATGCTGGAGGAGGCTGCGGTCGCGCTACGCGCCGTGCCCTTCGACGTGGTGCTGGTGAGCAACGAGCCCGCTGCGCCGACCGCGTCGGACGACCGGGACACGCTGCTCCTGGCCGAGCTGCTCGGGGTGGCGAACACCCGCCTGTCGGCGGCCTGCGCCCAGGTGCACGTCGTCACCGCCGGCCGGGTGCTCGACCTGTCGGGCGCGCGGCCGGTCCCGGCCGGCTGAGGCGAAGCCGCACCGGCTCTCCAGCAGCCACCAACGACCGCACCTGAGGCTCCAGCTCGTGCTCCACGGTCGACGGCTGCGCGTCACTGCGCTCGCTCGCCCTGGTCATCACGCGTCCTCCGACGCCTGCCGAGGGTCGTCCGACCGATAGTGTCGCGCCCATGACGACCACACCGGGGCAGGACGCATGACTTCGACACGCGACACCGTGCTGCTGGATGTCGACGGCACCCTGGCCGACTCCACCTACCACCACGCCCTGGCCTGGGCCCGGGCGTTCGCCCGCTTCGGCCTCACCCCTGCGCTCTGGCGGGCGCACCGAGCGATCGGCATGGGTGGGGACAAGCTGGTCGCTGTGGTGACCGATGACGAGGTGGAAGCCCGTATCGGTGACGACCTGCGGAACGCCTGGGAACAGGAGTACTCCCGCATCCTCGGCGAGGTCGTGCTGCTGGAGGGGGCCAGTGAGCTGGTGCTGTCGCTGCACGAGCGCGGGCTGAGGGTGGCCCTGGCTTCTTCGGGCAAGAAGCGGTTCACCGATCACATCATCGAGCTGCTGGACCTGCCCGAGGGGGTGCTCAGCACCGTCACCACCTCTGAGGACGCCGAACAGTCCAAGCCGGCGCCGGACATCCTCGGGGTCGCCCTGCGACGGGCAGGAGGTGAGCGCGCCGTCCTCGTCGGTGACACACCGTATGACGTGGCCTCCGCAGCACGGATGGGTGCGCCCTGCGTCGTGGTGCGCTCCGGTGGGTTCGGGGTGCAGGAGTTGCGAGACGCCGGGGCCGTCCTGATCGTCGATGGCCCCCGAGACCTGATCACTGCCGACTGGGGCGAGCTGTGTCGGGCCGAGCCACCGCTGGGCTCGGACGACCCGCAGGAGCCGTTGCCGCACTGATCTGGGGTTGCGGACGACGCCACCACCGTCGACAACGAGCTGGCACGCCGGCCCCAGGGCCATGAGGCAACCGGTGGTCGGTGCCAGCAACGGGCGGTGAGAACTCAGCCCGCGGCGCCACCCTCGACGAAGGGCGGCTTGCTGACCTCCACCGGGACCTCCCGACCGCGGACCTCGACCACGAGCTCGGTGCCCTGCTCGGTGCCCCGGTCCAGGAGCGCGAGCGCGATCCCCTGCTTGCGGGTCGGGCTGAAGGTGCCGGAGGTCACCTCGCCCACCTCCTGACCGGAGGAGTCGAGCACCCGGCACCCGGCTCGCGGGATGCCCCGGCCGGTGACGACCAGCCCGCCTCCCAGCCGACACTCCTTGGCCTCCCGCTGCGCGGTGAGGACCTCCCGGCCCCAGAAGGCCTTCTTGCCCCACCCGACGGCCCAGCCGGTGCGGCCCATGACCGGGGTGATCTCGTCGGAGAGCTCGTGGCCGTGCAGGGCATACCCCATCTCGGTCCGCAGCGTGTCGCGCGCGCCCAGGCCGCAGGGCAGGCCGCCCAGCGGCTCCATCGCGGCGGTGAGGGCGTCCCAGAGCGCGGGCGCGTCGGCGCTGGCGCAGACCAGCTCGTAGCCGCGCTCCCCGGTGTAGCCGGTGCGGCACACGGTGACCGGCACGCCCTGCCACTGCGCCTCGACGAAGCTCATGTAGTCGTGGCCGGTCGGCAGCCCGAGCTCGTCCATGACCTCGTCGACGCGCGGCCCCTGAAGCGCGAGGATGGCGTAGTCGTGGTGCTGGTTCTCCACGCTCACGTCCTCGGGGCGCTGCTCCGCCTCCTGGAGCAGCTCGACCACCCGGGCGGTGTTGGCGGCGTTGGGGATGAGGAAGACCTCGTCCTCGGAGCGCAGGTAGGCGATCATGTCGTCGACGACGCCCCCGTCGGAGGAGCAGCACATCGTGTACTGCGCCTTGCCGGGCTCGATGCGGTCCAGGTCGTTGGTCAGGCAGCTGTTGAGGAAGTCCTTGGCGCCCGGCCCCTTGACCAGGCGTTGCCGAGGTGGGAGACGTCGAAGAGGCCCACCCGCTCCCGGACGGCGGTGTGCTCGGCGACGACGCCACCACCGGGGTACTCGATCGGCATGGACCAGCCGCCGAAGTCGGCCATCTTGGCCCCGAGCGCGAGGTGCCGGTCGTGCAGCGGGGACGTCGTCGTCGTGGAATCGCTCATGGGGCTCACCCTAGTGGGCGGTGCGGTGCCCTAGTCTCGGAGTCGACAGCCCGACCCGACCGTCGGGTCACCGAGCGAGCGACGCGGGACCGGAGAGGCCTCGTGACCGCGTCAGACAAGGACGACATCCATGAGCGACCGCCTGCCCGTGAGCTTCACGACCGTCGAGCTCGCCACCGCCGAGGTCGACGCCCTCGTCCTGGGGGCCACCAAGCGCGACGGTGCGCTCGCCCTGCTCGAGGGGCACGGGCTGGACGAGAGCACGGCGCAGGCGCTCTCCGCGGCCCTGTCGACGCTGGGCGCGGAGGGCACGACCGACGAGCTCACCCGGCTGGCCGGGGTCGACGGCGTCGCAGCGGGGCTGATCCTGGTCGTCGGGGTGGGCGGGAGCGGCCCCGCGCCGCGGACCGAGCAGCTCAAGCGGGCCGCCGGCGTCGCCGCACGGTCCCTCGCCGGTCGCGGCTCGGCCCTCTTCGCCCTGGGGCAGCAGGACCGCGACCAGGCCGTCGCGGTCGCCGAGGGCGCCGCGCTGGGGGCCTACAGCTACGTCGAGCAGCACGGCGCGGGCAAGGCCGGATCGAGGAAGGACCCGCTGGGCTCGGTCCTCGTGCGAGGCCTGGACGGCGAGGACGCCACGACCGCGCAGGCCGAGGTGTCGGCGGTCGTCGCTGCCGTGTCCTACGCCCGTGACCTGGTCAACACCCCGCCGAACCTGCTCTACCCCGAGACCTTCGCCGCGGACGTCGTGGAGCGGGCGCAGGCCGCCGGCGTGGAGGTCGAGGTGTGGGACCCGGAGCAGCTCGCCGCGGAGGGCTGCGGCGGCATCATCGGGGTGGGCCAGGGCTCGGCGCGCGGTCCGCGCCTGGTGACCCTGCGCTACACCCCCGAGGGAGCCACCCGGCACCTGGCCCTCGTGGGCAAGGGCATCACCTTCGACTCCGGCGGCCTGTGCCTCAAGCCGGGCGCCTCGATGGTGACGATGAAGATGGACATGGGCGGCGCCGCGGCGTGCGCCGCCGCCACCCTCGCCATCGCCGAGCTGGGCCTGCCGGTCCAGGTGACGGCATACCTCTGCCTGGCGGAGAACATGACCGGCGACCTGGCCCAGCGCCCGGGCGACGTCGTGACGATGCGCGGCGGACGCACGGTCGAGATCATCAACACCGACGCCGAGGGGCGCCTGGTCATGGCTGACGGCCTGGCGCTGGCCACCGAGCAGCAGCCGGACGCCATCGTCGACGTGGCCACGCTGACCGGTGCCTGCATCGTCGCGCTGGGCGAGCGGACCATCGGCGTCATGGGCAACGACGACGAGCTGCGCGACTCGATCGTGCGGATGGGCACCGAGGCCGGGGACACCGCCTGGGCGCTGCCGATGCCGGAGGAGATCCGTCCCACCCTCGACACCCCGGTGGCGGACCTGAAGCACACCGGGGAGCGCTCCGCCGGGGCCATGGTCGCCGCGACCTTCCTCCAGGAGTTCGTCGGCACCCGAGGCGCGGTCGAGGGCGAGGACGCCACCCAGATCCCCTGGGCGCACCTCGACATCGCCGGTCCCGCGTTCAACGAGAAGTCGGCCTGGGGCTACTACCCCAAGGGCGCGACCGGTGCCGGAGTCCGCTCGCTGGTGGCACTCGCCCGGTCCTACGCCGGCTGACCGGGCCGCAGTACGCACGAGGGGCACCACCCGTCGCGGGTGGTGCCCCTCGCGTCCGTCTGCCGGGCGACGTCAGCCGCTCTTGCGGCGGAACATCTGCTGGGCACCCGAGGTCTTGGCGTCACGCTCCTGCGCGACCTTGCCGTGCTCGGAGTGGTCCGAGACATCCGTCCCGCCGTGGGCCTGCTTCTTGGCCAGTGCCTCGCGGAACTTGGCCTTGACGTCGTCCGTGACCGGATCGTCGCTCATCGGGCCACCTCCTCACTCTCGCCGGACATGACGCGCCCACCCTGGCACGCCGATCGGAGCGTCCGCCACCGAATTCCGGGCAGGTGGCAGGATGGTCCACGGACGGCCTTCCAGGGTGGCACCACGCCTGACCCAACGGCAGCATCACCCGTAGACTGCAGACCCCGGACGAGGAGAGAGTCAACAGACATGTCGGAACGTGTATCGATGCCCGCCCTCGGTGAGTCCGTCACCGAGGGGACCGTGACCCGCTGGCTCAAGAGCGTCGGCGACTCCGTCGAGGTCGACGAGCCGCTGCTCGAGGTCTCTACCGATAAGGTCGACACCGAGATCCCCTCGCCCGTCGCGGGCACGCTGCAGGAGATCCTCGCCGAGGAGGACGAGACCGTCGAGGTCGGCGCCGACCTGTGCGTCGTCGGGGACGGCGACGGGGGCGACAGCAGCGACTCCGGCGGCTCGGACGCGCAGGCCGACGAGGAGGACTCCCAGCAGGAGGACTCCGGCGACGCTGATGAGTCCGACGAGCAGGAGCAGGAGTCCGGGGACTCCGGTGAGAGCCAGGACGCGAGCGACTCGAAGGAGAAGAGCAGCGAGGACACCGGGTCCGGGGACTCGGATGGCTCCTCCGGGGGCGGCGGTGGCTCGGAGGGCGAGACCGTGACCATGCCGGCGCTGGGCGAGTCGGTGACCGAGGGCACCGTCACCCGCTGGCTCAAGTCCGAGGGCGACTCCGTCGAGGTCGACGAGCCGCTGCTGGAGGTCTCCACCGACAAGGTCGACACCGAGATCCCCTCCCCCGTCGCCGGCGTCCTGACCTCGATCCTCGCCGGGGAGGACGAGACCGTGGAGGTCGGCGGCGAGCTCGCCGTCATCGGTGGCGAGTCCTCGGGCGGCTCGGACGAGCAGGCGAGCTCCTCCGCCGACGAGCAGGAGCAGGCCGCGGACGACGAGCAGCCCCGGCAGGAGACCTCCGGGGACGCGTCGTCCGACGACTCCGACTCCTCCGACGGTGACCTCGCCGAGGAGCAGGACAAGCAGGAGCAGGCCGCGCAGGAGGCCTCCGAGGCCTCGGGCTCGACCTCGCAGGCCGACGACAGCGGTGAGGCGGTCGGTGTCGGCACCACCTCCGCCGAGGCCGGTTCCACCTCGCACAAGGACGCCGACGGCGACGGCACGCGGGACGTGGAGCAGCGTCAGCAGTCCACGGCCTCAACGCCGCAGGGCCAGGACGTCAGTGCCTACGTCACGCCGCTGGTGCGCAAGCTCGCCGCCCAGCACGACGTCGACCTGGGCTCGCTCACCGGAACCGGTGTGGGAGGCCGCATCCGCAAGCAGGACGTGCTCGACGCCGCCCAGGCCAAGAAGGAGCAGCCTGCCGAGGCACCGGCGGCACAGGAGGAGAAGGCCGCCACGCCGGAGACCTCCGCCCCGTCCGGGGGCGGGTCCCCGAGCCCGGAGAGCGAGGCCAAGCGGGGCACGACCGAGAAGATGTCGCGCCTGCGCAAGGTCATCGCGGCCCGCATGGTGGAGTCGCTGCAGACGAGCGCCCAGCTGACCACGGTCATCGAGGTCGACGTCACGAAGATCTCCCGGCTGCGCAAGCGCGCCAAGGACGAGTTCCTCAAGCGGGAGGGCACCAAGCTCTCGTTCATGCCGTTCTTCGCGATGGCCGCCATCGAGGCGCTCAAGGAGCACCCGATCGTCAACGCCAGCGTCGAGGACGACTCCATCGTCTACCACGCGGCGGAGCACCTCGCGTCGCGGTCGACACCCCGCGCGGCCTGCTCGTGCCGGTCATCAAGGACGCCGGTGACCTCAACATCGCGGGCCTGGCACGCAAGATCGCCGACCTGGCCGAGCGCACCCGCGACAACAAGGTCACGCCGGACGAGCTGTCCGGCGGCACCTTCACCCTGACCAACACCGGGTCGCGCGGCGCGCTCTTCGACACCCCGATCATCAACCAGCCCAACGTCGGCATCCTCGGCACCGGCGCGGTGGTCAAGCGTCCGGTGGTCATCGTCGACGAGGACGGCATGGAGACGATCGCGATCCGCGACATGGTCTACCTCGCGATCAGCTACGACCACCGGGTCGTGGACGGCGCGGACGCCGCGCGCTTCCTGGCGACGATGAAGGAGCGCCTGGAGGACGGGAAGTTCGAGGTCTGAGGAGCCGGCGATGACCGATCCCGCATCCAGCAGCACGCGCGTCGTCGCGATCACCGGAGCCAGCGGGCTCATCGGGTCGGCGCTCAGCGAGGCGGTGCGCGAGCGCGGCGACGAGGTCGTGCACCTCGTGCGCCGCGACACGCGCCCCTCCGAGCAGCTGCCCGCAGGGGTCCGGGAGCAGACCTGGGACCCCGGGGCGGCGCTCGACCCCGAGGTGCTCGCCGGGGTGCACGGGGTCGTGCACCTGGCGGGTGCCGGCATCGGGGACAAGCGGTGGACGGACGAGCGCAAGAAGGTGCTGGTCTCCTCGCGGCTGGACGGCACCAGCACGATCGCTGACGCGCTCGCCGCGCTCGCGGATCGTGAGGGCGGCGCCTCGGGCGCGCCCCGGCTCGTGTCCGGCTCGGCCGTGGGCTACTACGGGGACCGCGGCGAGGAGGTGCTCACCGAGTCCAGCGGACCTGGTGAGGGCTTCCTGTCGCAGCTCTGCCAGGACTGGGAGGGTGCTACCGGGCCCGCCGAGCAGGCCGGGGTGCCGGTGGCGCACATCCGGACCGGCATCGTCCTGGCGCCCGGCGGCGGCGCGCTGGGGCGGTTGCTCCCGCTCGTGCGCCTCGGTCTCGGTGGGCCGCTCGCCGGCGGCGACGCCTGGTGGCCGTGGATCACCCTGGACGACCACGTGCGGGCGCTGCTCTTCCTTCTCGACCACCCGGAGATCACCGGCCCGGTCAACCTCGTCGGGCCCGCCCCGGCGACCCAGCTCCAGGTCACCCGGGCGCTGGCCGCCGAGCTGCACCGTCCGGCCATCGTGCCCGCGCCGGGATTCGCGCTGCGGATCGTCCTGGGCGAGATGTCCTCGGAGATCCTCTCCTCCACCCGGGCCCTGCCCGAGGTGCTGACCGGAGCGGGCTTCACCTTCGACCACGCCGATCTCCAGGCCGCAGCAGCCTGGGTGGTGCAGCAGGACCAGGCCGCCTGACCTCAGCGCGCCGGCGGCCCCCACTCCTGCAGCAGCCACCGTCCCCCGTGGCGGCTCAGCACGACCCGGACCTCGTCCTCCCGCGCACCGGCGGTGTGCACGACCTCCCCGTCGCGCCGCACCGTCAGCTGTGCACGGCGGACCGTGAGGTCGACCTCCACGCGCCCGTCCTGGACCGACGCGGTGCGGGCCCGGGAGACGGTGAAGTCGACCTGCGGATACGACACCCCGGCCCGGTCGGCCTCGGACAACTGGGAGAGTTCTGCCCTCGCCGCCGGGGAGCCCGGGGCGACGACCTCCTCGAGCCGTCCGGGGTCGACCTCCTCCCACGCTGCGGCACGCCCGTCGAGGAGCCCCTGGACGACCTCCGAGGCCCGGGCCTCGTCCCAGATCCCGTCCCGTCGATCCGGTCCCGCCGACGGGGTGGCCGTGTCGGGTTTTCCTCCCGCGGGTGGCACGGCCCGCACCGGCGGGGCCGGGGCAGTGGCCGCCGGCACGTTCGCCACAGCAGGACCGACGGACGGGGGCCCATCCCCGTGCGACACCGACGCGTGGGGCGGAGGACGACCACGACGCCGAGCACCCCCACCAGCAGCACCAGGACAGCAGCGAGGACGAGGCCCGGGCGGCGCCGCCGCGCACCGGCGGGGGCGCCGCTCTCCCGGTGCGCCCCACGACGGCGCGACGCCGCCACCCTGGGCGATGTCGGGTCCGGCACCCGCGCGGGCTCGGGCCGGGCCCGCCCGACGCCCCGTGCCAGGAGTCTCCTCCACCTCCCGCCCCGCGGCGGCTGCGCCTGCGCGGCGTCGGTCAGCGCCACCTGCCGCAGCCGCTCGGTGACCCCGACGGCGGCGTCCACGTCCGGCGCCACCTCCACCGGCTCCGGGTCGGCCACCGCGAGCAGCAGCGCCGGCAGCTCCTCGGCCCCGGGACGGTCCTCCGGCTGTGGAGCCATGCACCGCCGCACCAGGTCCACCAGGTCCGGGGCCAGCAGTGGCGCAACCTCGGCCAGCGGCGGACGGTCGAAGCCCGGGCCGGGCACGTCGCCGACCAGCGCGAGCCAGGCCAGCGCACCCACCTGGTAGACGTCGGACTCAGAGGTTGCAGCGAAACCCTCGACGACCTCGGGCGCCACCATGCCGTCGGGCCCACGGGTCCCCCAGCCGCGCAGGCCGTCCTCCCCGGTCACACGGGCAGTGCCGAGGTCGCCGAGCAGGGGCATACCGTCGCTGCGGAAGACCACGTTGCCCGGCGACACGTCACCATGCACGACGCCGAGCCGGTGCAGTTCGGCCAGCGCCGAGGAGACCGGGTGCAGCACGGTCACCAGCTCCCCCGGCGACAGCAGCCTCCGGCTCTGCAGGACCTGGGCCAGCGAGCCTCCGGCCGCGAGCTGGGTGACCAGGGCCACGGTGGGGTCCTGCGGTGACCCGAGCGGCAGCACGTCGTAGAGCCGCAGGACGTGCTCGTGCCGCAGCCCCGCCATGAGGCCCGCCTCGGCGAGCACGGCCGGCACGTCGGCCGCCCCACCCTTCGGGCGCACGAGCTTGAGCGCGACCGGCAGACCGTCCGCGTGCCGACGGCCCCGCCACACCTCGGCGCTCGCGCCTCGACCTAGCCGGCCGAGCACGTCGTATCCGGGGACGGTCGGCAGGTTCATGAGCCCAGCCTGCCGTGAGCGGCGCGAGCGCCGCAGGAGTTGTCCACAGCCCCAGGGCGCGGACGCGCACGGACTACAGTGGGCCTATGCGCGTCGAGCACCTCGGTCTGGCCCCCGACCTCGTGGACTACGAGCAGGCGTGGGAGCACCAACGTGAGGTGCACGCCGAGGTCGTCGCGGGCAGCCTCCCGGACACCGTGCTCCTGCTGGAGCACGCGGCGGTCTACACCGCCGGGAAGCGCACCGAGGCCCATGAGCGGCCGCTCGACGGCACGCCGGTCGTCGACGTCGACCGCGGGGGCAAGATCACCTGGCACGGCCCGGGGCAGCTCGTGGGCTACCCGATCGTTCGGCTCCCCTCCCCCGTCGACGTGGTCGCGCACGTGCGCCGGCTGGAGGACGTGATGATCGGGGTATGCCGTGAGCTGGGCGTCGAGACCACCCGGGTCGAGGGGAGGTCAGGGGTCTGGCTCCCGGCCGACGGCACGCGCCCGGAGCGCAAGATCGGCGCCATCGGGATCCGGGTCAGCCAGGACGTCACCATGCACGGCTTCGCGCTCAACTGCGACTGCGACCTGGGCTGGGCGGACGCCATCATCCCCTGCGGGATCGCCGACGCCGGGGTGACCTCGTTGACCGCGGAGCTCGGTCGTCACGTCCCCGTCGCCGAGGTGCTGCCGCTGGTCGAGGACCACCTCGCCCGGGTGCTCGACCCCGTGACCCCGGGGCAGCCGACCGTGCCGACCCGCTGACCACGGCCCCGGCGTACTCTCGCCACGACCGCATACCCGTGTTCCGGACGGGATTCCGGACACGCTGCAACACACGCCTCCCTACGGACACAAGCAGGGTTGACTGAGCCTGCAGGGGTTCGGCCGTGAGGCTGCCCACCGACGCCAGGAGGACAGCTGTTGAGCGTGCCGCACGTCGCCCTCACCGACGAGGGCCCCGCGGTGACCACCCGTGGGCTGCGCAAGACCTACCGGACCGTGCGGGGACGCCGGGTGGCGGTGCACGGGCTGGACATGGACGTGCCCGCGGGCGGGGTGCACGGCTTCCTCGGGCCGAACGGCTCGGGCAAGACCACGACCATCCGGATGCTGCTGGGGCTGGTGCGGCCCGACCGCGGCGACGTGCAGATCTTCGGCACACCGGTGCCGCAACAGCTGCCACAGGTGGTCGACCGGGTGGGGGCCATCGTCGAGTCGCCGAAGTTCTTCCCCACGTTCACCGGGGCGCGCAACCTGGCGCTGCTGGCCCAGGCCATCGGCACCCCGCAGAGCCGGGTCGGCGAGGTCCTCGACGAGGTCGGGCTGGGCTCCCGAGGGCGCGACACCTTCACGTCCTACTCGCTGGGCATGAAGCAGCGGCTGGCCATCGCGGCCACCCTGCTCAAGTCGCCGGACCTGCTCATCTTCGACGAGCCCACCAACGGGCTGGACCCGGCGGGCATCCACGAGATCCGCCGGACCATGCGCCGCCTCGCCGACGAGGGCCGCACCGTGCTCGTGAGCAGCCACATCCTGTCCGAGGTCGAGCAGATCGCCGACACGGTCACCATCATCGGGCGTGGCCGGGTGCTGGCGCAGGGCTCGGTGGCCGGACTGATCGGCGGGGGCGGGGAGAGCGTCGAGGTCGGGGTGAGACACCCCGGCGCCGCCGCCCGCCTCCTGCGTGACGCCGGCTTCACCGTGGACTGGCGGGCGCTCCCGCAGGGCGAGGACGCCGCCGAGGCGCTGGCCCGGGCCGACGGCTCGCAGGAGTCCGGTCTGCTCACCGTCACCGGCGCCCAGCCGGCCGAGATCACCCGGCTGCTGGCCGGCCAGGGGCTGTGGGTCGAGCGGCTCGTGCCGAGCGTCGCGGGTTGGAGCAGATCTTCCTCGAGCTGACCGAGGACGATGCGCTCGCCAGCACCATGGACGAGCGGGGAGGAGCGGCGTGATGCGGCTCACGGTCGTCGAGGTTCGGCGCCTGCTGTGGCGTCGTGTCCCCGCGCTGGCGGTCCTGGCCGCGGTGATCATCTCCGTGATCGCCCTCATCGGCGTGCACGGCCAGGCGCGGCAGATCGCGCAGGCACGGGCGGGCGCGACGTGGCGCTGGAGCAGGCCATCGCGGACTGGGAGGAGAACGGTGAGCAATACCTGCAGGAGTGCCTGCAGGGGCAGGAGGACGAGCGTCGTGCCGCCGGGGACGCGAGCGTGGACTGGGGCTGCGACCAGATGGAGGCGCCTTCGGCGGAGCAGTGGTACGGCGACCTCCCGCCCGTCGGGGAGCAGTACACCGAGCTGCTCGCCATCGCCGTCTACCCGCTGCTGCTGCTCGCCCTGGCCGTCGGGTCGACCGGCGTGGCCGCCGAGTTCGGTCACCGCACCATGGGGTCCTTCCTCACCTTCGTCCCCCGCCGGGCCCCGGTCTTCGGCGCCAAGGTCCTCGCCGGTGCCCTGCTGTCGGTGCCGGTCGTCGCGGTCTGCCTGGTCGCGCTGGTCCTGGGCGTCCCGGCGGTCTACCGCCTCACCGGCAACGACCCGAGCATCCTGGCCGACGGCGTCCTGCCCTCGTTCTGGATGTCGGTGCGCATCCTGGGTCTCGGTCTCGCAGCCGGGGCCCTCGGCGCGGCCGCCGCCTTCGTCCTGCGGCACAGCGCCCTGGTCATCGGGCTCCTGGTGGGCTACCTCATGGTGGTCGAGGGGTTGCTGAGCAGCCTGCTGCCCGGCATCAGCCGCTTCTCCGTCGGGCGCAACGTCGAGGCGGTCGTGCGCGACGGGGTCGAGTGGATCACCTACACCAACTGCCGGGAGGTCGAGGGATGCCGCGAGGTGACGCAGCAGCTCAGCCTGGGGCAGGGCGTCCTCACCCTCTCGGTCGTCCTCGTGGTCGTCCTGGGGCTGGGTCTGCTGCGCTTCCTGCGCTCCGACATCGACTGACGACCTGAACCGGCCTCCCCGGGGCGGCGTCCGCGACGGGTGGGACCGGGCATACCCTGGAGTGGTGCAGCGTTGGACCGAGACCAGGCCACACGCATCGACAACGAGGGAGCACCTGTGACCGTCGCACCGGAGGGCCGTCGCCTGCTGCGCGTGGAGGCGCGCAACGCGGAGACCCCGATCGAGCGCAAGCCGGAGTGGATCCGCACCACCGCCAAGATGGGGCCGGAGTACCAGGAGCTGCACTCCATGGTGAAGAAGGGTGGGCTGCACACGGTCTGCCAGGAGGCGGGCTGTCCCAACATCTTCGAGTGCTGGGAGGACCGCGAGGCCACCTTCCTCATCGGGGGCGACATCTGCACCCGGCGGTGCGACTTCTGCGACATCTCGACCGGCCGCCCGCTGCCGCTGGACCTGGACGAGCCGCGCAAGGTCGCCGAGTCGATCCGGACGATGGAGCTGCGCTACGCCACCATCACCGGCGTCGCCCGGGACGACCAGAAGGACGGCGCGGCCTGGTTGTATGCCGAGGTCATCCGGAAGGTGCACGAGCTCAACCCGACCACCGGCGTCGAGATCCTCCCCCCGGACTTCGGTGCCGTGCCCGAGCTGGTGCAGCAGGTCTTCGACGCCCGGCCGGAGGTCTTCGCGCACAACCTGGAGACGGTGCCGCGCATCTTCAGGAAGATCCGCCCGGCCTTCACCTACGACAAGTCGCTGCGGGTGTTGTCGATGGCGCGCGACAATGAGCTGGTGACCAAGTCCAACCTCATCCTCGGCATGGGCGAGACCGAGGAGGAGATCGACCAGGCGATGCAGGACCTGCACGACGCGGGCTGCGACATCCTCACGATCACGCAGTATCTCCGCCCCTCCAAGCTGCACCACCCCATCGACCGCTGGGTCAAGCCGCAGGAGTTCGTGCACTGGTCCGAGCGCGCCGAGGAGATCGGCTTCAAGGGCGTCATGGCCGGGCCGCTGGTGCGCAGCTCCTACCGCGCCGGCAAGCTCTACGCGCAGGCCATGCGCCGCTGGGGCCGCGAGGTGCCCGAGAACCTGTCGCACCTGCGGCAGCAGGCCGAGGCCGACGTCCCGGCCCGGCAGGAGGCGGCCTCGCTCGTCGCCGCGGCGGAGCAGAAGCTGGCCACCGCCCGCGTATCCTGATCCCCATGTCGAGCGCCACCACCGAGCCCGAGCCGAAGAAGCGCCGCTTCGGTCGCAACCGCAAGCCGAAGGACCCGAACAAGCCCGGTCGCATCGCGCAGGTGCGCCAGGTCTTCTCGATGACCCGCAAGGCCGACCCGTCGGCCGTGTGGTGGATGGTGCTCGCCGCGCTCGCGGTGCTCGTCGTGGCCCTGCTCGTCGGGCTGTGGCTGGACCAGGTGGTCTACCTCATGATCATCGGTGTGCCGCTGGCGCTGCTCGCGGCTGTCGTCATCCTCGGCCGTCGCGCTGAGCGCGCCGCCTTCACCCAGATCGAGGGTCAGCCCGGGGCGTCCTCGGCGGTGCTGCAGCAGCTGCGCCGCGGGTGGTACTACGACCAGGAGCCGGTGGCCGCCGAGGCGGGCGGCCAGGTGCGCGGTATGCGCGACCTCAACAACGCGGCGATGGTCTTCCGCGCGGTCGGCCGCCCCGGCGTCGTCCTCATCTCCGAGGGGCCACGGGGCTCCGCACAGCGGCTGGTCAAGGCCGAGGAGCGCAAGGTGGCCCGGGTGGTCGGGGGCGAGGTGCCGGTGCACACCATCACGGTGGGCAACGGCGAGGGGCAGACCCCGCTGCGCTCGGTGGTCAAGACCATCAAGCGCTTCGACAAGGCGCTCACCAACGACGAGGCGCTCGTCGTGCAGCAGCGCGTGAAGGCGCTGGGCAACCGCAACAAGCCGGCGGTCCCGGCGGGCATGGACCCGACGCGGCCGCCGCGTGCGAGCCGCCGCGCGCTTCGCGGGCGCTGACGCACGAGCGCACGCACAGGCATACCGGGGTGTAACACGGGCGTAACACCCGAGTGACCCCGCGGAAACCGCCTGCACGTAGGTTGTTCCTACCGGACCCGAACCCCGAGCCATCGCCTGGTCCGCGACAGGAGGAACTGGAATGTTCAGCAATGCCGATGAGGTGCTCGCCTACATCAAGGACGAGGACGTCAAGTTCATCGACGTCAGGTTCTGCGACCTGCCCGGTGTGATGCAGCACTTCAACGTCCCGGCGGGTAGTTTCGACCAGGACGCGTTCGACACCGGCCAGATGTTCGACGGGTCCTCGATCCGCGGCTTCAAGTCGATTCACGAGTCGGACATGAAGCTCATCCCGGACCCCCAGACGGCATACGTGGACCCGTTCCGCGCCGAGAAGACGCTCATCATGAACTTCTCGATCGTCGACCCGTTCACCGACGAGCCCTACGAGCGCGACCCGCGGCAGATCGCGCGCAAGGCGGAGGAGCACCTGGCCTCGACCGGCATCGCGGACACCGCCTTCTTCGGCGCCGAGGCGGAGTTCTACGTCTTCGACGACGTGCGCTTCGCGACCGGGCCGAGCGGGGGTTACTACCACATCGACTCGATCGAGGCGGCGTGGAACACCGGTCGCTCGGAGGACGGCGGCAACCGCGGTTACAAGCCCCGCTTCAAGGGGGGCTACTTCCCGGTGCCGCCGGTGGACCACTTCGCCGACATCCGCGACCGGATGGTGCTGGACCTGGCGACCGTCGGGCTCGACGTCGAGCGCGCGCACCACGAGGTCGGCACCGCCGGGCAGCAGGAGATCAACTACAAGTTCAACACCCTGCTCCACTCCGGCGACGACATGATGAAGTTCAAGTACGTCATCAAGAACAGCGCCTGGGCCGCCGGCAAGACCGCGACCTTCATGCCCAAGCCGCTCTTCGGTGACAACGGCTCGGGGATGCACACCCACCAGAGCCTGTGGAAGGACGGCGAGCCGCTGTTCTACGACGAGAACGGCTACGGCGGCCTGTCCGACATCGCCCGGTGGTACATCGGTGGTCTGCTGCAGCACGGCCCGGCACTGCTGGCCTTCACCAACCCGTCGCTGAACTCCTACCACCGCCTGGTGCCCGGCTTCGAGGCGCCGATCAACCTGGTCTACTCGGCCCGGAACCGGTCGGCCTGCGTCCGCATCCCGATCACCGGGTCCTCGGCCAAGGCCAAGCGCGTGGAGTACCGCGTGCCGGACCCGTCGGCGAACCCCTACCTGGCCTTCTCCGCCCAGCTGATGGCCGGCCTGGACGGGATCAAGAACCGCATCGAGCCGCCGGAGCCGGTCGACAAGGACCTCTACGAGCTGCCGCCGGAGGACCTGGCCGACATCGCGCAGTTGCCGACGTCGCTGCCGGAGGTGCTCGACGCGCTCGAAGACGACCACGCCTTCCTCACCGAGGGCGAGGTCTTCACCGAGGACCTGCTCGGCGCCTGGGTCGACTACAAGCGGGCCAACGAGATCACGCCGATGCGCCTGCGTCCGCACCCGCACGAGTTCGAGCTCTACTTCGACATCTGATGTGAGGGTTTTCACCCCCTGTCAGCAGTGGTCGAAAACGGCCCCTGACCTGGGAAAACGTCTTTCGGCGTCTTCCAGCGTCAGGGGCCGTTCTTCGTTGTTCTGCGGCCCCAGTGCGGCCCCCGAGGCAGACCGTTTGGCGCGGTCCGTGCCACACACCTGGGAGGTATGGCACTCTCCGTCCACTCCCCCGACGAGCTGATCGCGGTGATCCCGCACCTGCTGGGCTTCAAGCCCGAAGAGTCGATCGTGTTCCTACCGATGCGATCCGATCTCCCCGTCGCTCGCGTCGATCTACCGACTCAGGGACTGCCCCGAACCCGGGGCAGTCCCTCGGCCGTCGCGTCGCTGAGCCAGTCGCTCCATCAGATCGCGGAGTACCACGACGGACGGCACCGGAATGCGCAGTGGGCGCCAGCTGACGCGCCGAAGGCTCGGTCGGCCGCCTATCGAGTCTAGTGAGACCTTCACCGGGCGGGCGAGATGCTCCGTCCGGTCGGCGTCGTCATCGGCAACGCGCACGAAGCGGAGGCGATGCTCGCCTACCACCGCGAGTTCCCACAGCCATTGGTGTCCGGCGACCCGCTCAACCGTGGACTGTCGCTATGACGGAACCCGACGAGAGCCGCCTACACAGCTCCGTCCTCAACCTGCACCTGGCGACACGCGCGTGGCGACTGGGCCGTGCCTCCGTCGGCGAGCCCCTGCGAAACGCCGTCCGGTGAGGTCGTCCCAAGCCGTAGTTGCGAGAATCTGCGCCGCGATGGCACTGGACGATCAGGAGTCGTCGACCGGGCCGATCGCCGGGTGGTGCCAGAGTTCCCAGCTGGTGTGCAGCACGCAGACGAGGGTGAGCCCGGCGAGCGCCGCCAAAGCAGGCGCCACCACCGCGACCGGGATCAGCGAAGCAGCCCCCACTGCGGCCACCAGGCGACCGGTGGCGAGCTGGTGGTGGTCGCGCCATCGGTAGGCGACGTCGCGACGTAGAACATCGCGACGCCACCGGCCAGGGCGACGGCCGGCAACAAGGGGAGTGGCTCCACCGGTGCCGCGACTGCCTCGTGCACCCCGAGAGCGAAGAACACCACCCCGGCCACGAGCGGCAGATGCAGGTAGCTGTAGGAGTCGCGCGCGAGCCTTGACCGCTCCCGATCAGTGGTGCCGCGCAGCCGTCGTTCGGCACCGCCGCGCAGATAACCGAAGTAGGACCACCACAGACCGGCCGCGATCAGCACGGCGAGGAGGACGGCCGTCACAACACTCGGGCGCGGAAGAGCGGCTTCGGCGCCAGCGCCTACCCCGACGATCGCCTCACCCAGCGCGATGATGATGATCAGCCCGTGCCGCTCCACGAAGTAGGCAGGTGTCACGCTCCAACCGGTGGTCCCGACCAGGACCGGCCCCGACAGATCCATCACCGCGGCCACGATCCACAGCAACTCTCGTTCTGGCGTGTCGAAGAACGCCGCGGCCACCAGCACTGCCGGGCCGGCGAGCAGGGTGGGGACTAGTCGCAGCGCGGCCGAACCCACGTCCGCCTCGCCCCGCACGTCAAGAGCCAGCAGCACGACGTGGATCAGTCGGACCGCCAGGAAGGCAAGCGCAAAGACCAGCGCCCGCGCGCCGAACGCCTGCGGCAGCGCGACCGCCGCCATCAGCATGGCCGCCATCGCGAGAAAGAGCAGCAGGCGAGGCCCGGGTCCGTCGTGGTCGGAGGTGTTCGTCAGCCAGGCGTAGCAGGCCCACGCCCACCACACGGCAGCGAGCGCCAGAATCCCGCGGCCGAACCCCGCCCAGGAGATGTCCGCGAGCATCAGGACAGTGACCTGCGACATCGCGTAGACGAAGACCAGGTCGAAGAACAACTCCAGCGTTCCGACCGACCGATCTGCTGTGTCTTCGGCTGCGTGCTCATCCGCATTGTCGAGATCATCGTCACGCATTCGGTGCTCCTCACCCACTCGCCGACCTTGATGCTTGCCTACACCAACGCACAGTGGGCTTCGGAGGGCGGGCCCGTTTCGCCGTGGGAGTCTCAAGCACTCTTCGGGGGACGCGATACTTCGGAGGTCGAGTGCTTCACAGCGGCCCTGTTGCGGGCCTGGAGGACGTGACTGAGTCGGTCACCAGCGCCTACCTGTTCGGTCGCGCTGAGCGGCTCGTGCACGATGCGCGGGCCCCGCAGGGCTGGTTGCGACTGACCGGCGTACATCGCCACAACCTGCGCGACCTGTCTGTCGATTTCCCGCTATGCGTGCTGACCGCCGTCACCGGGGTGTCCGGGTCCGGCAAGTCGACCCTGGTCACCCAGGTCCTGGCCGAGGACCCGACTGCTCGTGAGTCATTCGACCGGCTGGTATTGGTCGATCAGCGCCCGATCGGCCGGACGCCGCGGTCCAACCTCGCGACGTACACGGGGATGTTCGATGCCGTGCGGAAGGTGTACGCCGCCACGGACGCGGCCCGGGCCCGCGGCTACGGCGCCGGCCGCTTCTCCTTCAACGTCGCCGGGGGCCGCTGCGAGACCTGTCAGGGCGAGGGATTCATCTCCGTCGAGCTACTGTTTCTGCCTGGCACCTACGCTCCCTGCCCGGCGTGCCACGGCGATCGCTACAACCCCGAGACGCTCCAGATCACCTACCGCGGCAAGAGCATCGCGGAGGTCCTCGACCTGTCCGTCGACGACGCCGCCACGTTCCTTGCCGACGTACCGGCCGCCGCACGCAGCCTGCAGAAGCTTCGCGAGGTGGGTCTGGGCTATCTGCGACTTGGACAGCCGGCGACCGAGCTCAGCGGCGGGAAGGCACAGCGCATCAAGCTCGCCACCGAGCTCCAGCGCGCTCACCGCGGCCATGCCCTCTACCTGCTCGACGAGCCGACCTCCGGACTCCACCCCGCAGACATCGCTCTGCTGCTGCGCCAGCTGCACCGGCTCGTCGACGCCGGCAACACGGTGGTCCTCGTCGAGCACGACCTCGACGCGATCGCCACCGCGGACTGGGTCATCGATCTCGGTCCGGGCGGAGGAGACGCCGGCGGTCGGGTTGTCGCGACCGGCATGCCGGCCGACATCGCGAGGGCCGAGGGCAGCGCGACCGCACCCTACCTCTCGCGGCGGTTCGAGCGGACATGAGCCGGGTGCGGGCGGGCGGTGTGCCGTCAGGCTGGCGCGCGGGCGCGGAGGCATCACGCCAAGAAGAATCCGTACATGTCATGAAAGATGAAGGCATGACCGTGTATCTCGCGTGGACCTCGGAGGACCTGCCTGACCTGGAGGGGCCGTGGCACGAGGCTCGGCTTGTGGCGCCCGGGCTGGTCGCCGTGGACAGCACCGAGTCGCTGTCAGCGGTCTATCACGCCATCAAGTGGTCCCTGGAGGGTGAGGCTTCGCTGATCGTGGTCCCCGTGCACCAGACGCCCAAGTCGCGGGGCATGGCTGCTGGCACCACTAGGTGGTTGCGTGAGCGGACTGCAAGGCAACCGCCCGGTGCGAACATCCGGGGCCTCACGTCATCCGATTGAGCTGTCCGGGCTGCCAGGCCACGGCCACGAGGGCTGCCAGGTGGGTTCTCCCACCTCAGGGAACGAGGATTAACGTAGGTGGGTGATGGACACGGGGAGAACGGAGCCGTCGGCGGGAGCTCAGGCGAGCACCCAGGCGGCACCGTGCAGCAGCAGGAAGAGCACCATGGCCGCGACCGACGGGCCGGGCGGGCCGTGCCCGAGGCGGGCGACGGCATACACCGACAGCGGCGCGACGAGCAGGCCGGCGGCTGCCACCGGCCAGGGGTGCACGACCACGCTCACCAGGTATGCCGCGACGATCGCCACTGCGCCGGCGCGTCGCAGCACTGGCGCGGACAGCCTCGAGGCGAGAGTGTGCTTGCCGACGGACCAGTCGGCCTCGCGGTCTGGCCACTGGGTCTCGAGCAGGTTGACGAAGGTCAGCAGCGCGAAGGGCACGAAGACCAGCACGGACCAGCCGAGCGGCGCCCCGGCGACCACGGCCCCGGTCGCCGGAAGCAGCAGGCCGCCGAGCACCGCGTTGACCACCTCGCCCCAGCCGTGCCGCGACCAGGGCCAGGGCCCCACCGAGTAGGTCCATCCCCCGACGAGCCCGACGAGAAGGAGCACCGCGACGAGCCCGCTCACCCACCCGGTCACCAGCCCCACCCCGACCACGACCACCGCGGCACCGCCCGCAGCCAGAGCGACCCGCAGGGCGAAGACCGCGGGCAGCCCGTGGTCCGCGAGCGCGCCGCTGCCCCCGGAGAAGCGTGTCCGCACGGTGCGGGCGTCGGTGGCAGCGTCCGCGAACTCGTTGACGGCATGCACGCTCACCGCCACGGCGATCACACCGGCAGCCGCCGTCAGGACGCCGAGAGGCGCCAACCCGGCACCACAGGGCGCACCGCCGGCCCCGGCCAGCCACCCGGCCAGCGTCGATCCCTGCTCGGTCGACGCACCCCTCGATCCGGCCAGCCAGCCGACCGCCGCGACCACGAGGACGAGCAGCACCTGGTCCGGTCGGCTCAGCCGGAACGCGGCGGCACCGCGCCCGGCCCACGGCCGACGGCGTCGCCCCTCACCCACCCCAGGTCCCGACGCAGACCCGGACGTGCCCGCCCCAGCGGCTCCAGGACCTCGTGCCACTCAAGTCGGGCTCGACGACGGTCCACGGGTGGGCGTCGATGTCGGCGCCGCCGAGCCAGCACGCGGCCTGGGCGAGCGGCGAGGCCCAGGCCGCGTTCCCCGTGGGACGGGCCATGTCGACCACGCCGACGCGTGCCCCCGACCGCAGCACGTCGCGGACGGCGCGCCACGCCTGGCCGGCGTCGGGGGCGAGCGACAGCGAGTAGGTGAAGAGCACGGCGTCGAACGCGTGTCCTGCGGCCGCCTCCACCAGCGCCCTCGGGTCTGTCATATCGCCCTCCACGAGGCGCAGGCGACCATCGTGGCTCCTGGTCCGACGCCGGCCGGCCCGCCCGAGCATCGCGGCGCTGCGGTCCAGCCCCACCACGAGCCCGGTCGGACCCACGTCGTGCATGAGGGCAGACAGGTTGAGCCCGGTCCCGCAGCCGACGTCCAGCACGCGCTCCCCCGGCCGCAGCCCCAGCGCGGGGATCGCGAGGCGTCGGCCCACGACATAGACCGGCTCACCGGACAGCAGGTCATAGGCGCGTGCGGTCAAGGGTCCGTAGCGCCCCACGCTCACCCGGCCCGCCCGCCGTCGCCGTCAGCGCGCGAGGCACCGGCGTCGCACAGGGCGACGAAGGCACCGAGCTGCAGCAGCGCGTCGGCGCTCGAGGGCAGGTGGGCGGTGAGAGCCTCGGAGCGGATGAGCACCGCCCTCCACCGCGCGCGGGAGATCGCCACGTTGAGCCGGTTGCGGCTGAGGAGGAAGCCCATGCCGCGCGGCACGTCGGCCGCCGAGGACGCGGTCATGGACAGGATCGCGACCACCGCCTCCTGGCCCTGGAACCTGTCGACCGTGCCGACCCGGACCCCGTCGAGCCCGGCCTCCTCGAGCGCGCCGCGGATGAGCACCACCTGGGCGTTGTAGGGCGCCACGACCAGCACGTCAGCGGGACCGAGCGGCCGGGGCGTGGCGGGGTCTGCCGGGTCCTCCCAGGTCGCGCCGAGGTAGGCCCGCACCTGGCGGACGACCTCGGCGGCCTCCTCCGGCGACTCGGTGCGGTTGCCTGCGTGAGCCACCCGCACGACCTCCAGCCCGGGCTCGACCCCGTCGAGCGACCGGGCAGCGGCCGGCGCCGCCGACCCGAGCTGACCGGCATACGCCAGCTCCGACACGGTCGCAGTGACCGCCGGGTGCATGCGGTAGGTCTGCTCGAGGAAGTACCCGTGCGCCGGGTCCAGCGTGGGCTCGCCGTGCATCAGCCATCCCAGCGCCGACTCGTTGACCGGCTCCGCGTGCGTGCCCTGGCTGACCTGCGGCAGCTGCTGCGGGTCGCCGAGCAGCAGCAGACGGGCTGCCGCAGCGCCCACCGCGATGGTCGGCGCGAGGGCGAACTGCCCGGCCTCGTCCACGACGAGCAGGTCCAGCCCACCCGGCTGGACCAGGTCGGGGTGGGAGAACGTCCAGGCCGTCCCGCCGAGCACGCACCCGGTCTCGCGGTGGTCCCCCAGGAAGGCCGCCCGGCCACCGACGGTGTCCGTCACGTCGACCCAGGGACGGTGGGGCGTCTCGTTCTTCGACTTGCCGACCAGCTCGGGGTCCAGGCCGGCGTCCACGACGCCGCCGAGGACGTTCTCCACCACCGCGTGCGACTGCGCCACGACCCCGACCCGCCAGCCGTGCTCCTCGACGAGCCGTCGGATCACCAGCGAGCCGGTGTAGGTCTTGCCGGTGCCGGGCGGACCCTGGATGGCGAGGTAGCTGCGGTCCAGCGCGAGCAGCGCCGACACGACGTCCTCAACCACGTCACCCGAGTGCGGCAGCGCCTCCCGCCCGAGCAGCCGCGGCGGCCGACGGGCCAGCAGATCGAGGGCGGGTGCGGCCGGGAGGTCGGGCGCTCGTGCCGACTCCTGCGCCACCCGGGCGATGGCCTCGGCGAGCTGTCTCGCGTCCGGTGGTGCCGCGGGCACCAGCGCCACCGGCAGGTCGGCGAACGTCTCGGCCTCCTTGCGCCGCTCGGACACGACCAGCACGCGCGCGTCGTGCGGGTCGGGCGCGACCGCAGACGTATCAGCCGCGGCGAACGGCGCACCCTCCGGGCCTCGGGACCCGGTCGGTGCGGGCGTGGGGTAGACCAGCTGGCCCCGGTCACGGACCGTGCTGCCCCGGCCCCAGTCGCCGGTCAGCCGGACGGTGCGCTGCAGCGAGCGGGCCCGACCTCCCGGGTGCTCCCAGTCCGCCACCACCTCGGCGGACTCGACCGCGAAGACGTCGCGGGAACGGGCCCACGACCCCAACGGATGACCCAACCGGTCGTAGTGCCCCCACCAGAACTGCTTGGCCTCCCGGGCGTGGTAGCCGAGCGCCGTGGCCAGCATGGCGTAGGCCTGCTCGGCCGTGGAGCGGCGCGACCGGGTGTCGGGCCCGGAGCGCGCGGTCAGCGCCGCCATGAGGGCGTCCTGCTCCTGCGCCGCCTCCCGTGGCTCGTCGTCGAGGGCGCGCGGCACGACGAGGTGACGGACACCCGCCTCCTGCGCCCGCTCCAGCAGCCAGTCGCGCAGCCCCAGGGTCGACCGGCAGTCGTAGGCGTTGTAATCGGCGAGCGCGTCCAGCCGCTCCATGGCCCGCTCCGGGTCCTCCTGCGCCCAGAGCCGGAACTCGTGGTAGGCCAGGATGGACGCGTCGCCGCTGACCACGCCGTCCTCGGACCGCAGCTCGGCACCCATGTAGAGCGGCTCCAGCGCCTTGATGCTGTAGGACGGCGCCGAGGTCATCACCGAGCCGCGGACGACGGCATACAGGTCGACGAAGACCTCCGCGCGCAGCAGGGCGTCGAGCTCCTCCTCACGCACCTGGTAGCGCATGGCCATCGCCTTGAGCGCGGACGTCTCGTACGGCGCGTAGTGGTAGACGTGCAGGTCCGGCCACCGCAGACGGCGTGCACCCAGGTCGTCCACGAACGCCACGAAGGCCGCACGCTCCTCGGCGAACGAGTGCGCCCACACCGCGGTGTAGGTGCCCGCCGTGTCGGTCGTCCCCCAGAGGTACTGCAGCCCGGTCCGGGAGCGGTCCCCCTCGTGGTGGTGCGGGTCGCCCTCGAAGTCGAAGAAGAGGTCGCCCTCGCTGGGTGCCGGCAGCAGGGCCAGGGTCGTCGCGGCCGTCCCGAGCAGGGCGTATGCCGCCTCCCCGGGTGGGGTGCCCGCCTGCAGCGCCGCCTGGGCCCGCAGCCGCTCGAAGCTCTCCGCAGGCATGTCCGGCGGCCGCTCGGTCGCCCGGGCGAGGTCGGCGACGGTGCGCAGCCCGGTGGCGCGCAGCTGCTCCCGCTGCACGCCGTGCACCCCGGCGACGAGGAGGAGGTCCTGGTGCTCCTCGACCGCCCGCCGGCACTCCTCGCAGCGTCCGCACGCGGCATACCTCCCCTGCTCCCAGCTCGTGGGTTCGCCCGCGGCGACGTGCCCGCGCACCAGGCGGCGGAAGCGGGCGCGCACCTCCCGGAAGACCCCGGCGACGTCGGCGGTCGCGACGTCGAGCCGCTCCCCCGAACCCAGCAGCAGGCTGACCGTGGCCGAGGTCGGCACACCCAGCCCGCGCAGCTGCTCGGCGTAGGCACCCAGCTGGACCAGCGCCCGGGCCGATGCCGAGCGGGCCAGCTTGGCGTCGCACACCCGCCAGCCGTCCTCGGCCCGCTCCACGACGTCGGCGAAGCCGAGCATCTCCCCGTCGAAGACGCAGGCCTGGGACAGCGTCCGGGCCGGGCCCTGCAGCGCCCGGACGGTGGCCTGTGCCGACTCCCGCAGCCCGTCGAGCGTCGGGGGCCACTGCGGTCGCGCCAGCTCGAGCACCTCGCCCTGCTCCCGGTAGGCCGCGAGCAGCTCGTCCTCGTGCCGCTGCCCGAGCGCGGCCAGGTGCTCCCCCATGGGATCGGGTGCGGTGGCGGGCGGCTCGGCCCACCCGAGCTGCGCGTCGAGACCGCGGAGGAAGGAGAACTCGCAGTCCAGCGCTGCCCCGAGGTCGGACGGGCTCCACACCAGCCGATGACCGTCGAGCGCGAACATGGCCCTACCCTCCCCGATGGCACCGACGGACCCGCGGCCGGGTCGGGCCTGCCGCGGCCGCGGGCCGGGCGCAGGAGGCGACGCCCCGGCCACGCTCCACGCCCCTGGGATCATGGCCGCATGAACCGCCTGGAGCGCTGGGAGTCCCGCACCCAGATCCCCCTCATGATCGCCGCCCTCGTCTTCCTGGTCGCCTTCGCGGTGCCGATCGTCGACCCCGGCCTGCCGACGGGGCTGCGGGGCACCCTCATGACGGTCCAGGACGTCGTCTGGGTGATCTTCCTGGTGGACTACGTCTACCGCCTCGTCGTGGCACCGAAGAAGTGGGAGTTCGTCCGCAGGCACCCGATCGACCTCGCGGCCGTCGCACTCCCCGCCCTGCGCCCGCTGCGTCTCGTCGCCGCGCTGTCCTTCGTGCACCAGGTGGCCGGGGAGAAGCTGCGGGGCCACGTCGCGATGTATGTCGGTGTCGCGACGATCCTCGTCGTCACCATCTCCTCCCTCGCCGTCCTCAACGTCGAGCGCGGCGAGCCGGGGGCCAGCATCGAGACCTGGCAGGACGCCCTGTGGTGGTCCTTCGTCACGGTGACGACCGTCGGCTACGGCGACTACTCGCCGGTCACGGTCGAGGGTCGGCTCTTCGCCGTCGGGCTCATGCTCTGCGGCATCGCCCTGCTCGGCATCGTCACCGCCAGCCTGGCCTCCTGGTTGATCGAGCGGATCGCCGAGCCCGACCCGGCCAGGCAGCCGGCCACCGCCGCCGACGTCACGGCGCTCACCGAGCAGGTGCGCGAGCTGCGGGCCGAGGTCGCGGCCCTGCGCGGGGAGGAGGGACCCTGACCGCGCCGCCTCAGCTCAGAGCCGCCCGCAGCTCCTCGGCATACCGCGCGGCCTCACCGTCGGCATACCTCACCCGAGGCCAGAAGAAGCCCCGGAGACCATCACCCTTCGTCCGCGGCACCACGTGCGCGTGCAGGTGCGGCACCGACTGACTGACGGTGTTGTTCATCGCGACGAAGGTGCCCTGCGCCCCGAGCTCGTCGCGCACGACCGCGGCGACCTCGCGCACCGTGGCGAAGAACGGCTCGACCAGGCGTCCGGCAGCTCGGTCAGGGTGTCGACGTGCTCGCGCGGGACGAGGAGCACGTGGCCCTTGAAGACCGGACGGACGTCGAGGAAACCCACCACGTGCTCACGGTCCAGGACCACGTGCGCGGGCTCCTCACGGGCGACGATGCGGCAGAACAGGCAGGACATGGACCGAACGCTAGCCGCCGGCACCGACACCGCCGAGCACGTCACGTAGGCCCTGCGCCACCCCGGCGGCGATCCGGTCCACCTCGTCGTCGGTGACCACCAGCGGCGGGCCGAGCAGCAGCAGGTCACCACGCCGTCCGTCGGCACAGCCGGTGCCCGGGTAGACGAGCACCCCCTGCTCCCGGCAGGCCTCCAGCACGCGTTCGGTGACGCGCTCGCTGCGCTCGAAGGGCTCCCGGGTCGCCGGGTCGGCGACCAGCTCCACCGCCTGCAGCAGGCCGCGGCCCCGCACGTCCCCGACCACGCGCACGTCGGCGAGCTCCCGGCGCAGCGCCGCGTGCAGCCGCTCCCCCTGCCGAGCGGAGGCCTCGACCAGGCCCTCACGCTGCAGGACCCGCAGCACCGCCAGCCCGGTGGCGGCGCCGACGACGTGGTGGGAGTAGGTGAAGCCGTGGACGAAGCCGCCCTCGCGCAACGTGTCGTGCACCGCACCGCTGGCGACCGCCAGACCCAGGGGCCAGTAACCGGAGGCGGTGCCCTTGCCCGCGACGAGCAGGTCCGGGCGCAACCCGAAGTGGTCGCCGCCGAACCAGGCGCCGGTGCGACCGAAACCGGTCATCACCTCGTCGGCGACGACGAGGACGCCGTGGCGCGCGCACACCTCGGCGATCGCCGGCCAGTAGTCGTCTGGCGGCACGCAGGCGCGAGCCCGGCCCCGGAGATCGGCTCGGCGACGAAGGCGGCCACGCGCGCCGGCCCGAGCCCCTGGATCTCCGCCTCCAGCGCCTCGGCGTGCCGCTGCGCGCAGCCGTCGGGATGGGCCTCGGGGAAGGGGCAGCGGTACTCGTACGGGGTGCTGGTGTGCGCGACCCCGGTCAACCAGGGCAGGTAGGGCTGCCGCAGCCCCTGCCGTCCCGAGACGCTGAGTGCCCCGCGGGTGTTGCCGTGGTAGGAGCCGTGCCGTCCGATGACGACGTCCCGGTCCTCGCCCCGCGCGAGGTGGTAGGCCCGCGCCATCTTCAGCGCGGACTCCACCGCCTCGCTCCCTCCCGAGACCGGGTAGATGCGGGGGTTCTCGAGCGGGAGCAGCGGGCCCAGGGCGTCGGCATACTCCTCCAGGACCTCGCTGGAGAAGGCCGAGCCGTGGACGTAGGCGACCCGGGAGGCCTGGGCGGCGGCCGCCTCGACCACCTCGGTGACGCCGTGACCGATGCCCACGACGACGGCGCCGCCCGCGGCGTCGAGGTAGCGCCGGCCCTCGACGTCGACCAGCTCGGCACCGCGGCCGTGGTCGACGCGGACCCGCTCGGCGCCACCGCGGGAGAAGACGTGCGCCGAGGCCACGACGGGGCTCAGCCCTGTCGGTCGGCGACGGCGGTCGCGACCGCCTCGCCGAAGATCCGCAGCCCGATCCGCGCCTCCTCCGGCGTGACCACGAGCGGCGGCGACATCCGCACGACGCTCTCGCCCGCCTCGAGGACGAGCAGCCCCCGCTCGAAGGCCGCCTGCTGGACCGCGCCCGACAGGGCTCCGTCGGCGAACTCGACGCCGATCATCAGCCCGACGCCGCGCACGTCGACGACGGCGTCCGGGTGCTGCGCCTGGATCTCGCGCAGCCCGGTCAGGAGCTGGTCACCGACCTCGCGCGCGTGGCCCAGGAGACTCTCGGACTCGATGACCCGAAGTGTCGCCAGCCCGGCGGCGCACGGCACCGGGCTGCCGCCGTAGGTCGACCCGTGGGTGCCGACGCCCCAGCTCTCCATGAGCGAGGCGCGGGCGATGAAGGCGCCGAGCGGGAGACCGGAGGCGATGCCCTTGGCGGACAGCAGCACGTCCGGCTCGACGCCGGTCTGCTCGATCGCCCACATCGTGCCGGTCCGGCCCATCCCGCACTGGACCTCGTCGGCGATCAGCAGGATGCCGTGCTCGTCGCACAGCTCGCGCAACCGTCGCATCCAGCCGTCGCCCGGGACGATGTAACCGCCCTCGCCCTGGATCGGCTCGACGAAGATCGCGGCGACCTCGCTCGGGGCCACGTCGTGGCGGAAGATCGTCTCCAGCGCCTCGAAGGTCGCGGTGTCCTGCTCGTCCTGCCCGGCGGCGACCTTGGCGGGGTCGGCGTACGGGACGTGGATCACGCCGGGCAGCAGCGGCCCGAACCCCTGGTGGTACTTCGGCTTGGAGCTGGTGAGCGAGACCGCGCCCATGGTGCGGCCGTGGAAGGCGCCGTAGAAGCTGACGACGTAGGGCCGCTTCGTGGCGTAGCGGGCCAGCTTGAGGGCGCCCTCGACCGCCTCCGCGCCGGAGTTGGTCAGGAAGACCCGGACCGGCTCGCTCATGGGAGCGGTGCGCGCGAGGGCGGTGCACATCTGCGAGTAGACGGGCAGGAAGAAGTCGCTGGCCGAGTAGTGCAGCAGGTCGGCGGCCTGGTCCTGGACGGCGCGCACCACCTCCGGGTGGGCGTGCCCGGTCGAGTTCACCGCGATGCCCGCGTTGAAGTCGAGGAAGAGGTTGCCGTCGACGTCCTCGATCCGGCAGCCGCGCCGCGGTGCGGGGCGAAGGGGTAAGCGCGCGGGAGCGAGGGGCTGGTCACGGCCTGGTCGCCCGCGACGATCTCGCGGGTGCGCGGCCCCGGCAGCTCGGTGCGCAGGTCGGGGACGGGACGGGTGGGGTCGGCCCAGTCAGTGGTTGGCTCGCTGGGCGCCAGGGCGGTGTCGGTCATCGGGTCTCCTTGACGAAGGTTCTGGTATGCCCCCTCCGCCGGACGGAAGGGGTGTTCGGGCGGGAGGGGTGTGGTCGGGGTGTGGACGGAAGGGGTGTCCGGTCGGGAGTGCTCGGGCGCGTCAGCCGCTGACGATCGTCTGCGACTGCTCGCGCATGAAGAGCTGGACGTAGTGCAGGCCGCCACCGGCCTTGCCCGAGCTGCCCGAACCCTTCCAGCCTCCGAACGGCTGCACTCCCGGCCAGGCGCCTGTGGTGGCGCCGGCCGGCCGGTTGACGTAGACGACGCCGGCCTCGATCTGGGCGAGGAAGCGGTCGATCTCGTCCTGCTCGCCGGCGAAGAGGCCGGCGGTGAGCCCGAAGACCGTGTCGTTGGCCCGCTCCAGCGCCTCGTCCAGGGAGTCGACCGGGGCGACGACCGCCAGCGGCACGAAGAGCTCGGTGCTGAAGAGCTCGTCGTCGGCCGGGAGGCCGGAGATGAGGGTGGGCTGGACGAAGTAGCCCGGGTGGCCCTCGGCCCCCTGCAGCACCTCGCCCCCGGCGACGACCGTGCCTCCGGCCTCGCGGGCGTGCTCCACCGCGGCGCGGAATCGCTCGACCGCCTCGGCGTCGATGACCGGGCCGCAGAACGTCGCTCGCTCCAGCGGGTCCCCGACGACGACCTCGCTCACCGCCTTGCCCAGGGTCTGGACCAGCTCGTCGTGGACCGAGGCGTCGACATACACCCGGGAGCAGGCAGAGCACTTCTGGCCCGAGGCCCCGGCGATGGACCGGGTGATCCCCTTGGCCGCCGCGTCGAGGTCGGCGACGCGGTGACGATGGTCGGGTTCTTGCCGCCCATCTCGGTGATGACCGGGCGCGGGTAGTCGCCGCGGAAGGCGTCCATGACCGCCCGGCCTCCCGCGTAGGACCCGGTGAAGGTCAGGCCGTCGATGCCGGGGTGGGCGACGACCGCCTTCCCGACGTCGTCGCCGCCGGGCAGGATCTGCATGAGTCCCTCGGGCAGGCCGGCCTCGAGCATCGTCTCGTAGAGCTTCCACGCGACGTGGGTGCCCTGGACCGAGGGCTTGAGCACGACCGAGTTGCCCGCCACCAGGGCGGCGGCGGCCGGTCCGGCGGCGAGCGCCATGGGGAAGTTGAACGGGCTGATCACGCCCCAGACCCCGTGCGGGCGCAGCACCGAGCGGGTGGTCTCGGTGTCCGAGAGCTGCTCCATGGCGGCCTCGAATCCGCCGTTCTTCTCCACCTGCTCGCAGTAGTAGCGGAAGAAGACCGCGGCCTCCTCGACGTCGCCCAGGGCCTCGAGCCGGTTCTTGCCGACCTCGATGGTCATGAGGGCCGCGAGCTCGTTGGCCCGCTCGCTGATGAGGTCCGCGACGTCGCGCAGCACCGGCAGCCGCTCCTGCCAGGGCGTCGCTGCCCAGTCCCGGCCGGCGGCGCGGGCGGCCTCGACGGCCGCGTCGACCGCGCCCGGGGAGGCGGCGCGCACCCGGGCCACGAGGACGGAGGGGTCGGCCGGGCTGAACACCTCGACCGGGTCGCCGGGGCGGGGTCGCCGGGCGCGAGATCTCGGCGCCCAGCCAGCTCTTCGCGACCCCCACCCCGGCCTCGTAGGCGGTGTGCAGGTCCTCGTTGTCGGCAGTCAGGGTGGCGTAGGTCACCTTGTAGGGCTCGGACACGGCGTCGTCTCCTCACATCTCGCGGATCGTCAAGTTCATCCGCCATACTGCCAGATCCTCAGGACGATTGACGGAAGAATCTCGCACACACCGGAAATCCTCCTGTATGCACGCTGCTGGATCGCAGCGGGTCTGCTGCTCGGGTAGGCGTGGCCCAGGAGATTGGGCTGGGCATGGTGGACGCCGCCCCGGACACGACGGAGCCCTACGAGGCGGCGGTAGCCGACCTCGAGGAGGCACCTGCGTGCGAGCTCAGCGCCTGACCTCGGCTCACGGACGCTGGTCCGGGGTCGCGTCGACCTGGGTGGCGTCGAGCTGGTCCAGCACGAAGGCGATCTCGAAGGCGGTCTCCCGCCACGCGTCGTAACGGCCCGTCTTGCCGCCGTGACCGGCGACCATCTCGGTCTTGAGCAGGATCGGCCGGTCCTGCGGGTCGCTCGTCACCGTCTCCCGCAGCCGGGCCACCCACTTGGCCGGCTCGACGTAGTAGACCCGGGTGTCGTTGAGCCCGGTCGTCGCCAGGATCGCCGGGTAGTCGACAGGACGGATGTTCTCGTAGGGGGTGTAGGACCGCATGAGCGCGTAGATCTGCGCCGACTCGACCGGGTTGCCCCACTCCTCCCACTCGCTGACCGTGAGCGGCAACGAGGGGTCGAGGATCGTGGTGAGGGCGTCCACGAAGGCCACCCCGGCGTGCACCACCCGGAACCGCTCGGGCGCCAGGTTGAGGACCGCCCCCATGAGCAGTCCTCCGGCGGAGCGACCCTCGGCGGCCAGCCGGTCCGGCGCGACCCAGCCGGTCGCCACGAGGTGCTCCGCGCAGGCCACGAAGTCGGTGAAGGTGTTGGTCTTGCGCTCCATGCGCCCGTCCTCGTACCACCCCCGGCCCAGCTCGCCGCCCCCGCGGACGTGGGCGACGGCATACACCACCCCGCGGTCGAGGTAGGACAGCCGGGAGACGGAGAAGTGCGGGTCGACCGAGATCTCGTAGGAGCCGTAGCCGTACAGCAGCCCCGGGTGCGTGCCGTCGGGCGACAGGTCCGCCCGGGCGACGAGCGAGATCGGCACCCGCGTGCCGTCCTGCGCCGTGGCCCAGAGCCGCAGCTGCTGGTAGTCCTGCGGGTCGTAGCCGCCGAGCACCGGCTGACGCTTGACGAGCGTGAGCGTCCCGCTGCCGAGGTCGAGGTCGTAGACGCTGCGCGGGGTCACCATCGACTCGACGAGGACCTGCAGGGTGTCGGTGTCGTAGGTCGGGTTGCTGCCCGACTCGATGGTGTAGACCGCCTCGTCGACCGGCACCTGGTAGCCCTCCCCCACCGGGCGACCCTCGCAGGACAGCGGCAGGACCTGCAGCTGGGTCAGGCCGTCGCGGCGCAGCGAGAGCACGAGGTGACCGGCGAAGGCCTCCACCCCCGCGAGCCGGACGCCGTCCTCGCCGGGCAGGACCGTGGACCAGTCGTCCGCCGAGGTGCTGTCCGCCGGCGCCACGGCCAGCGCGAAGTCCCGGTGGTCACGGTTGTGCACGATCCACAGCCGGTCACCGGCCGGCTCGACGTCGTACTCCACGCCCTCCTCGCGGGCAGCCACCACCCGGACCGCCCCGGTGGGGTCCTCGGCGTCCACGAGCCGCACCTCCGAGGTGTTCTTGCTGCCGAGCCAGATGAGGACGTGCCGGTCGTCACGTGAGGTGCCGACCCCCATCCAGAACCGCTCGTCGTCCTCCTGGTGCACGAGCACGTCGTCCTGCGCCGGCATGCCGACCTGGTGCCGCCAGACCTGGAAGGGGCGCCAGGCGTCGTCGACGCGGGTGTAGAACAGGTGCTCGCCGTCGACGCTCCACGCCGTGCCGTAGCCGATCCCGGTCACGGCGTCGTCGACCACCTCTCCGGTCTCGAGGTCCTTGACGCGCAGGTCGAAGCGCTCGTCACCGGTCGTGTCGACGGCGTAGGCCAGCCGCTCCCCGTGCGCGGTGACGTCGAAGGCCCCCAGGCTGAAGAACTCCTCCCCCTGCGCCTCGGCGTTGCCGTCGAGCAGCACCTGCTCCCCCTCCGGTGCGGCGCCGGGGTCCAGCTCGGGCCGCTCCGGGGACTCGCCCACCGCGACCCGGCCGTGCACGGCGTACTGCTCCCCCTCGATCGTGCGGCTGTAGTACCACCAGTCGCGGTGGCGCACCGGGACCGAGAGGTCAGTCTGCTGGACCCGGTCCTTGATCTCGGTGAAGACCCGCTCGCGCAGGCCGTCCAGGTGGCTGGTCCGCGCCTCGGTGTAGGCGTTCTCCGCCTCGAGGTGCGCGACGACCTCGGGGTCGGTCTTGTCGCGGAGCCACTCGTAGGGGTCCGTGACGTCCTCGCCGTGGTGGGAGCGGACGACGTCGACGCGGGCGGCTCGGGGCGGGGCGGGCTGATCGGTCACCCGCCCCACGCTAACCCTCCGCGGGTCCCGGGTCGCGCCAGGTGCGGCGCCGACCGGCTAGGTTGGGCGGACCATGATCGAGCGCCCCGTCCGTCACCGCCGGGCCTGCTGGGTGGTGCGGGGGGCGGGCCGGGGCTCGTCGGCGGTGCTGCGCCCGTCCCGGTATGCCCGGATCCGGCTGCGCGAGGCCGAGGGACTGCTGCTGGGGCCAGGAGCGGTGCGGGAGGTCTACGGGGCCGCGCCATGGGCATACCCGCTGGCGGAGCTGCTGGACAGCACCGGCGAGTGGGTCGGCCTGCTCAGCGACGACGTCGGGCGGACGTGGGTCGCGATGAGCGACTACCACGGCTTCGGGCACCTCTTCTGGGCGGTGCGCCCCGGCGAGCAGGGTCAGGACGTCTACCTCGGGACCACCCTGGACGCCGTCGTCGACCGGCTGCGCGCCGACGGGCACCGGCTCGCGGTGGACTGGCCGGTCGCGCTCACCACGCTCGCCTCCAACCACGTCCTGCTGCGCAACCAGTGGTCCCGCCGCACCCTCGTCGAGGGGGTCCGCTGCCTGCGTCCGGACGAGCTGCTGGTGATGGGCGAGCGCGGGGTCGGCACGGTGCCCCGGGCGATGAGCACCGACCCGCAGGGGCGGTCCTACGACGAGCTGCTCGACGCCGGGATCGCCCGCTCCGCCGCGCTGCTGGCCCAGGTCGCGGACGCCGTGCCGGACGTGCGGGTCTTCGCCTCCGGCGGCAAGGACAGCCGGGTCGTGCTCGCCCTCATGGACCACGCGGGGGTGCTCTCCCGCAGCAGCTTCGTGGCCGCCGACCCCAGCCGGTGGGCCGACGCCGCGGGGCGCCAGGGGCTGTGGCGCGACCTGGTCGTCTCGAACGAGCTGCGGCAGGGGGCAGGTCGGCCGTGGTACGTCGAGCCCGACTACGAGGACCGGATGCTGTCCTTCGCCGAGAGCATCGACCACCACCAGAGCTTCTACGCCGGGAGCCAGTGGGCCGCCTCGGCGGAGCGGCAGCTGCGCTGGCCGACGGTCCCCTACGTCGCGGTCCGGGGCGGGGCAGGGGAGCTCATGCGGACGGCATACCGGACCATCCGCACCGGCGAGCCCTTCGCGGCGATGGATCAGAGCGTCGCGAGCCTGGCACCGGACCTGCGCCGGCTGCACGGACTGGTCATCCACGGCGGCGTCCCGTTGCCGGACGCCGTCCGGGCACCGGGTGAGGAGGCGGTGGCCGAGGCCTTCGCGCTGGTCCCGGACGCGCCGATCGGGCAGCAGGTGGACGCGCACTACCGGCTGCACCGCAACCGCGCCCACTTCGGCCACGTGCTGCACTCCACGCACCGGCGCAGCCTGGCCCTGCACCCGCTCGCGACGCCGGAGTTCCTCCGCGCGGCGCACCTGCTGCCCTTCGCCGAGCGGGACCTGGGGCTGGCCGCCTTCGACGTCGTCGAGCGGCTGCGGCCCGACCTCAACCGGCACCGGCTCGCCTCCGGCACCTGGCCCGAGCAAGTGTGGCAGCGGCGCGGCGGCGCCCCCGCGCCGCTCCCCCGCGCGCCGCGAGGACCCTTCGGCCGCGACCGGGTCCCGAGTTACTTCGACGCCGAGGACCACAACCACTTCCGTCGCGGCTGGACGAGCGGGCCGCTGCGCTTCGACATCCGCACCGCGGCGCAGACCCGCGCCGTGGCCGACCTGTGGCGGCTGCACGACCTGGCCCCGCACGACGCACCGGCCGACGTGATCGGCCCGCTCGCCGACCTCGTGAGCCGATCGGCGATCACCCCGGCCACGACGGTGGTGCGGCTCGCCTCGATCCTGCGGGCGGTCGACGAGCCGGTCGCGGACCCGCCCGCGAGCCTGGAGGTACGGGTGCGCCACGGCGGGGGCCTGCCGTGGCGCAGGCGGGAGCGGGTCGAGGTCGCGCCGGTGCGCGCCGGACCGCCGGGGTCGGTCCGGGACCTGCGGGGGTATGCCGTCAACGCCCCGTCCGCGGGTCTCGAGACCTTCGAGGTCGACCCCCGCACCGAGCCGGGCGTCTACTGCCACCTCGAGCTGGTCGACGGCGAGCTCCTCGCCCGGCGGGTCGGTGCGGAGCGGGCGGGCTGGCGGCTGGAGCACACCTTCACCCTGGTGCGCGGTACCGACGAGGTCGCCGAGATCACGACCGAGGAGGCGAGGGCGACCTTCGGGGCGCCGGCCGCTCCGGGCCGGCACCGCGCGCTGCTGGCGGCGCGATGCCTGGACCGCCCCGAGATCGTCCTGCGCGCAACCTCGCCCTGGCTGGTCGTGCCCGAGCCCGACCTGCGGCCTAGTTGCCGACGCTGGCAGGGCCGAGCAGCGCCTTGAGCTCGCCGAAGAGCTCCGGGGTCGCGGTGACCCGCAGGCTCTCGTCCAGCTTGAGCAGCACGGTCCGCCCCGGCTGGTTCAGCTTGACGTGGACGTCGGTGGCGCCGGGGTGGTCGGCGAGAACCGTCTTGAGCCTGTGTGCCAGACCGTCGGTCACGCGGGTCAGCGGCAGGTTGAGCACGACCGGCCCACGCGGTCCGGCCTTGATGTCCGGCAGGGTCATCTCGTTGGCCATGAGCTCGGTGGAGTCGTCCTTCTTCAGCCGGCCCTTGACCACGACGACGGTGTCCTCGGCGAGCATCGTCGAGATCGTCATGTAGGTCTTGGGCCAGAAGACGACGTCGAGCGAACCGGCCATGTCCTCGACCGAGGCGCGGGCATACGGGTCGCCGTTCTTGGTCCGCTTCAACTGCAGGTTGGTGATCAGGCCCGCCACGGTGACGAAGTCGCCGTCCTTGGCCCCGTCCTCCCCGACGAGCTGCAGGATCGAGGCGCTCGCGTGCTGCGACAGGATGTGCTCGATGCCGTTGAGCGGGTGGTCGGAGACGTAGAGCCCGAGCATCTCCCGCTCGAAGGCCAGCCGCGCGGTTTTGTCCCACTCGATCCCCGGGATCGGCGGGAGGGTGACGATCTGGACGGCTGCGTCCTCACCGTCGTCGTCGCCGCCGCCGAAGGACAGGCCGGAGAAGAGGCTGTCCTGGCCGATCGCCTCCTGCTTCTTCTCGTCCGCGAGCGCCTCGACATATCGCTCGTGCACGGTGACCAGACCCTGGCGGCTGTGCCCGAGGCTGTCGAAGGCGCCGGCCTTGCACAGCGACTCGATGGTGCGCTTGTTGCACACGACGGCCGGGCACTTGCGCAGGAAGTCCTCGAAGGAGGTGAAGGCGCCCTTCTCGTCACGGGTGTCGACGATCGCCTGGACGACGTTGGCGCCGACGTTGCGGATCGCCTGCAGCCCGAAGCGGATGTCGTCGCCGACGGCCGCGAAGGTGCCGATCGACTCGTTGACGTCCGGCGGCAGCACCGGGATCTTGAGCCGGCGGCACTCGGCGAGGTAGAGCGCCGTCTTGTCCTTGTCGTCGCCGACGCTGGTGAGCAGGGCCGCCATGTACTCGGCCGGGTAGTTGGCCTTGAGGTAGCCGGTCCAGTAAGAGATGACCCCGTAGGCCGCGGTGTGCGCCTTGTTGAAGGCGTAGTCGGAGAACGGCACGAGGACGCCCCAGAGCGCCGCGACCGAGGCCTCGTTGTAGCCGTTGGCCTTCATCCCGTCGGAGAACGGGATGTACTCGGCGTCGAGCACCTCCTTCTTCTTCTTGCCCATCGCGCGCCGCAGGAGGTCGGCGTTACCCAGCGTGTAGCCCGCGAGCTTCTGCGCGATCTCCATGACTTGTTCCTGGTAGATGCAGTTGGAGAGCACCATCCGTGAGCGATGAAGTTGTGCACGTCGTCGACGGTGATGTCGTAGACCGGCTCCGCCGGACCCACCGAGACATCAGTCACCCTGTTCCAGTCCATCGAGGCGTAGAAGCGGTCCTCGTCGGTACCCATGACGTCCAGGTAAGCCTGGGCGGTGGCGTTGAGCGGATAGAAGCCGCCCTCGCCCTCCGCCGGGTGGCTGGTCTTCGGCTCCGGCACCCGACCCTGCCGCCAGAGGTGGCGGTGCAGCCCAGCGGGCGAGGCGGGGCCCCACCCCATGGCGTTCTTCGTCCTCGCGGACACGTCGGGAGCGTCCCGCAGCACATCGCTGGCGTGTTCGAGCATGCGCTGACGGTTCAGGCCGCGGCTACGCGAGGCGATCTTCCTGTCGGTCCGCGCCGCGATCTTGCGCTGTTCGACCATGTGCGGCGTGACGAGCTGCCAGAAGCGCTGGTCGTACACGTGGACGGTCCACGCCCGCTGGCGACCACGGCGGACCGAGGTGTATTCGCCGGCCTCGTGCAGTCGTGCTGGAATGCCGAGACTGGCTAGCACATCAAGGACGTCGTGCGCCAGCCGCTCGCTGATGGTCTTGTAGTAGGCCAACTTGGCACCGACGTGACCATCACCGTCCCAGAGAGCTGCCATCAGTCGCTGCCGCACGAGAGGCTGACTGCGCTTCATCGCCTCGGGGATGAACTTGTCAGCCGAAATCGTCTTGTCGGCGAATCCGAGGCTGCGTAACCACGCGTTGATGCCGATGTTCGTGAAGTGGCCACGTCGCGGGTTGCGGCCCGACCCGGTGCCGGCCGGGGACGCGGCGAACCTCACGCGCGCGGCACTGCGGTCCTGGCACTCCTCGACGGGGAAGACGTCATCGAACAACGTGGAGCAGAGGCGGGACACCTCGGTGCGCAGCTCTGCACTCGCATTGATGAAACTGTTCTCGTACAACGTGATGTAGCCGTCAGAGAGCAGGTATCCCAGCAGGGCGGCCTCCTCCGGTCGAACGCAGGATGGGGAGCTGTACCCCATGCCGTCACGGGGACGAGCGATCCGGTCCTCTCCCGCCCGCAGCTCACCTGCCTGGATCCAACCTCGCGTCGTCAGCACGGGGTGATCCGAGGACAGCCGCAACTGCTGCCCTGAGTTCGTGCTCACGGTGAGCACCGGCTTGTCCGGCATCTGCCACCAGTGGGTCACGCGTCGCCGCACGACCTTGCCACGCTCGTCCACGCCGAAGGTGAAGAAGCCCTCCTGCACACGGCGCTCCAGGTCGTCGACTCGAACCTTCTCGCCCGTGTCGGCATCGATGATCGGCGTGTCGCCCGCGACGCAGAGGCCGTACGTCGTGCCGAGGATCGGCTCGAGGGCGGCCTCCATCTCCGGCTGCAGCTTGCCCTTGAGCTCGGGGTCGAGCGGGGTGATCTCCTGCTTGCCGTTCTTGCGCAGCGCGAAGTTGGTGTGGGCGTTGACGCCCATCGGGCCGGGGCGGTAGAGCGCGAGCGCCGCGGAGATGTCCTCGAAGGTGTCCGGCTGCATGAGCCGCAGCAGCTGCCGCATCCCGTTGCCGTCGAGCTGGAAGACACCGAGGGTGTCGCCGCGGCCGAGCAGGTCGTAGGTCTTGCGGTCGGTCATGTCCTTGGACAGCGCGTCCAGGTCGATGTCCTGGCCGCGGTTGTCCTTGATGTTGTGGATCGCGTCGTCCAGGACCGTGAGGTTGCGCAGCCCGAGGAAGTCCATCTTGACCAGCCCGAGCGACTCGCACGTCGGGTAGTCGAACTGGGTGATGATCTGGCCGTCCTGGTCGCGGCGCATGATCGGGATGACGTCGATCAGCGGCTCGCTGGACATGATGACGCCGGCGGCGTGCACGCCCCACTGGCGCTTCAGCCCCTCCAGCCCGGTCGCCGTGTCGAAGACCTCGGCGGCGTGGTCGTCCTCGGCGAGCAGCTCGCGGAACTCGCCCGCCTCGGCATACCTCTTGTCCTGCGGGTCCTGGATCCCGGCCAGCGAGATGTCCTTGCCCATGACGGTCGGCGGCATCGCTTGGTGAGCCTCTCCCCCATGGCGAAGGGGTAGCCCATCACCCGGGAGGAGTCCTTGAGCGCCTGCTTGGCCTTGATCGTGCCGTAGGTGACGATCATCGCCACCCGCTCGTCGCCGTACTTCTCGGTGACGTAGCGGATGACCTCGGAGCGGCGCCGGTCGTCGAAGTCGACGTCGAAGTCGGGCATGGACTTGCGCTCGGGGTTGAGGAAGCGCTCGAAGATCAGGCCGTGCGGGATGGGGTCGAGGTCGGTGATGCCCATGGCGTAGGCGCACATGGACCCTGCCCCCGAGCCACGCCCCGGGCCCACCTTGATGCCGTTCGTCTTGGCCCAGTTGATGAAGTCCGCGACGACGAGGAAGTAGCCCGGGTAGCCCTTGCCGATGATGACCTCGGACTCGTACTCCGCCTGCTTCCGCGCGTAGTCGGGAACGCCCTCGGGGAAGCGGCGCTGCAGCCCGGTCTCGACCTCCTTGATGAACCAGCTGGTCTCGTCCTCGCCCTCGGGCACCGGGAAGCGCGGCATGTAACGCCCCTCGCCCTCGGTGAAGGAGATGTCGCACCGGTCGGCGACCAGCAGCGTGTTGTCGCAGGCCTCGGGCAGCTCGCGCCATACCTCGCGCATCTCGGCGGCCGTCTTGAGGTAGTAGCCGTCGCCGTTGAACTGGAACCGGTTGGGGTCCTGCATCGTCGACCCGGACTGCACGCACAGCAGCGCCGAGTGCGCCTTGGCGTCCTCCTGGTGGGTGTAGTGCAGGTCGTTGGTCGCCAGCAGCGGCAGCGACAGCTCCTTGGCCAGCCGCAGCAGGTCCTGGCGCACCACCCGCTCGATCTGGATGCCGTGGTCCATCAGCTCGAGGAAGTAGTTGTCCGCCCCGAAGATGTCCTTCATGTCCGAGGCGTACTGGACCGCCTGGTCCCACTGGCCCAGGCGCAGCCGGGTCTGGATCTCCCCGGACGGCACCCGGTGGTGGCGATCAGACCCTGACCGTAGGTCTCCAGCAGCTCGCGGTCCATCCGCGGCTTGAAGTAGTAGCCCTCCATCGAGGCCAGCGAGGCCATCCGGAAGAGGTTGTGCATGCCGTTGTTGTTGCGCGCCAGCAGCGTCATGTGGGTGTATGCCCCGCCGCCGGAGACGTCGTCGCGTCCCCCGTCGCCGTACTTCACCCGGGTCTTGTCGGTGCGGTGCGTGCCGGGCGTGACGTAGGCCTCGAGCCCGATGATCGGCTTGACGTCGTACTTCTGCGCGGTCTTCCAGAACTCGTAGGCGCCGAAGATGAAGCCGTGATCGGTCGTCGCGACGGCCGGCATCCCGAGCTCGGCGGCCTTCTCGAACATGTCCGTGATGCGCGCCGCCCCGTCGAGCATGGAGTACTCGGTGTGGTTGTGCAGGTGGACGAAGCTCTGCGCGGGGCTGGCTGGGGAGGACATCGCAGATGATCCTAGAGCCCCGGACCGACAGGCATGGAGCGCCCGTCACCCTGCGCGGAGGGCACCTCGTTGACCTGCGACGGAGACCGTCATGCCGCCACCACGACCCCACCACCACCGTTCGCAGGCCGGAGCGCGGCACTCGCGAGGGCACCACGGACCCGTGGCTCGGGAACATTTACCTCATCTTTGCCCAAGAATTCTTGACCCGGGGGTTGCGTCGGATCAGGATGAAAGTTCCGCCCGGCACATTCCTGGCTTCATATGATCTTCCTTCGGGCGGCCATCCCCCAAGGAGCGCAATGTCGCGTAGAACCCTCGCCACCACCTTGTCAGCAGCACTGGTGCTCGCCGGCTCCGTCACGGCCGCCGCGGCGCCCGGTGACGCCGACCCGCCCACCGCCTCCGTCGACGCCGAGCTGGCGGCGGAGGAGACGGCGCTGGTCCGTCTCCAGCTGCCGAACCGTCAGATGCTCGAGCAGCTCGTCGCTGACGGTGCTGACCTCGCCGGCGTGCCCGCCTCCGCTCCCGACGTCCGCGGCGAGCGGGTGCTGGCCGACGTCGTCCTCACCGGCGCAGAGCTGACCGCGCTGCAGGCAGAGGGCGCCACCCTCCTCCAGGTGATCCAGCGCGAGAAGGAGGGCACCGCGAACTTCGAGGCCAGCCGGGCGCAGGCCGAGCGCCGGCACCAGGAGGGGATGACGATGCAGGCGACCGACGAGGGCCGCATGCTCGCGGACGTCCTGGTCGTCGACCACGCCTACTGGTGGGAGTCCGGGGGCCAGACGTTCCTGCAGGTGCAGGTGTCGACCTCCGCCACCGACAACCCGGACGTGCAGATCGAGGTCGAGTGGGAGACCGGGGACGGTGAGAGCGGCACCTTCCAGCTGTTCCGGTACGTCGACGCCGGCCAGTACATGTTCCACTACCACCAACCGGAGCCGCTGCCGTCGGCCCCGGTCAGCCTGACGGTCACCTCGTCGGAGGGCGGCACCGCGACCGCCGAGCCCGCCCCCTGGCCCGGCGCCGACGTGCCGGAGCTGCCCGAGGGCTATCAGCAGGACTTCATCGACCAGTACATGACGCCGAGCGAGATCGACGAGCGCATCGATCGGCTCGTTGCGCAGTATCCGGACCTGGTCGACGTCGTCGAGCTGCCGAACGAGTCGCTCGGCTACCGCCGCCCGGCCATGGCGTTGGTCGGCGACCCCGCCACCGCCGCGCTGGCCGTGGAGTCGGTCGCCTACGGCACCGACGGGATGAACGGCACCGAGGTCGTCGTCGCCGACCCGGGTGAGCCCAGCCAGGAGCTCACCGGCGTCTACGAGGACGGCACGCTGACCCTCTCCCTGGCCACCGACGCCGAGGGCGCCGTCACCAGCACCGTCGACGAGGTGGCCGCATACATCAACGAGACGTTCGAGGAGACCTTCCGCGCCAACGCGGTGACCGACGGCGCGGCGACGATGACCGTCGTGGAGTCCGTCACCTTGGACGACGGGCTGGACGCCTCGCACCTGAACCCCGAGGGCCGGACGATGCGGATGATGCGCATCGGTGAGCACCGCGACGGGTCTCGCCCGGGCGTCCTGGCCTACAGCCAGGAGCACGCCCGCGAGTGGGTCACCCCGCTGGCGACGATGGAGTTCGCCGAGCGGATGCTGGCTAATGCCGCCACGGACGAGGAGACGGCCGAGCTGCTCGAGGAGGTGGAGATCTTCCTGGTGCCCGTGGTCAACCCGGACGGGGCGAACTACTCCTTCTACGACTACAACTTCCAGCGCAAGAACCTCAGCAACCACTGCGAGGGTGCCGCCCGCGACCCGCGGCGTCAGGACCGGTGGGGTGTCGACCTCAACCGCAACTTCACGGTCGGCTCCGTCCACGACGGGTATGTCGGCGGCTCGCTGAACTGCCTCTCGGGCACCTACGCAGGCCCCGAGGAGCTGTCCGAGCCCGAGACGCTGAACACCGCCTGGATCGGGGAGAACTACGAGAACATCACCCACTCGATGAACGTGCACAGCTACGGCGGCTACTTCATGTGGAGCCCGGGCGCCTACAAGGTGCCCGGCCGCGAGCCGCTGCCGTTCCCCCCGGCGGAGGACCTGCAGGAGTTCTTCGACGCCTCCCAGCGGATCATCGAGGCGATCAGCCAGCACCGTGGCACCGTGACCTGGCCGGCCAACACCGGCCCGGTCATCGACGTCCTGTACAGCGCCGGCGGCAACTCTGCCGACCACATGTACTACGAGCACGACATCGTGGCCTACAACTTCGAGGTCGGCAACGACCTGTGGAACCCGGAGCTGGAGCGCTGGGAGGGCGTCGGCTTCCAGCCGCCGTTCGAGGAGGCTCACCCCGAGTCGCAGGAGTATGCAGCCGGGCTGGTCGAGCTCGTCCGTATCGCCGCAGACGACGCCCGCGAGGACAGGGAGGACGTCACCCGGCTCTCGGGCGAGACCCGCTACGAGACGGCGGTGGCCATCGGCCAGGAGTCCTACCCGGACAGCACCACCGCGGTGCTGGTCGGCGGCCCGGACGCCAGCATGGTCGACGGCTTGGTCGCTGCACCGCTCGGGGCCGCTCTCGAGGCTCCGGTCCTGCTGACCGACACCGACGGGCTCTCCGTCGCCACGGCGCAGGACCTCACCGACCGCGGTGTCACCGAGGTCGTCGTCGTCGGCGGTGACGGTGCCGTCGGCGAGGAGGTCGTCGAGGCGGTCGAGGCCATGGACATCGAGGTCGAGCGGGTCTCAGGTACGGACCGGTACGGCACCGCCGTCGCGGTCGCCGAGCAGCTGGGCGCCGGCACCGACGAGGTCATCGTGGCCTCGGGCCGCCAGGACAACCTGGTCGACGCCCTCGCGGTGTCCGGCCCGGCAGCCGCCACCGGCACCCCGGTGCTGCTGGTCCGGCAGGACGGCGTGCCCGGCGTCACCGCGGGCGCCTCGAGGACTACGACTCCTCGCTGGTCGTCGGTGGGGACGGGGCGGTCAACGAGGAGGTCCTCGACGAGCTGCCCGACCCGCTGCGGGTCTCCGGCCCCGGCCGGTGGGAGACCGCCGTCGCGGTCGCCGACCACTTCGTCGCCGAGGGGATGGACAGCAGCTCGGTGTCCATCGCCTCCGGCATCCAGGCCAACATGGTGGACGCCCTGCCGGGCGGCACCCTGGGTCAGCTGATCCTGCTCAGCGAGACGGACGCGCTGCCCGGAGCGACCACGACCTGGCTCGTGGGCAACGAAGAGACCGAGCACGCCTACGTGCTCGGTGGCGACGGCGCCCTCTCCGCCACGGTCGTCGAGACGCTCGAGGGCATCCTCGGGGGCCGCTGACCGTCGTCCGACGGAGAGACACGTGCAGGGCCGGGGAGTTCCTCCCCGGCCCTGCGCCGTGCCTGCGCCGTGCGGGCCGTCGACCTCAACCTCGGACGACGTCCAGCGCTCCCCCCAGGTCCTCGGGGTAGGGCGACTCGAACTCGACCTGCTCCCCGCTGCCCGGGTGCAGGAAGCCGAGCTTCACCGCGTGCAGCCACTGCCGCTCCAACCTGAGGTCGCGCGCCAGCGTGGGGTCGGCGCCGTAGGTGAGGTCGCCGCAGCAGGGGTGGCGCAGCGCGGAGAAGTGCACCCGGATCTGGTGCGTGCGTCCCGTCTCCAGGTGGATCTGCAGCAGGCTCGCCCGCCGGTGCGCCTCGAGCAGCTCGTAGTGGGTGATGCTCGGCCGCCCGCTCGTCATGACGGCGAAGCGGTAGTCGTGGCCGGGGTGCCGCCCGATCGGCGCGTCGATCGTCCCCTCGTGCGGGTCGGGGAGCCCCTGCACCAGGGCGTGGTAGGTCTTGTCGACCACCCGGTCGCGGAAGGCCTGCTTGAGCACGGTGTATGCCCGTTCGGACTTGGCCACGACCATGAGCCCGCTCGTCCCCACGTCCAGGCGCTGCACGATGCCCTGCCGCTCCGGTGCGCCGGAGGTCGAGATCCGGTAGCCCGCAGCGGCAAGGCCGCCGACGACCGTCGGGCCGGTCCAGCCCACGCTGGGGTGGGCCGCGACGAAGGCCGGCTTGTCGACGACGACGATGTCGCTGTCGTCGTGGACGATCCGCATGCCCTCGACCGGCTCGGCCACGACCTCGAGCCCGGCGGGTGGGCCGGGCGCGGGCAGCTCCACCTCGAGGAAGGAGCCGGCGGTGAGCCGGTCGGACTTGCCGACGACCCGCCCGTCGACCTGCACGAGGCCCTGGCCGGCCAGCGTGGCGGCCTTGGAGCGGGACAGCCCGAGCAGGCGCGGCAGCGCCGCGTCGACGCGCTCGCCCTCCAGGCCGTCGGGGACGGTGAAGACCCGCGACTCGCTCACCGGGCGCTCTCGTCCTCGTGCTGGGAGGCAGCCGCGTCGGCGCCGGCCCCGTCGTCCTCGCGGCTGCCGTGGCCCTCGCGCGTGCCGTCCGGGTGGAAACCGCGCAGGGAGAGCAGCACGATGAGGCACGCCGCGGTGGTGACCCCCATGTCCGCGACGTTGAAGACCGGGAAGTTGGGCAGCGCCAGGAAGTCGACCACGTGCCCCAGCCCGACCGAGGGCGGGCGGAAGTAGCGGTCGATGAGGTTGCCGACGGCGCCACCGAGCAGGAGCCCGAGCGTGAGCGCCCAGCCCAGGCTGCGGGTCCGGAAGGCCTGGACGACGATGCCGACCGACACCAGGGTGGCGATGGTGGTCACGACCCCGGTCCAGCTCGTGCCCAGCGAGAAGGCCGCACCCGAGTTGTAGGTCAGGTGCAGCTGGATCAGCTCGCCGACCAGCGGCACCGACTCGCCCCGGGTGAGGCTCGCCTCGGCCCAGAACTTGGTCGCCTGGTCCAGGCCGGCCCACAGCAGCGCGACGAGCAGCACCACGTGGGAGCGCCGGGGTGGACGGGAGGTTAGCGGCGTTCCTGCTTCTGCTTGCATGACATGCATAGCGTCGCACGCGGGAAGGCCTGCAGCCGCATCTTGCCGATCGGCGTCCCGCAGGACTCGCAGTCGCCGTAGCTGCCGTCCGCGATGCGGTCCAGCGCGTGCGTGTTCTGGTCGATCAGGTCACGCGCGTTGTTGGTGACCGAGAGCTCGTGCTCCCGCTCCCAGGTCGCCGACCCGGCGTCGGCCTGGTCGTCACCGGCGCCGTCACCGTAGGCCCGGCCGCGTTCGAAGAGCTCCTGCTCGGCCTCCTCGACCTCGGCGCGCAGCGCGCGATCTCGCCCTCCAGCTCCTCGCGCAGCTCCTCCACCTCGGCGGCGCTCCACGGGCTCTCGCCCTCGCTCACGCTCAGGGCGCGGTGCTCACCCTTGCCCCGCCCCGGGCGCGTCGCGGTCCCGGAGCCCCCCTTCTTCGCGGTCGTGGCCACGCCTCGCCCTTCGTTCGCAGCTGGCCCGTCCTGGGGACGAGCGATGGTGGCGGCAGAATAGATCAGCGCCCAGACGTTGACAACGCAGGACGACACCCCCTCCCCCGGGTATGCCGCAGCGCCCCGGCGAGGATGTCGGCCGGGGCGCTGCGGAAAGTTCTCGGGGTCGTGCTCAGGAGGAGGTGGGCCCGGTGGCGTCCACCCGCTCCATCTGGTCGGCGAGGAAGGTGCGCAGCCGCTGGCGCAGGTCGCGCTCCTGACCCTGCAGGTTACTGATGGTCGAACCGAGAGCGGCCTCCTGGCCCTGCAGGTCCTTGAGCACGCTGTCACGCCGGCCCTCGGCCTCGCTGACCATCTGGTCCCGGCTCGTCTCGCCCTCCCCGACCAGCCGGTCGTGGGTCTCCTGCCCGGTGCGGACCAGCTCGTCGTGCTGGGTCTGACCTTCCTCGACGAGCCGGTCGTGGGTCGCCTGGCCGGTGCGGACCAGCTCGTCGTGCTGGGTCTGACCCTCATGGAGCAGCCGGTCGTGGGTCTCCTGGCCGGTGCGCTGCAGCTCGGCGCTGCGCTCGTCGGCCTCGGCCACGGCGCTTGCCCGGTAGCCGTCGCCCTCCTCGATGAGCCGGGCCTTGGTGCTCTCGCCCTCGGCGACGTGCTGGTCGTGCAGGCGCTGGGCCAGGGAGATGATCGAGCTCGGGTCCTCCCCGTCGCCGGTCCTCTGCTCACCGGAGCCGCCGTCCTGCACAGCCGCCACCGTGTCCATGTCCCTGTCCCGCGAGGCGCGCAGCTCGTCGCGCTCGCGCTCGGCGCTCGCCACCTGCTCCTGCGCCGCCGCGAGACTCTCCTCGGCGGCCGCCCGGGCCTGCCGGCACTCCTCGAGCTGACGACGCAGCGACTCCACGTCCGCGTCGGCCGCCCCCGCGTCGGCCGCGACGGCGTCGGTTCCCTCCGGTGCCCCCGCGTCCTGCTCCGCCTCGCCCTCGGGTCGGCTCTCCACGGAGCGCATCGAGACTCCGCCGGCGCGGCAGTCCTCGAGGTCGGTGCGCAGGCCGTCGTTCTCGGTGACGAGCCGCCGCAGCTCGACCACGACCTCGTCGAGGAAGTCGTCGACCTGGGTCTCGTCGTAGCCGCGACGCAGGTGCGTCGCGCTGAAGCTCTTCTTGATGACGTCCTCGGGGGACAGCGCCATGTTTCACCTCACGTGTGCAGGGAACGGCCGCCTCCCCGGCTCGGTGCCGGGCCCGGCGGTGACGTGCTGGTATGCACCTTGTCCAGCGAGCACTCTAACGCACCGTCGGAGCCCGGTCAGGTCCGCGGCGGGCAGCGCAGCGAGGCGGCCGAGGGGACCGAATACACCCTCAGAAGGGCAGCGACAGCGCCAGGCTGCGACCGATGCCGACAGCGATGATGAGCACGAGGAAGCCGAGGTCCAGGGCGACCTGACCGATGCGCAGCGGGGGAATCACCCGCCGCAGCGCACGCAGCGGCGGGTCGGTGAGGGAGTAGACGCCGTTGGCCAGGACCAGGACCGGGCCCTTCGGCCGCCAGTCACGGGCGAAGACCTGGACCCAGTCGAAGACCAGCCGCGCGATGAGGACGAAGAAGTAGAGATTGAGCAGGAGCGCGAGGATCTGGCCGACCATGCGACCAGCCTACGTGAGGACGCTGGGAGGAGCCGCTGGGGCGGCCGCCTGACCGAGCGGGCTCAGCTCTGGTTGAACGGGCCCTGTGCCCCGCGGACCTGCTCGGGCTGGCTGCCCCCGTCGACCTCGACGAAGGACGGGCTGAGCAGGAAGACCTTGCTCGTCACCCGCTCGATCGACCCGTGCAGCCCGAAGGCCAGGCCCGCGGCGAAGTCGACCAGGCGCTTGGCGTCGGCGTCGTCCATGTCGGAGAGGTTCATGATGACCGGGACGCCCCCGCGGAAGGCCTCACCGATGGTCTTGGCCTCGTTGTAGGTGCGCGGGTGGATCGTGGTGATGCGGTTCAACTCGCCGACCTCCGGCTCGCGGACGACCTGGGAGACGGGGGTGCGGGAGGGCAGCGTGGCCACCGCGGACCCGCCCTGCGGGTCGCTCGCGCCGTCGTCCTCACGCAGCTGGCGCACGGTCGCCCCGCTGCCGCGCTGCTCCGGCGACTCCTGCTCGTAGGTGTCGTAGTCGTCGAAGCGCTCGTCGGACTCGGCGAGTCCGAGGTACTCCATGGTCTTGCGCAGTGCCCCGGCCATGTGTGCGAGCTCCTAGGTGCGTGACGGGTGCGTCCCGTGGTGGATCGGTCGAGAACGACGCTACCGCTGCGCGGGGCGCGAACCGAGGATTGCGCTCCCGACACGCAGGTGTGTCGCACCGGCCGCCACGGCCGCCTCGAGGTCGCCGCTCATCCCCGCCGAGACCCAGGTCGCGTCCGGGTGGGTGTGCCGCAGCTGCTCCCCCAGCCCGTGGAGCCGGTCGAAGGCCCGGCGGACGCCGTCGTCGTCGAGGTCGAGGGGCGCGATCGCCATCACGCCGCGCAGCCGCAGCTGCTCGCACCCGGCGACGGCCTCGGCGAGCTGACCGAGCTCGGCCGGGGCGGCGCCACCACGCCCGGCCTGCTCCCCCTCCCCCAGGTCGACCTGCAGCAGCACCTCGAGCGGGCCCGACACGACCTCGTCCTCGACCGCTGCGGCGCGGCCGGCGGCGAGCGCACGCACCAGGCGCGCCCGGTCGACGGACTGGACGACGTCGGTATACCGCGCGACCCGCTTCGCCTTGTTGGTCTGGAGCTGGCCGACGAAGTGGACCCGGATCCTCGAGCGCACGTCCGACGGCAGGGCGCCGATCTTGTCCCCGGCCTCCTGGTCCCGGCTCTCGCCGACGTCGGTGACCCCCATGCCGGCGAGCAGCTCGACGTCAGCGGCGGGGAAGAACTTCGTCACCGCCACCAGCGTCAGGTCCTCGGGCCGGCGCCCGCTCACCGCGCACGCCGCCTCGATGCGGTGCCGGACCTCGGCCAGCCGCCCGCTCAGCTCCTGCTCCCGCGTCGCAGTCACGTCAGGCCACCTGCTCCGGGGCGAGGAGCCGGACGACCCCGGCGAACCGGCCGGTCGTGCCGTCGCGGCGGTAGGAGTAGAGGTCGTCGCGCTCGCGGGTGCACCCGGCCAGCCAGCGCAGGCGGACGTCGAGATCGCTGTCGGCGAGCTGCTGCACCACACCGGCGGCGACGTCGATGGCGGGGGTGCCGCTCACCGAGACACTGGCGGCGGTCGGTGTCAGTGCTGTCGCCTCGTCCCGCAGTGCGGCCGGCACCTCGTAGCAGCGGGGGCAGACCGAGGGCCCCACGACAGCATCCAGCCGACGAGCCCCGAGGTCGCGCAGGGCGTCCAGTGCCGCCGGGACGACCCCCGCGAGCAGCCCGGGGCGCCCGGCGTGCACGACAGCCGCGAGCCCTTCGGCGCGGTCCACCAGCAGCAGCGGGACGCAGTCGGCGACGAGGACCACCAGCGCCTCGTCGCTGCTGCCGGTCACCAGCGCGTCGACGGCCGGCACGGCAGGGCCGTCGGCGCCCGACGTCGACGGCGTCAGGGCGACGGCGCACCCGTGCTGCTGGTCCATGAGCCGCAGATCGGCGACCCGCAGCCCGAGCTCGCGGGCGAGCCGGTGCCGGTTGGTGCTGACGGCGTCCTCCCGGTCGCCCACGTGCGCGCCGAGGTTGAACGAGGCGTAGGGGTCGACGATGGAGCCGCCGTGCCGGTCGGTCACGGCCCACTCCACGCCGTAGCCGTCGCCGGTGGGCTCCAGCCGCTCGCGCCAGGTGAACACGAGGAACTACCGCCTCACTTGAGGAAGTCGGGCACGTCCAGGTCGTCGGAGTCCTCGAAGGTCACCTGCCGGGGCGGCTGCTGGACCGGCCGCTGCTGCTGCCCACCGTCCTGTGCCGGAGCCTGCTCCCGCTCTGCCTGCGGCTGGGCGTCGGCGTCGCGACGCTCGCCCTGCGGGAACTCCGCCGGCTGCGCGGGACGCTGCTGCTGCGGCGCCTGAGCCGGAGCCTGCTGACCCTCGGAGCCGGGGCGCTGCTGTGGCTGCTGCTGGGAGGCGCCCGGACGCTGCTGCGGCTGGCCGCCGCCCTGCTGCCGGCCCGCTCCCCCGGCCTGCACCTGGCCCAGTGCCCGGTCGTTGCCCTCGCCCCGGCCCGGCGGCACGCCGCCGTCGAAGCCGGCCGCGATGACGGTGACGCGCACCTCGTCGCCGAGGGAGTCGTCGATGACCGCACCGAAGATGATGTTGGCCTCGGGGTGGGCGGCCTCCTGCACCAGGCGGGCCGCCTCGTTGATCTCGAAGAGCCCGAGGTCCGAGCCGCCCTGCACCGAGAGCAGCACGCCGTGCGCGCCCTCGATGCTGGCCTCCAGCAGCGGCGAGGAGATCGCCAGCTCGGCCGCCTGCACGGCCCGGTCCTCCCCGCGTGCCGAGCCGATGCCCATGAGCGCCGACCCCGCACCCTGCATCACCGACTTGACGTCGGCGAAGTCGAGGTTGATCAGGCCCGGGGTGGTGATGAGGTCGGTGATGCCCTGCACACCGGAGAGCAGCACCTGGTCCGCGCTGCGGAAGGCGTCGAGCATCGACACGGTCCGGTCGGAGATCGACAGCAGCCGGTCGTTGGGGATGACGATGAGGGTGTCCACCTCGTCGCGCAGCGTGGCGATCCCGGACTCGGCCTGGTTGGCTCGCCGGCGGCCCTCGAAGGTGAACGGACGGGTGACCACACCGATGGTCAGCGCCCCCAGCGTCTTCGCGATCTTGGCCACGACCGGCGCACCGCCGGTGCCGGTCCCGCCGCCCTCGCCGGCGGTGACGAAGACCATGTCGGCACCGCGCAGCGCCTCCTCGATCTCCTCGGTGTGGTCCTCCGCCGCCCGACGACCCACCTCGGGGTCCGCGCCGGCCCCCAGGCCGCGGGTCAGCTCGCGCCCGACGTCGAGCTTGACGTCGGCATCACTCATGAGCAGGGCCTGCGCGTCGGTGTTGATGGCGATGAACTCGACACCCTTGAGGCCGACCTCGATCATGCGGTTGATGGCGTTGACGCCACCCCCGCCGATGCCGACGACCTTGATGACGGCCAGGTAGTTCTGCGCTGCGGACACGATGGACCTTTCGGGTGCGGGTGCGGGGTGCGGTGCATGGATGCGGTGCGTGTGCGCGAGCATACGCGCGCTCACCACCAGCCAGCGCGAGACTGAACCTCGACCTCAGGTCGAAGGTCGAGGGTGGGCTCAGCCCGTGGCCTCGGGCAATCCGGACACCACCGGCGTGCCGGGGATCCGCACGTCGATCGTCATCGCCAGCGCCCCCTGCGGATCGATGGTCTCCTGCCGCAGCAGCGCGGTGACGACGCTCCACTTCGTCTCGTTGTCGGTCGGCTCGCCCCACAGCAGGGTGACCTGCCCCAGGTCCATCTCGACCGAGCCGTCCCGCCCCACCGCGGGGGCACCGAGATCACCCTCCAGCGTGTCGGGGTCCGGCCGCAGCCGCCACAGCTCGGCCAGACCGGTCACCGTCGCGGCGTCCAGCTCGGTCGGGTCCGAGCGCAGCCTGATCAGCGGCAGCTTGTTGCTGGGGTCGTCCACCTGCTCGTAGACCACCCCGGTGTCGTCGGCGAGCCACGTCGACCCGCCTCCGCGGAGCGCGACCGCCGGGTCCCGCTCGGTGACCACCAGCGTCACCGAGGACGGCCAGTCACGCTCCACCTCGACCGACTCGACCCGCGGGTCCTCCAGCACCCGCTCGCTCACCCGGCCCTCCGACACCCGCGCCAGGGGGCGGCCCTGCGGGATCTGGGCATGCTCGAGGGCGCTCGCCGCCACCTCCTCACGGGCACCTGTGGCCTGCAGGTCCTTGACGACGAAGGCGGCGGAGAAATAGAAGAGGAAGACCATGGCGGCGGCCGCGGCGAGCACGACGGCGCTCCAGACGAGCAGGGCCCGCCTCCCGATCCGCGGCGGACGGCCGGGGCGACGACCGCGCGCCGAGCCCCGCCCCCGACGCCCGCGCCACGGCAGTCCCACCCTCACGTCCGGGCCTCCTGTCCCGAGCCGTCGCCCAGCAGGTCCAGCAGCTGACGTCCCACCCGGGTCACGTCACCCGCCCCCACCGTGACGACCAGCGTCTCCCGCCCGTCGGCGAGCAAGGCGGCGAGCGCGGCCGCCGCGGTGTCGACAGAACCGACGGTCTCCACCCGCGGGGCGCCGGGTCCGAGCGCGAGCAGTCCCTGCCGCAGCAGCTCGGAGCCGACACCGGGGAAGTCCGCCTGGCGCTCCCGGGCGGGGTAGACCGGGAGCAGCAGCACGACGTCGGCGCCGGCGAGGCCCGCCACGAAGCCGTCGACGAAGTCGCGGGTGCGGGAGAACAGGTGCGGCTGGAAGGCCACGACGAGGCGACGCTCCCCCGCCGCGCTGCGACTGGCGCGCACCACGGCGCCGACCTTGGGCGCGTTGTGCGCGTAGTCGTCGACGACCTCGACGTCGCCGTGGGCGCCCAGCCGCTCGAAGCGACGGTGCGCCCCGGCGAAGCTCTCCAGCCCGGCGACCGCGGGCTCGAGCGCGAGGCCGAAGCCGGCGATCGCGACGAGCAGCGCCGCGGTGGCGTTGTGCACGCTGTGCTCACCGGGCACCGGCAGCCGCAGCCGCACGGTGGCCCCCGGCTCGACCGCGCCGACGCCGGAGCGGAAGGTGAGGCGACCGGTCGAGGTCGTCCCGTGGGTGCTCACCTCGTCCACCTGCACGTCCGCGCGGCCCGCCCCCCAGGTGAGGACGCGGGTGCCTGCCTCGCGCGCGTCGCGCGCCAGCCGGGCGGCGCCGGGGTCGTCGAACGAGGTGATGAGCAGCCCGTCGTCGGGGAGGGTCGCCACGAAGTCGCGGTAGGCCGCCTCCACCGCGGCGGCGTCGCCGTAGAAGTCGAGGTGGTCGGGCTGGACGTTGGTGACCACCGCGACCTGGGGCCGGTAGGTGAGGAAGCTGCCGTCGCTCTCGTCCGCCTCCACGACGAGCGGGGCCCGGGGCCACCGAGCGCTGCGCTGACGCCGCTGCTGGCCAGCGGCGCGCCGATGACATACCCGGGCTCCGCCCCGGCGGCCTGCAGCGCTGCCACCGTCATGGCGCTCGTCGTGGTCTTGCCGTTGGCCCCCGCGACCGCGACCGCCGGACGCCCGTGCAGCAGCGCGGCGATGCCCTGGGACCGGTGCAGCACCCGCAGCCCGGCCGCGCGGGCGGCCGCCAGCTCGGGGTTGTCCTCCCGGACCGCCCCGGAGACCACGACGGTGCTGGCGCCGCCGAGGTGGGCGGCGTCGTGCCCGACGTGGACCCGGGCACCGGCCTGCTCCAGGGCGCGCAGCGTGGCGCTGTCCTGCTGGTCCGACCCGGACACCGGGACCCCGTGGTCGAGGAACATCCGGGCCACCCCGGACACCCCGGATCCGCCCGCCGCGACGAAGTGCACGGGGCCGAGCTCGTCCACCGGCGGCACCGGGACGGTGAAGTCGAACCGGGGGGCGCTCATGCCGGGTGTCCCGCCGCGCGCAGGACCATGTCGACCAGCCGGTCGGCCGCGTCACGGTCGCCGTGCTCGGCCGCGGCGGCCGCCATCCGCGCCACCCGCTCCCCGTCCTGGACGAGCGGCAGCACGACGTCGCGCACCCATGTCGGGGTGACGGCGGCGTCCTCGGTCAGCAGACCGCCGCCGGCCTCGACGACGCCGCGGGCGTTGAGCCGCTGCTCCCCGTTGCCGATCGGCAGCGGCACGTAGACCGCGGGCAGACCGACCGCGGCCAGCTCGCAGACCGTCCCGGCGCCGGAGCGTCCGACCGCGAGGTCGGCGACGGCATACGCGAGGTCCATCCGGTCGGTGTAGGGCCGGGCGACGTAGCGGGCACCCGTGCGGTCCTCGGGAGCGGGCACGTCGACGTCCTTGCCCGCCCCGGTGAGGTGAAGCACCTGGACGCCCGCGGCGAGCAGGTCGGCACCTGCGGTCGCGAAGGCACCGTTGAGGCGCTGCGCCCCGAGCGACCCGCCGAAGACGAGCAGGGTGGGACGCCGGTCCTCGAGCCCGAACTCGGCGAGCCCCTCGGCCCGGGAGGCGGCGCGGTCCAGCGTGCGGATCTCCTCGCGCAGCGGCAGGCCCACCGGTGTGGCGTGCGGGAGCCGGGTCAGGTCGAAGGTCGTGGCGACGTGCGGGGTGAAGCGCGCGCCCAGTCGGTTGGCCAACCCGGGACGGGCGTTCTGCTCGTGGATGACGATGGGTATGCCGGCGCGCCGCGCGGCGAGGTAGGCCGGGGTGGCGACGTAGCCGCCGAAGCCGACGACGACCTGCGCCTCCACCGATCGCATGGCGTCCCGAGCGGCGGCGACCGCCCGGCGCAGCGCGCCCGGGAAGCGCGCGACCGTCGCGTCGGGGCGACGGGGGAAGGGCACCTTGGGCACGACGGTGAGCGGGTAGCCGCGCTCGGGGACGAGCCGGGCCTCCAGCCCCTCGGCGGTGCCCAGCACGAGCAGCTCGCTGTCCGGGACCCGGCGCCGCAGCGCGTCAGCGGTGGCGAGCAGCGGGTTGACGTGGCCTGCCGACCCACCCCCGGCGAGCACGACACCGAGCCGCCCTCCGAGCCGATCACCGTGCTGTCCTCCGTGGCTTCTTCCGGGCCCAGGTGCGGCGCCCTCCGGTCGGCCGGTCACCGCCGTCCGCCCGGTGACCGGCGGCCCCGGGTCGGCCCCGACGTCCGCCGCCGGCCGCCGGCGCCTGGCGCCGCCCGGCCCGGGACGGCGGCCAGGGTGCGCCGCAGCGTCCCCGTGCGCCCGCGCAGCGCCGCGTCGCCGCCCGGCAGCGACCGGGCGAGCGCAAGGAGCAGGCCGACACCGATGAGAGCGGCGATGAGGGACGACCCGCCGCTGGAGACCAGCGGCAGCGGCACGCCGATGATGGGCAGCATCCCGATCACCGACCCGATGTTGAGCACCGCCTGACCCATGAACCACACGAGCAAGCCGCCGGCAGCCAGCCGGGTGAAGCCGTCCTCGGCCTGGGTGACCACCCGGAAGCAGGAGTAGGCCAGCACGGCGAAGAGCCCCAGCACCGCCAGGCTGCCCGGCAGGCCGAGCTCCTCGCCGATGATCGCCAGGATGAAGTCGTTGTGCGGCTCGGGCAGCAGCCCCCACTTCTCCCGGGACTCCCCCAGCCCGAGCCCCCACCAACCACCGTCGGCGAGCGCATACTCTGCGTGGACCTTCTGGAAACACCCCTCGACCTGCGGGTTGTCGCAGATGCCGCCGATCCACGCCTCGATGCGCTGCATCCGGTTGGCGCTGCCGGCGGCGAGGACGGCCACGCCGATCCCGCCGACGGTGCCCAGCCCGACGAACCAGCGGGCGGGCAGCCCCGCCGCCCACAGCAGCCCGGCCATGATCGCCAGCAGGATGAGCCCGGTGCCGAGGTCGCGACCCTGCAGGACCAGGCCCAGCAGGAGCAGGCCGAAGGGGAAGATGAGCGGCACGGCCGCGTGGACCGGTTTGTGGATGACCCGACGCTTGGCCGCCAGCACCACCGCCCCGAAGACGATGAGCGCGACCTTGCCGAACTCCGCGGGCTGCAGCGAGAAGCCGGCGACCGACAGTGAGTTGCGGTTGCCCTGGAACTCGATGCCGAGGGGGGTGAAGACGGCCACCTGCAGGGCCAGCGCCAGGAAGATCCCAGGCCACGCCAGCCGCTTCCAGAGCGAGACCGGCAGCCGCGAGCCGACCACCGCGAGGGCGATGCCCACGGCACCGAAGAGGAGCTGGTCGAGGAAGACGGTGTAGGAGCTGCCGTTGTCGCGGTAGGACCCGACGCTCGAGGCGGACAGCACCATGACCAGCCCGAGCCCGGTGAGCACCGAGGCCGAGACCAGCGCGAGGTAGTAGGGGGCCACCGGGGAGCGCAACCACTCCCCGACCGACTGCACGCTCCAGCCGGTCGTGCTCCCCGCGGTGCCGGTCGACCGGGCCGGCGCTCGCCGGTCCAGGATCGTGGTCACGGGGCGGCCTCCCCGAGCGCGCGGTGCACGGCGGCGGCGAAGACGTCGCCGCGGCTGCCGTAGCTGGGGAACATGTCCAGCGAGGCGGCGGCGGGCGAGAGCAGGACCACGTCGCCCGGGCGGGCGAGCGCGGCGCAACGCGCCACGACATCGTCCATGAACCGGTCCAGCGCAGCCATGTCCCCATGGTCGGTGACGCCCGCGTCGTGGACCGGGACATCCGGTGCGTGTCGTCGCAGGGCCTGCGCGATCTGCTCGCGGTCGGCGCCGAGCAGGACCACGCCCCGGAGCCGCGGCGCGACCTCCTGGACCAGCTCGTCGACCTCGGCGCCCTTGAGCTGGCCGCCGGCCACCCAGACGAGGTGCGGGTAGGCCAGCAGCGCCGCGTGCGCGGCGTGCGGGTTGGTGGCCTTGGAGTCGTCCACCCACGTCAGCCCGTCCCGCTCGGCGACGATGGTGGTGCGGTGCGCCTCCGATCGGAACCGTCGCATGCCCTCGCGCACCGCGGCGGGCGTGATGCCCGCGGCGCGGGCCAGGGCCGCCGCCGCCAGGGCGTTGGCCACCAGGTGCGGAGGGGGTGCGGCGCTGCCGTCGCCACCGGAGGCCCGGGACAGGTCGGCCAGCGTGCCCAGCTCGGCGGCCGAGGTCGCCCGCTCCTCGACGAAGGCCCGGTCGGCGAGGACGTCCTCGACCAGACCGAGCATCGACAGCCCCGGCGTGCCGAGGGTGAAGCCGATGGCCCGGCAGCCCTCGATCACCTCGGCCTCCTCGACCATCGCCTCGGTGCGTGGGTCCTGGACGTTGTAGACGCAGGCGACCTGGGTGCGCTCGTAGATGCGGGCCTTGGCCGCGGCATACGCCTCCATCGACCCGTGCCAGTCGACGTGGTCCGGCGCGAGGTTGAGCACGCAGGAGGCCAGCGGGCTCATGCTGTGGGTGAAGTGCAGCTGGAAGCTGGACAGCTCCACGGCCACGACGTCGTAGGGGTCCGGGTGCTGCACCGCGTCCAGCACCGGGGTGCCGACGTTGCCCGTGGCGATGGCCCGCAGCCCGGCCGCCTGCAGCATCTCGGTGAGCAGCCGCACCGTCGAGGTCTTGCCGTTGGTGCCGGTGACGACGAGCCAGGGGGCGGCGCCGACCCGCGGGCGCAGCCGCCAGGCGAGCTCGATCTCGCTCCAGACCGGTATGCCGCGGGTCGCGGCCGCGGCGAGCACCGGGTGATCCGGACGCCAGCCGGGTGAGGTCACGACGACGTCGACGTCCAGCGGCTCGCTGCCCGGACCTCCCTCGCCCGTGTCACCCCCCTCCCCCGGGGCGGACGGCCACGCGACAGTGTGCTCCGGCCCGCGCCGCACGTCGGCGCCGAGGATCCCGAGGATCCCGGCCTGGGTCTCCTGCTGCTCGTTGCTGCTGCCGGCGTCGACGACGGTGACGGTCGCCCCGTGCTGGAGCAGCGCGTCGGCGGCCGCGAAGCCGGTGACTCCGAGCCCGGTCACGAGGACCCGCAGCCCGGCCCAGTCGGCGTCCCGGTGGGTGAGGTCGTCGAGGGAGGCGCTCACAGGTTGGCCACCCACTCGCCGTAGAACAGCCCGAGCCCGACGGCGACGCAGATCCCGGCGATGAGCCAGAACCGGATGACGATCGTCACCTCGGCCCAGCCCAGCAGCTCGAAGTGGTGCTGCAGCGGCGCCATCCGGAAGACCCGTTTGCGGGTCAGCTTGAAGCTCGCGACCTGGATGATGACCGAGAGGGTGATCATGACGAAGAGCCCGCCGAGCACGGCGAGCAGCAGCTCGGTGCGGGTGGTGATCGCCAGCCCGGCCAGGCCGCCGCCGAGGGCCAGCGAGCCGGTGTCACCCATGAAGATCTTGGCCGGTGAGGCGTTCCACCACAGGAAGCCGAAGCAGGCGCCCGCCACCGAGCAGGCCACGACCGCGAGGTCGAGCGCATCGCGGACGTCGTAGCAGTTGGGCCCGGGCGCGAGCTGGCAGTTCTGGTTGTACTGCCAGATGCCGATGACGGAGTAGGCGGCGAAGACCATGATCGAGGCCCCGGTGGCCAGCCCGTCGAGCCCGTCGGTGAGGTTGACGCCGTTGGATGCCCCCGCGATGAGCACGTTGGCCCAGGCGATGAAGAGGATGACCCCGAGCACCGGGCCGGCGAAGGCGAGGTCGAAGGAGGTGTCGCGGACGAAGGAGATCGCGGTCGAGGCCGGGGAGCGGGTGCTGTCACCCCGCAGCAGCAGCGCGGCCAGCGCGAAGACGATCGCGACGACCGTCTGCCCGGTGAGCTTCTCGACCGAGGTGAGGCCGAGGCTGCGCTGCTTGGAGATCTTGGTGTAGTCGTCGAGGAAGCCGATGAACCCCAGGCCGGTGATGAGGAAGAGCACGAGGATCGCGCTGAGGCTGAAGCGGGAGTGCGTGACCTCGAGGATCCCGGTGACGTCGAGCAGGATGAGCAGCAGGTGCGAGAGCAGGTAGCCGACGACCGTGGCCACGATGATGACCGCGCCGCCCATCGTGGGCGTGCCCCGCTTGGTGTGGTGCGAGGTCGGGCCGTCGTCGCGGATGAACTGGCCGTAGCCCCGGCGCACGAGGAAGCGGATGAACAGCGGGGTGCCGAAGAGCGCGCAGATCATCGCCACGGCACCCGCGAGCAGGACGTTGACCATCAGTCGGTCACGCCCGCCAGCTCGTCCCCCAGCACCCGCAGCCCGGAGTCCCGGCTGCTCTTGAGCAGCACGACGTCTCCGGCCCGCAGCTCCTCCTCCAGCAGGGCGCGCGCCTCGTGACGGTCGGCGACCGAGCTCGCCCGGGCACCACCACCCTGCTGGTATGCCGTGGCGGCCGGCAGCGCCACCTCACCCACCGTCAGGAGGTGGTCGACGCCCAGCCGGGCGGCGAGGGCGCCGACACCGGCGTGCTCGGCGTCGCTGTCGGCGCCCAGCTCGAGCATCCCCCCGACCACGGCCAGCGTCCGGCCCTCCGCCCGGCGCATCGCGGCCAGGCTCTGCAGCGCCGCACGCATGGACTCGGGGTTGGCGTTGTAGGCGTCGTTGACGACGGTCACGCCGTCCTCGCGCTCGGTGACCTCCATCCGCCAGCGCGACCGGGGCGTCGCGGCCGCCAGCGAGGCGGCGATCTGCTCCCACGGCATACCCCACTCGTGGGCGACCGCGGCGACGGCGAGCGCGTTGCCGACGTGGTGGACCCCCACGAGCTGCAGCGCCACGCGGAGCCCCGGCTCGGGGGCACCGAGCCCCGGGGCGGTGAGCGTGAAGGTGGCCCGGCCCCGCTCGTCGGTGACGACCTCGGTCGCGCGCAGGTCGGCCCGCTCCCCGAGCCCGACGAGCACGACCCGGGCACCGACGTCGCGGGCCCGACCCCCCATCGTCTCGACCATCGCCTCGTCGTCGCCGTTGAGGACCGCGAGCCCGTCCGGCACCAGCCCCTGCACCAGCTCGGACTTGGCCTCCATGATGGCCGCCCGGGAGCCGAACTCCCCGAGGTGGGCGGACCCCACGTTGAGCACGACGGCGACCTGCGGGGGCGCGATCGCGGTGAGGTGGGCGATGTGACCGGCGCCGGAGGCGCCCATCTCGGCGACGAGGTAGGCCGTGTCCTCGGTGAGCCGGCAGACCGTCAGCGGCACACCGACCTCGGAGTTGTAGGACGCCTCGGGGGCCAGCGTGGGGCCCAGCGCCGGCAGCACCTGCGCCAGGAGGTCCTTGGTCGAGGTCTTGCCCGAGGAGCCGGTGATGCCGACGACCCGCAGCCCGCCCGCGGCGGCGCACCGGTCGACCACCTCGCGTCCCAGCGCCGCGAAGGCGCGGGTGACGGCGTCGTAGGGCGGCCGGTCCGGGCGGGCGGAGAGCCGGTCGGGATCCTCCGGCACCACCACGCAGGGGAGGCCCTCGACGACGCGGTTGGTGAGGGCGGCGAGCGCGCCCCGCCGGGCGGCGGCGTCGACGAAGTCGTGCCCGTCCGCGACCTCGCCGCGGCGCGCGACGTAGAGGGCTCCGGGGCCAGCCTCGCGGGAGTCGGTGACGACCGGTCCGGTGACGCGCAGGTCCTCGGTCCCGGGAGAGCCCGGGTGGACCTGACCACCGGTCACGCGGGCGACCTCACCGAGGGTCAGGGGGATCACCCATCGGTCCTTTCGTCCTTGATGGCGATGTCCCCCAGTGTGTCACCCGAGCCGTCCCCCACCTTCTCGTCGGGGTCGAACTTGATGTCGATCTGCGTCGGCGGTGTGGTGGCGGGCGCGATGCCCTCCTGCTGCAGCGTGTAGCGCATGAGGTCGGCGAAGACCGGCCCGGCGATGACGCCGCCGAACTCGCTGATCCGGGTGGGGCCCTGGATGACCACGGCGACGGCGTACTTCGGGTCGTCGGCGGGGGCGAAGCCCATGAAGGAGGAGGTCACCCCGCCGGAGTAGCGCCCGGTCTCCGGGTCCACCCGGCTCGCCGTGCTGGTCTTGCCCGCGACGTGGTAGCCGGGGACCGCGGCGAGCGGTGCGGTGCCCTCGGTGGAGGGCACCGACTGCATGATGTCGGTGAGGGTCTGGGCGGTCTCCGCGGAGACGACGCGGCGGCCCTCCTGCTGCTCGCCCTCGGTGTAGCGCCCCTCCTCGTCCACCGTGCCGGCCACGATGCTCGGGGGCACCATGACCCCGTCGTTGGCGACCGCCTGGAAGACGCCGAGCTGCTGCAGCATGGTGCCGGACAGGCCCTGGCCGAACATGAAGGTGTAGCGGGTCGTCGCGCTCCAGGTCGAGGGCTCGGGGACGATCCCTGGCGACTCCCCGGGCAGGCCCAGGCCGCTGGGGTCGCCGATGCCGAAGCGGCGCATCCAGTCGTAGAGCTGCTGGTCGGAGAGCTTCTCGCCGTAGAGGATCGTGCCCATGTTGGAGGACTTGGCCAACACGCCGCCGAAGGTGAGGTACTCCACGGGGTGCGGCTCCGCGTCCTTGAAGCGGGTCCCGGCCCGGCTCATCGTGACCGGGACCTCGATCGGGGTCTCCACGTCGACGATGCCCTCCTCCAGGGCCGCCGCGGCGGTGATGAGCTTGGACGTGGACCCCGGCTCGTAGACGTCCTCGATCGCCGCGTTGCGCATCTCGTCGGCGTCCTGCGTGCTGTCCGAGGGGTCGAAGCTGGGATAGCTGGTGAGCGCGCGCAGCTCGCCGGTCTCGATGTCCATCACCGCGGCGTAGCCCGAGATCGCCCCGGCCTCCTTCACCCGGGTGCGTACCGCGTCGTAGGCGCGCCACTGCAGGTCGCCGTCGAGGGTGAGCCGCAGGTCCTGGCCGGGCTCGGCCGGGTCCTCCTCGTAGACGCCGGTGCTGATCATCTCGCCGTCCCGGCCGACCTCGTAGAGGGCCTCGCCGGGCTCACCCGTCAGCGCCTCGTCGTTGACCAGCTCCAGGCCACCGGCGGGCATGTCGCCGGACCCGACCCAGCCGAGCAGCGGCGCGGTGGACTCCCCCAAGGGGTACTCCCGGCGCATGAACTCCTCGGAGGAGACCCCGCGGATCCCCGCGGCCTTGATCTCCTGCCACTGCTGGGGCGAGGCGTCCGGGACGAGGATGGCGTACTGCTCCCCCAGCGGCTCGGTCAGCCGGCGCAGCACGTCGGCCTCGTCGACCCCGGTGATGTCGGCGACCACCTCGGCGGCCGCGGCATACCCCTCGCCGACCACCTCGGTGCTGCCGTCCGGGCCCTTCTCGGTGCGTTCGTAGTCCTCCACCAGGGTGGGGTCGGCGACGATGCGCCGCCGCTCCACGCTGACCGCGAGATCCTCGCCGTCCACGTCGGTGATGCTGCCGCGCGCCGCCGGGATGGCCCGGCTCTGCAGCCGCTCCCCCAGGGCCGCCGCGGAGACGCTCGCGGCGTCGAGACCTTGCAGCCGCACCAGCTGGGCGGCGAAGAGGCTGAGGACGATGAGCACGCCCAGCATGAGCGCGCGGGCGCGCCGGGCCGGGTGGGCGACGCCGGCCGCGACCGCGCGGGGAGTCGTCCGTCGACGACCGTTGCGTGGTGCTGCCACGGTGCCTACCCCTTGTCAGTCGTCCTTCGCCGGTGCCGTGCCCGTCGAGGGCAGATCAACGGTAAGCGTGCGCGAGCCGTCCACCTTGGACGCCACGCCGGTGAGGGAACCGTCGGACAGCCGCAGCGTCGCCGTGGACGTGGACGGCACCATCTTGAGCTTGGTGGCGGCCCGGGCGAGGTGCTCCGAGGACTCCTTGCCGGCGAGCTCGTCGGCGAGCGTGACCTTCTCGTCGTGCAGGGCGGTGGCCTCCACCTCGAGGGTGCTCAGGACGTAGGACCCCTCGGCCCGGACCGTGTTGAGCAGCAGCACCGCGGTGAAGGTGAGCGCCACGAGCAGGGCGCACAGCAGCCGGAAGCCGTGGTTGGCCGAGGTCGGGGCGGCGTCGACGGCGCGGGCACGGCCCCGCGCCCCCAGGGCGGCGGTGCGGCCGAGCCGGGCGGAGATGGTCATCTGGCTCATCGGTGCTCCTCACGGGTGGGCAGGTGCGGTTGGTCGGGGGTGGTCCGGGTGCGCTCGGCGGCCCGGAGCCGGACCGAGGCGGAGCGCGGGTTGGTCTCGCGCTCGGCAGGACCGGCCTGCTCGGCACCTCGCGTGAGCAGGCGCAGCCAGGGCCGGTGCTCGGGCAGCTCGACCGGCAGCTCCGGCGGGGCCGAGCTGCTCGCGCCGTCGGCCAGCCCACGCTTGGTGATGCGGTCCTCCAGCGAGTGGTAGGACAGGACGGCGATGCGGCCACCCACCCGCAGCGCGCGCAGGGCGGCGGCCAGGCCGTCCCGCCACGTGGACAGCTCGGCGTTGACCTCGATCCGCAGCGCCTGGAAGGTGCGTTTGGCGGGATGCCCGCCGCTGCGCTGCGAGGCCGCCGGGACGACGTCGTGCAGCAGCTCGACCAGCGGTGCCGAGGTCGTGAACGGCTGGCTCTCCCGGCGGCGCACGATGGCGCGGGCGATCGGGCGGGCGAAGCGCTCCTCGCCGTAGTCGCGCAGGATGCGCTCCAGCTCGCGCACCTCCGTGTCGTTGAGCACGTCGGCGGCAGTGCGTCCGGTGCTCTGGTCCATCCGCATGTCGAGCGGGCTGTCCGCGCGGTAGGCGAAGCCCCGGTCCAGCTCGTCCAGCTGCAGCGAGGAGACCCCGAGGTCGAAGAGGACCGCGTCGGCGCCCACCAGGTCGAGCTCGGCGAGCACCTGCGGGAGGTCGTCGCTCACCGCGTGCACCGGGCGGAAGCGCTCACCGAAGGGGGCGAGGCGCTCGGTCGCCAGGGCCAGGGCCTGCGGGTCGCGGTCGATGCCCACGGCGCTCGCGTCCGGGCACGCGCGCAGGACGGCCTCCGTGTGGCCACCCATCCCCAGCGTCCCGTCCACGTAGACCGAGCCCGGGCGCTGCAGCGCGGGGGCCAGCAGCTCGACGCACCGGTCCAGCATCACCGGGGTGTGCCGGTCCTGGGTGGGGCGCTGCGCGGCGGCGGCCATGTCTCGTGGTCCCTGGTCGGCGGGCGCCCGCCACCCGGATCCTGGTCCCCCACCGTCCACCGGCGTCCGGCCCGGGGGAAGTCGGGTCGGCTGCCGAGGTGCGTCCCGGCTCCGGGGAAGAGGAGTCGGGGGCACGGCGTGTGCGGACGGGGGGAGGCCGGGGCCCGGGTGGGCCGGCGCTCACATGAGCCCAGGGACCACCTCCTCGGAGAGGTCGGCGAAGGACTGCTCGTGCGCGTCGGTGTAGGACTCCCACGCCTGGGTGTCCCAGATCTCCAGCCGGTTGCCGGCGCCGATCACCGTGCAGTCGCCGGTGATGCCGGCATACGTGCGCAGCAGTGCGGGCACGGTGACCCGGCCCTGCTTGTCCGGGATCTCGTCCGAGGCGCCGGAGAGGAAGAAGCGCTGGTAGTCCCGGACCGTTTTCGAGGAGGTCGGGCTGCTCTGCCACTGCTCGACGAGGCCGTCGAAGTCGGCCTGGGTGAAGACGTAGAGGCAGCGCTCCTGGCCACGGGTGATGACGACCCCGCCGGCCAGCCGCTCGCGGAACTTGGCGGGGAGGATCATCCGGCCCTTGTCGTCGAGGCGGGGCGTGTAGGTGCCGAGGAACAGCACGTGCACCACCCCTTTCACGCGATCCGGTGCGGACGACTCCCAGTGCGCGCCACTCTACTCCACTTTCCCCCACTCTGGCGAGCGTTCGGGCGTGAGTATGCCAGGTCCCGAGCCATCGACACAGGTCAGAGGGGGTGGTGCGAGGTGGAGGGAGATCTCGCTCCGAGGCGGCGCGGCGCCACCGCGATCGCAGGTCCTGACGGCCACCGTCCGCATCGCCGCAGGTCACAAGCTGGCGACGCGTCCTGCGGGCCGCAGCAGGCGGCTCTCCCGGCCCGGGGTGGGGCGATGTGGAGGACCAGGGTCCGCGGGCGGCCCGGAGGCCTGCCGTGCGGCCTGCGCGGCGGGAGTTTGGCAGGATCGGGTCATGTCTGCGATCTCTCCCGCGCCCGACACCGTCGACCTGGACGCCGTGAAGGCCGTCGCCGGCTCCGTGCACCGCGCTGTCGCCACCGTGATCGAGGGCAAGGACGAGGCGGTCTCCACCGCGGTGACCGTGCTGCTGGCCGAGGGGCACCTGCTGGTCGAGGACGTGCCCGGGGTCGGCAAGACGATGCTGGCCAAGGCGCTCGCCCGGGCCATCGACTGCCGGGTGAGCAGGGTGCAGTTCACCCCGGACCTGCTGCCGAGCGACATCACCGGGGTCAGCGTGTTCAACCAGGACACGCGTGCCTTCGAGTTCCGCCGCGGCGCGATCTTCGCCAACGTCGTCGTCGGGGACGAGATCAACCGGGCGTCGCCGAAGACGCAGTCGGCGCTGCTGGAGTCGATGGAGGAGCGGCAGGTCACCGTGGACGGGCAGACCTACGCCCTGCCCCGCCCCTTCCTCGTCATGGCCACGCAGAACCCCATCGAGATGGAAGGCACCTACCCGCTGCCCGAGGCCCAGCGGGACCGCTTCATGGCCCGGATCTCCATGGGCTACCCCGCCGCCGCCTCGGAGATGGCGATGCTCGAGACGCACGGTGCCGTGAGCCCGCTGGAGGGGCTGAGCGCCGTGACGACGGCGGCCGACGTGCAGCAGCAGATCGAGAACATCCGTGGACTGCACATCTCCGCCGCGCTGCGGCAGTACGTCGTCGAGCTCATGGCGGCCTCCCGCGCGCACCGGCTGCTGCGGCTGGGGGCCTCCCCGCGCGCCGGGCTGCAGCTGCTGCGCGCCGCGCGGGCGCACGCCGCCCTCGCCGGGCGCGACCACGTGCTGCCCGAGGACGTCCAGACCGTCGCCGTCCCCGTCCTCGCCCACCGCGTCCTGCCCACGGGCGAGGCGTCGCTGGCCCATCGCGGCACGGAGGACATCGTGCGCGACCTGGTCGAGCGCACGGCCGTGCCGTCCGGACGCTGACCGAGAGGTGCCAGGGGCATGACGACGTCCGGCTCCCCGTGGGGGCTGCTCACCGCGCGCGGCAAGGTCTTCGCCGTGCTCGGGGTGCTCCTCGTCGTGGCCGGGACCTTCCTGGGCTACGAGGACGTCACCCGGGTCGGGCTGGCGCTGCTGCTGCTGCCCGTCCTCGTGCTGCTGCTCATGCCGCGACGTCCCCCGCGGCTCACGGTGTCCCGCGAGGTCACCCCCCAGCGGCTGACGCCCGAGGAGCGCGGCGAGGTCCAGGTCCGGTTCCGCAACGTCGGTGCCCGTTCCGCGGTCTACCTCGCCGAGGAGCACCTCGACTACCAGCTCGGCGACCGGCCGCGCTACATCCTGCCCCGGATGAGCACCGGGGAGGAGCGGCGGCTGCGCTACACCGTCCGGTCCCGGCATCGCGGCGCGTATGCGCTCGGGCCCATCGTGCTGCGGCAGCGCGACCCCTTCGGCCTGACCTTCCGCACCCTGCACCTGTCCTCACGCACCGAGCTGCTGGTGCTCCCCCGCGTGGTGTCCCTCGGTGACGACCGGCTCCGGGGCAGCTCGCGCGGCAGCGAGGGTGAGATGCCGCAGATGATCGCGCTGCACGGGGAGGACGACGTCAGCATCCGCTCCTACCGCGACGGGGACGAGCTGCGCCGGGTGCACTGGCCGGCGACGGCACACCGGGGCGAGCTCATGGTCCGGCAGGAGGACCGTCCCGCCCGACGCCGGGCCGTGCTGCTCCTGGACTCCCGGGCCGACGCGCATCCCGGGACCGGGATGCGCGCCTCCTACGAGTGGGCGGTCAGCGCGATCGCCTCGGTCGCCCGGCACCTGGTCGCCGACGGCTTCGTCGTGCACCTGCTCGCCGACGAGACCCTGCGCGACGGGAGCGCCGAGCACCAGGTCGAGCTCGGCCCGCTCATGGACACCCTCGCCCGGGTGCAGCCCGAGGAGGACGCCCGGCTCGACCGCGTCACGGCCGCCGCCTCCTCCTTCACCTCCGGCGGGGTGCTCCTGATCGCGGCGGTCGTCGCCCACGACGATGCCGCACTCCGCTCGTTGGCCTCCGTCCGGCAGCCGGGCTCACGCGCCCTCGCCTTCGTGCTCGACCCCGCCCGGTTCGGGGCGGATCAGGGCGGCTCGAGCGCCACCGACAGACCGACCGGCGTGCTGGCGGACGCCGGGTGGCGCACCGTGACGGTCGGGCCCCATACCGAGCTCGCGCAGGCGTGGGTCTCGCTGCGCCAGGCTGCCCTGGGCAGGTCGGCATGAGGCTCGACGACCGGGCGTGGTGGGAGCGCGGCCTGTGGGCCGAGGGCTTCGTCGCGGCCCTCGCCTCGCTGGCGGTCGCGTGGCCGCTCACCGCCCTGCTGCGCGAGGAGACGTGGGTGGTGCCCGCGGTCGCGATGGTGGTCCTGGTGGCCCTCACCGGCGCGGTCCTGCGCACCCTCGACGCACCGCCGACCGTGGTGGCCCTGGGGCAGCTCCTGCTCGGGCTGGCCGGCCTGGTGGTGCTGTACCTGCGGGACACGCTGTGGCGCGGGGTCGTCCCGACGGGAGCCACGCTGGACCGGGTCGCCACGTTGCTGCAGCAGGCCGGTGCCGTCCTGCAGACGTATGCCGCGCCCGCGCCGACGACGCAGGGCGTCGCCTTCCTCGTCGTGGCGGTGCTCACCCTGACCGCGGTCTCGGTGGACTCGATGGGGGTGACGGGGCGGGCGCCGGCGAGCGCGGGCATACCGCTGGTGGCGGGTTTCCTGGTGTCGGTCTCCAACACCGGGCAGGCGATGGAGCCGTGGTACTTCGCCGCCGTCCTCGTGATGTGGCTGCTCATGCTCGCCCAGCAGGGGCAGCGCCTCACCCTGGCCTGGCCCACGGCGAACCGCCGGGAGTCACGCGGCGGCGACGACGTCGCCGCCGGTCCCCGCACCTACCGCGGCCTCGCGCAGGTCGTGGGTGCGCTGACCCTGGTGGCTGCGGTGCTCGGCGCCGCCTTCCTGCCGCACCTGCCGCCCACCTTCTTCGGCGACGGGCTGGCCCGCAACCCCGACGCCCGCGACGCCGACGGCGACACCGGTGAGGTGTCCTTCACCGAGACCATGGACCCGGCGCAGGACCTGCGCAACCAGTCCCGCGCCCCGGTCGTGACCTACCGCACCAACGCCGTCTCCGTCCAGCCGCTGCGGGTCACGGCCACCGAGCGATTCGAGGACGGCCGCTGGGTCGCGCCGGAGCGGCTGAGCTCCGGCCTGCTGCCGCAGGGCGCACCACTGCCGGCCCCGCCGGGGCTCGGCGACGGCGTCCCCCTGACCGAGTCCGAGTTCAGCGTGCTCGCCAACGAGCTGGAGCCCCCGCACCTCGCGGCGCCGAGCCCGTTGGCCTCGCTGGAGCTGCGGGGCGGCGCCTACCGCTACGACCCCCAGGACAGCACCGTTGTCGTGCAGGGTCGGGTGGGCCGCTACGACGCGACTTACCTCAGCCTGGAGTCCGGCGGCGAGCTGCCGCAGGGGGTCGGTGAGACCCCCGCGGACCCGGAGCAGTTCGCGGGCGACCTGCTCGACCTGGACGAGGACTCCGCCGAGGCGGTCGGCGCCCTCGCGGACGAGGTCGTGGGCGAGGAGGACAACGCCCTGCGGGCGGGGGTGCTGATCCAGAACCACCTGCGCACCGACGGCGACTACGAGTACTCCCTGGAGCTCGCAGCGGCTGCCGAGGTCGGCGCCGACGACCCCATCGGCGCCTTCCTGGAGACCCGACAGGGCTACTGCGTCCAGTTCGCGAGCGCGATGGTCATGATGGCCCGCTACGAGGGCATCCCGGCCCGGATGGCCGTGGGCTTCCTGCCCGGGACCACGCAGGACGACGGCACCCGGCAGGTCATCGCCTCCGACGCGCACACCTGGCCCGAGCTGTGGATCGAGGGTCTCGGGTGGACCCGGTTCGAGCCCACGCCCGGCATACGAGCGGGCACCCCGCCGGCCTACGCGCGCTCCACCGACGAGCCCGACACGGCACCGAGCACCGCCACCGTGCCGCAGGAGATCACGCCGACCCCCGAGCCGACCGCCGCGCCGGCGCCCACCGACCCGACCGTCCTGGACCGGCTCGGCGACCTGCTGCCCACCGTGCTGCGCGCGGTGGTGGCCCTGGTCGGCCTGGGCCTGCTCCTGCTGGTGCTGCCGCTCGCCGGACGCCGACACCGGGAGGCTGCGCTGCGGGCCGCGAGCACGCCGGCCGAACGGGTCGAGGGGCAGTGGCAGCTGCTGACCCGCTCCCTCACCGACCTGGGGGTGGACCCTCCTCCCGGTCGGAGCCCGCGCGAGCTGCGCCGCCACTACCTGCGGGGCACGGCGATGGAGGAGGACGGCCAGCAGGCGCTCGGCCGCGCCACGGCGACGCTGGAGCGCACCCGGTATGCCGCGCCGGACCTCGTGACCGACGACGAGGCCGAGCGGATGGGCGAGGAGGTCCGGACCGTGGTCGACGGGGTCCGGCACACCTCGGCGTGGAACCAGCGGGCCGGTGCCGCCCTGGTGCCGGGCAGCGGTGTCGAGGGGCTGCGCGAGGGCGTGCGTCGGCTGCTGCGTCGCTGACGGCGGGAGCACCGGACCCTCCCTCGGGTGGCGCTCGTGGGTGCGGGCAGGACAGAGTGGGGCCATGACCGCACCGCTGACCGTGATCCTCTTCGGCGCCACCGGTGACCTGGCGCGCCGCAAGCTCATCCCCGGGCTGCTGCACCTCTTCCTCTCCGGGCTGGTCGACGACCTGCGCGTCTCGGCACCTCGCTGGACGAGATGTCGGTCGACGAGTTCCGCGACGTGGCGACGGGGGCGGTCCGGGAGTTCAGCGTCCGGGACAGCGACGAGGCGGCGCTGCGCGACTTCGCCCAGCGCCTCGACTACGTGCCCGGCTCCGCCGGTCCGCAGGCGCTGCGGGAGGCGGTCGACCGCTCCGAGGAGGAGCTCGGCGGGGACGAGCTGCTGCGCCTTCACTACCTGTCGGTGCCACCCAGGGCGGCCCTGGAGGCGGTGGGCACCATCGGCGAGGCGGGTCTGGTCGAGCGCAGCCGGATCGTCATGGAGAAGCCGTTCGGCACCGACCACGCCTCGGCGGTCGAGCTGAACGGCCGGCTGCACCAGGTCTTCGACGAGGAGCAGATCTTCCGGATCGACCACTTCCTCGGCAAGGAGCCGGCTCAGAACATCCTGGCCTTCCGCTTCGCCAACGGGCTCTTCGAGCCGATCTGGCACCGCAACCACATCGACCACATCCAGATCGACGTGCCCGAGACCCTGGGCCTGTCGCAACGGGGCGACTTCTACGAGCAGACCGGGGCATACCGCGACATGGTGGTGACCCACCTGTTCCAGATCCTCGCCTTCACCGCGATGGAGCCGCCCACGTCGCTGGAGCCGGCCGCCATCAGCCGGGAGAAGAACAAGGTCTTCCGGTCCATGCTGCCGCTGGAGCCCACCGACGTGGTGCGCGGGCAGTACGTCGGCTACCGCGACGAGAAGGGGGTCGCCGAGGACAGCCAGACCGAGACCTTCGTCGCCTTGAAGTGCTTCGTGGACAACTGGCGCTGGGCGGGGGTGCCGTTCTACCTGCGGACCGGCAAGCAGCTGGCCGAGGGCGCCCGCATCATCTCGATCGCCTTCCGGGAGCCGCCGCAGTCGATGTTCCCGCCAGGTCGGGGGTGGGCGACCACGGCCCGGACCACCTGACCTTCGACCTGGCCGACCGCGCCCGGATGTCGCTGAGCTTCTACGGCAAGCGGCCTGGGCCGGGGATGAAGCTGGACAAGCTGTCGATGCAGTTCTCGATGCAGGACACCGACTGGGCCGGATCGGTGCTGGAGGCCTACGAGCGGCTCATCTACGACGCCGCCCGCGGCGACCGCACGCTCTTCGTCACCGCGTCCGGCATCGAGCGCCTCTGGGAGATCTCGCAGCCGCTGCTCGACAACCCGCCGGTGGTGCGGCCCTACCAGCAGGGCTCGTGGGGACCGAACCAGATCCACCAGCTCATCACGCCGTTCACCTGGCGGCTGCCCTTCGAGCGGCAGTGGCGGGAGACGGGCAACAAGGGCTGACCCCGACCGGACCGACCGTCCGTCCGGGACACGCGGTCGGTCCGGTCGGCTCAGTCCAGGTAGTCGCGCAGGACCTGCGAGCGCGAGGGGTGCCGCAGCTTGGACATCGTCTTGGACTCGATCTGCCGGATCCGCTCGCGGGTGACGCCGTAGACCTTGCCGATCTCGTCCAGCGTCTTGGGCTGGCCGTCGGAGAGCCCGAAGCGCATCGAGACCACACCGGCCTCGCGCTCGGACAGGGTGTCGAGCACCGAGTGCAGCTGCTCCTGCAGGAGCGTGAACGACACCGCGTCCGCCGGCACCACGGCCTCGGAGTCCTCGATGAGGTCGCCGAACTCGCTGTCGCCGTCCTCGCCCAGCGGGGTGTGCAGCGAGATGGGCTCGCGGCCGTACTTCTGGACCTCGACGACCTTCTCCGGGGTCATGTCCAGCTCGGCGGCGAGCTCCTCCGGGGTGGGCTCGCGCCCGAGGTCCTGCAGCATCTGCCGCTGCACGCGAGCCAGCTTGTTGATGACCTCGACCATGTGCACCGGGATGCGGATGGTGCGGGCCTGATCGGCCATGGCCCGGGTGATGGCCTGCCGGATCCACCACGTGGCGTAGGTGGAGAACTTGTAGCCCTTGGTGTAGTCGAACTTCTCGACCGCCCGGATGAGGCCGAGGTTGCCCTCCTGGATGAGGTCCAGGAAGAGCATGCCGCGGCCGGTATACCGCTTGGCCAGCGAGACGACCAGCCGCAGGTTGGCCTCGAGCAGGTGGTTCTTGGCGTTCTTGCCGTCGTTGGAGATCCACCACAGCTCACGCTTGAGCTTGGCCTCGACCTTCTCGCCCGAGTTGAGCTTCTCCTCGGCGAACAGGCCGGCCTCGATCCGCTTGGCGAGCTCGACCTCCTGCTCGGCGTTGAGGAGGGCGACCTTGCCGATCTGCTTGAGGTAGTCCTTGACCGGGTCCGCGGTCGCGCCGGCCGTCACGACCTGCTGGGCCGGGGCGTCGTCGTCGTCGGCCGTGGACAGGGTGAAGCTGTCCTCGTCGCCCTTCGTGGCCGGCGTCTTGGTCTTCGCCGCCTCGGGGGTCTCGGTCTCGGCCGCGTCGTCGGCGTCCTCGGCGTCCTCGACCTCGGCCGGGTCGGTGGCGTCGGTCCCGACGATCTCCTCGACGACGTCCTTCTTCTTCCGCCGCCCGGTGCCGCCGGTCTTGGTCGGGGTCGCGGACGCGGAGCCCTCCTGGGTCTTCGACGCAGTCTTGGCCGCGGCCCGGGTGCTGCCCGAGCTCTTCGTCGACGCCGGCGTGCTCTTCTTCGCGGCGCTCGCGCCCGAGGACGCGCTCTTGCTGGTGGTGCTCTTGCTCGTGCTGGACGTCGTCGACGCCGCGGCCTTCTTCGACGGGGTCGCGGCCTTCGTCGAGGTCGAGCCCTGCGCGGCGGCCGACGTCTTCTTCGTCGTCCCGGAGCCGGTGGGCGTCCCCTTGGTGGCAGCCGCCTTCTTCTTCGTCGTGGAGCTGCGCCGCCGCGCCGGGGCCGGCTCTGCCGCGCGCACCTCGATCGCCTGGTCGCTGAAGACGCGCAGCACCTTCTTCTGGGTCGCGGCAGCGGTGACCTCCGCCGCCTCCAGGGCGGTCTTGATCTGGTCGGCCTCGACGTAACCCTGCTCGGTCCCGGAGGCGAGCAGGGCACGCAGGGCCTCGTGCTCGAAGGCGGGCGGGAGCTCGGGGGTGCTGGTGTTAGACGTCCTGGCTGTCACGGGCTGAACCAACTCTTTCTGACGACGCAGGTATGCCGCAGCCGGGGCAGCAGGGTGCCCCGACGCGGATCAGGAAGTGGTGAGCGGTGCCGGGTGCGGCACGCGACTCACACCATTATAAAACCCTGCGGGGCGATGACACATTCCCGCCGCCCCCAGCAGCCCTGCCGACGGGGTGACCGGCGGTGCAGGCCGAGGCGAGGGCGTGCCTCAGTCGCCCTCGCCGGCCTTGACCGCCAGGACCGGGCACTGCGCCTCCAGCAGGATCCGCTGGGCGTTGGAGCCGAGGATGAGTTTGCCGATCGGGGTCCGGCGACGCAGCCCGATGACGATGAGGTCGGCGTCCGACTCCGCGGCCACCTCGATGAGGTCCTCGGCCGGCTCGTTGCCCCGCGCGAGCGCCCGGACCTCGTGCTCGATCCCCGCGCCGTTCAGGTCGCTGGCCACGGACTCCAGCTCCTCCTCGAACCGCCGCGCCTCCCCCGCGTCGAAGTCGCGGCCGCCGCGGTGGGAGTTGACTACGACGAGCTTGACCTTGCGCAGCAGCGCCTCGGTGCGCGCCGCGACCAGGGCCGCGCGGCCCTCGCGCGTGGGGATGTAGCCAACGATGATCGACATGGACGTGGACCTCCTGACGGTGACTGCCTTCGCCGAGAGGCTACAACCTCATGAGGCCGGTCGGCCTCCCGAGCGTCGGTCCGGACGAGCCCCGACACCCGCCCCGCGCGGTGGTCGCAGGCCGGCCTCCAGCATCCGGCGCAGGAGCCGGGCGAGGGTATACCGGGGGTCCCGCTCGAGCGCGGTGTCGACGGCCTCGTTGGCGAGGGTGCCGTCGCCGCGCACCCAGGAGACCATCGCCACCATCGTCAGGACCGCGCTGTCGAAGGGGTGCGGCACCTGCCCCGCCAGGGCCAGCAGCCGCCCGACCGGCTCCCGCCATCCCTCGCCGGGGAAGGCGGCCAGCCCCGCGCACAGGTCTCTCGCGCCGTCCTGCCCGAGGCCGTCGTCCCAGCCGAGCTCGGGCAGCCAGCGGGCCAGGACGGCGTCGCGCACCTCCCGGTCGGCGAGCGTCCAGGCGATGCCGGCGCGCAGGCCCGCCGTCGGCGGGACACCCTCGGTCAGCCAGGCCGTCAGCGCCCGCAGCATCGCGCCGGGGTCGTGCCGGGTCGGGTCGAGGTCGAGGATCCCGAGGGCCAGCGCGGTGGCCCGCGCCGCCGGCTCGTCCCGGCGACGCACCAGCTCGGCGAGGGCCGCCCGGCTGGGCAGGGCGACGCGGCCCTGCAGCACGAGATCGGCGGCGACCGGAACGTCCGCGGTCGGCGGGGTCGGTCTCCAGCCTCGCTCCGGCGGCGGCACGTGCTCGCCGTCGCGCCGGACGGCATAGGTCTCCCGCCCCTCATCACGCACCAGCAGCAGGTCTTGCACGTGAGCACCGGTGGTGTCTGCCAGGCGATCGGCCGCGGCCTCCAGGGCGAGCACGTGCTCCTCGTCGACGTGGCCCGGCTGCCGCTCCGGGAGGTCGTAGCCCACGACGGTGAGCAGGACCGGCCCCGGTGACCCGTCGTCCGCCTGGAGCAGCGCCGTCCGGATGCTGTCGAGGTGGTCGCTCATCGCCTCGAGCGGCGGGAGGTCCAGTCGACCGGTGAAGATCATCTGCCCCACGGACCGGCCGTGCGGTCCGCCGAGACGGACCGCCACCACGACCACGCTGTGGTCGATCTGGTAGCCGATGAGCTGCGGCAGGACGGCGATCAGCTGCTCGGCGCCGCGCAGCCGGGCCGAGGTCGTCGTGGCTCGCGACGGGTGATCGCGCTCGTCGTGGTCGCGGCGGCCGCGCTGGTCAGGGGCGCCGTCGTGGTCCTTGGCGTCGTCGTGGTCGTGGGCGTCGTGGTCAGCGGCAGCGTCGTGCCGACGCGAGCGCCCCCCGGGCTCGTGTGTCGTCATACCCCCAGCGTGCCGCGAGCGGGCCCGCCGTGGCGGGCCCGCTCGCGATCTGTGGATAACTCAGCCCGGCTGCTCGCCCGCCACCTCCGGCCGCGGCGCGAACTCCGCGCGCGCATGGTCGGCGATCCGCTTCATGAGGTAGCCGTCGAGACCGGCGCCGATGACGCCGCCCGCGACCGGGACGAAGCGGATGAGCCGCCCCAGGGCCTTGCCGCCGACAGTGGTGAGCAGCCGGAAGCCGACCGCCTTGTTGACCATCATGGACGCGGACTTGGGCAGCCTCGACATCGCCAGCGTCGCGAGCCGCCCGGACCCGGTGAGGCCGGCGGCGGTCGAGATACCCGCCTTGCGCATGAGGTCGTCCGCGTCCGCGCCGACGAGCGAGAGGAGCACGGCGGCGCGCGCCTCCTTGCTCTTCACGTCGTAGCCGCGGTGCTCGGCGATGGCCGCCACCATCCGGGTCGCGAGGGTGTAGAACTCCAGCACGTTGACCGGGATCGCCACCGGCATCGTGAAGATGCCGCCGACGCCGGTCACGAAACCGCCGACGGCGGCCTTCTTGATGTGGTCGGAGACGATCTCGTCCACGACCTTCTCGTCGTCCTGGCCCTTCTCCCGGCGCGCCTTGACCAGCACCTGGCTGGAGGACTGCAGCGGCCCCACCCCGTCCACCCCGAAGTCGAGCAGCTTGCCGACGAAGGCGTTGGCCAGGTTGTCGAGCGGCCCGTCCTCGGGCGCCTCGGGGTTGTCGGTCGCGACCTCGGACTCACGTCGAGCCACGTCATGTCTCCTCACGTCTGGGGGGCCTGTCTGCGCCTCATCCTGACACGGGGTGCGTTAGGTTGCGCGGTATGACGTCTCCGCAGCGGCCGCCGGGGGCGCGGGTCCTCTGGCCGCTGGCGGCACTGCTCACCGTGGCGGGCCTGGTCCTGCTCGTCCTGGGGGTCCTCGGCTCGCGCGACCGCGCGAGCGCGGACATGGTGGGGGTGGTCGCCGGGGACCGGGTCAGCGTGGGTGCCGACGGCCTGTCCGTCTGGTCGCGCAGCGCCGGCACGCGGGCCGACACGGTCTGCACCTTGGACTCAGAGACGCTGGAGCGGCCGGCGGAGGACTTCACCACCCGGGTGGGGGGCGAGCAGTTCCACGAGGTCGCGCGCACCCCGGCCGGCCATCCGACCGGCGACCTGCCGCTGGTCTGCGACACCGAGGACACCGTCTACGCCGGGCCGTTCGGGCCGGCCACCGCCCCGACGGGCCTGCGCGGGGGCACCGGGCTCACGCTCGGCCTCCTCCTGCTGCCACTGGGTCTGGCCTGCGCCGTGCTGGCCGTGCTCGCCCGGCGCCGGACCGAGCCGGAGCAGGGCGCGGATCCCGGGGCGTACACCCTGGACCCGCGCACCGCCCCCCCGCCGCGGGATCCCTACGGACCGCCGCCGTCCGGCCCGCCGCAGGGCGGGCCCACCGGGCCGCGCTACGACCTGCCGCCACCCTGATCCGCGGGCGGGGCGTCGTCGTCGGACTCGTCCGTCTCGTCGGCGGCCTCCGGATCGCGCAGGAAGGCCTCGAGCTGGGCACCGATCTCGTCGGCGCTGGGCAGGTTGGCCACCTCAGCCGCGAGCAGGCTCTTGCGCCGCTGGCCCTCGATGAAGTGGTCGTAGCGCTGCTCCAGCCCCTCGACGACCTCGCGCGCCTCGTCGTTGCTGGCCAGCTCCTCCTCGATGCGGCCCCGGGTCAGCCCGGCCATGGCCACGAGCTCCTTGGTGGGCAGCACCAGACCGGTGAGGTCCATGAGGGTGTCCGCCGCCGCGACGACGGCGTCGCCGAACTGCGTCTCGGCGAGGTAGTGCGGCACGTGGACCGCGACGCCCATGGTGAGCAGGCCGGACTCGGCCAGCCGCAGGTGCAGCAGCGAGTCCGCGCTGGAGGGGATGCGGACCTGCCCGAAGATGGGGGTGTAGTCCCCGAGCACCGAGTTGTCGCTGGCGAAGCGGGTGGTGCCGACCGGCCGCGTGTGCGGCACCGCCATCGGGATGCCGTGGGCGCTGACCATCCGTCGCACCCCGAAGGCCATCCCGAGCTGGCGCACCGCCTCGACGAAGCCCTCCCACCGGTAGTCCGGCTCCACCCCGTGCAGGAGCAGGAACGGCTCGCCCGCGGCATCCACCATCCGGTAGAGGATGAGAGAGGGGTCGTCGTAGTCGGTGTAGTGGTCGGAGTCGAAGGTCATCAACGGGCGCCGCGACCGGTAGTCGACCATCTCGTCGACGTCGAAGGTCGCGACGACCTCGTGCTCGAGGGTGTCCAGCAGATGCTCGGCCAGGGTCGAGCGCACCTGGCCGGCGTCGAGGAAGCCGTCCAGCGAGACCAGCAGCAGCGGGGCGGGCTGCGGCTGGCGGGCGGCGTCAGCCTCCAGCCGGAACAGCGGCGAGTGCGTCGTCACGGTGTCTCCTCTCGGGGTCTGCCCAGCACAACGTCGGTCCGGCACCCAGGATTCCATGTCGGCGCGAGACGTGCGGGCGCCGATGATAGGAACGAGGTATGCCCTCCCCCCGGACGCCCTTCCACGACCTGTCCCACTACGTCGCCCTCCCCCGTGTCTCCGGCCTCGCGCTGAGCCCCGACGGCACCCGCCTGGCCACCTCTGTGGCGACCCTCAACGGCGCCGGGACCGGCTACGTCTCCGCGCTGTGGGAGGTCGACCCGACGGGCGAGCGACCGGCATACCGGATCACGCGCAGCGCCAAGGGCGAGAGCGGCGCGGCCTTCGCCGCCGACGGCGACCTCTACTTCACCTCCGCCCGCCCGGACCCGGACGGCCAGCAGGACGACGCCGCCGAGAGCTCCGCTGCCGGCGCGGCGCTGTGGACCATCCCGCGCCGCGGCGGGGAGGCGCGGGTCGTGCTGAGCCGCCCCGGCGGCGTCGACGCGGTGGCGACCGCCCGGGACGCCGATCGCGTCCTCGTCGTCGCGGGGCTGCTGCCGGGGGCGTCCACGGAGGCGGAGCACGCACAGCTGTCCGCGAGCCGCCGCAAGGCCGAGGTCGACGCGATCCTGCACACGTCCTACCCGATCCGCTACTGGGACCACGACCTCGGCCCGGCGCGGCCGCAGGTCTTCGCCCTGGACGACGGTCCCGCAGCGGGCGTCGACGCCGTCCCGGAGGACACGGACCACGAGGCACCCGCCGACCTGCCCGGAACCGTCGACCGCGCCCGCGAGGTGCACCTGCGCCTGCTCACCGGCGACCTGCCGACCCCCTTGCACGAGCCCAGCCCCGTGGTCGCTCCGGACGGGAGCTTCGCGCTCGTCGGGCTCACCGTGACCCAGGGCCGGGCGGACCTGCGCGAGGGTGTCGTGCGGGTGGATCTCGACAGCGGCCGGACGCGCACCCTCGTCGACACGCCGGGCCACGACGCGCACGCGGGACCGGTGAGCCCGGACGGCGCCCGCGCCGTCGTCGTCATCAGCGAGATCACCTCGCCGACGAGCGCGCCGCGCCCCCGGCTGCACCTCATGGACACCACGACCGGGGAGACGACAGCGCTGGCCCACGACTGGGACCGCTGGGCGCAGCCCGTCGCGTGGACCCCGGACGGCGCCTCCGTGATCGCGCTCGCCGACAGCGAGGGTCGGCGGCCGGTCTTCCGGATCGACGTCGCCACCGGCGAGGTCACCCAGGTCACCCACGACGACGCCGCCTGGAGCGAGCTGGTCCTCTCCCCCGACGGCGCCACCGCCTACGGCGTGCGCTCGTCCTACCTCTTCCCACCCGAGCTCGCCCGCCTCGACCTGGCCACCGGCGAGGTCACCCGCCTCCCCGGGCCGGCCGAGCGACCGACGCTCCCGGGCCGGCTGGAGGAGGTCGAGACCACCGCGGAGGACGGCAGCCGGGTCCGCGCCTGGCTGGCTCTCCCGGAGGGTGAGCCGGCCTCGGACGTCGGACACCCGCTGCTGCTGTGGGTCCACGGCGGCCCGCTCGGCTCGTGGAACGCCTGGACCTGGCGGTGGAACCCGTGGCTCATGACCGCCCAGGGGTATGCCGTCCTGCTGCCCGACCCGGCGCTCTCGACCGGCTACGGGCAGGACTTCGTGCAGCGCGGCTGGGGCGCGTGGGGCCAGGCGCCCTACACCGACCTCATGGCGATCACCGACGCGGCCCTGGCGCGGGACGACCTCGACGCCGACCGGACCGCGGCGATGGGCGGCTCCTTCGGCGGCTACATGGCCAACTGGATCGCCGGGCACACCGACCGATTCCGGGCGGTCGTCACGCACGCCTCGCTCTGGGCCCTGGACGGCTTCGGGCCGACGACGGACGCCGCGTTCTACTGGCAGCGGGAGATGACCTCGGAGATGGCGCAGGCCAACAGCCCGCACCGTTTCGTCGAGGACATCGTCACCCCGATGCTGGTCATCCACGGGGACAAGGACTACCGCGTGCCGATCGGTGAGGGCCTGCGGCTGTGGTACGAGCTGCTCTCGCGCTCCGGGCTGCCGCAGGCGGAGGACGGCACGACCCCGCACCGGTTCCTCTTCTTCCCGCAGGAGAACCACTGGATCCTCAAGCCCCAGCACGCCACCGTCTGGTATGCCACCGTCAGCGCCTTCCTCGCCGAGCACGTCCTCGGCGAGGAGCCGCCGCCCGCGGCGGAGCACCTCGGCCTGACCCCGCCGACGAAGGACGGCTCGCGCGAGGACGGCTCCCCCGGCGCGTCCTGACCGGGCCGGCCGGGCCGGCTACCCCTCGGCGGCGGTGACGCCGGGCGACCAGAGCAGCGGCGCCGGCGGGCAGCACCAGATGAGCGACCCGCTGCCGTCCGGGGCGGGCACGATCCCCCGGCGCCGCAGCGCCTCCGGGTCGGTGCCGCTGCGGGCCCGCGCCGCGAGCCGCTCGTGCTCCGGGCTGCCGGGGGCGGGCTCGCGGGCGCCCTCGGGAGGGGTCCGCGAGCGCAGCGACGCCTCGAAGGGCAGCAGCCGCTCGTGCCAGAGCTCGGTGACTCGTCGTCGCAGGTCGTCCCTGGTGCCCGTGTTGTCGAGCAGCACGTCGGCGGCCGCGGCGCGGGCGGCGTCGTCGGCCTGGGCCCGCACCCGGTCGCCGGCCGCCTGCTCGTCCATGCCGCGGTCCTGCACCAGTCGTCGCACCCGCTCGCCCTCGGGCACGTCGACGATCACCGTGAGCGCGTAGTCGGCGGCCATCCCCAGCTCGACCAGCAGCGGGATGTCGTGGACGACGACCGCGTCGTCCGGTGCCGCGGCCATGAGCTCGGCGGAGCGGCGCCGGATCTGCGGGTGGGTGATGGCCTCCAGGTCACGCCGGGCCTGCTCGTCGCCGAAGACGACCCGGCCCAGCGCGGGCCGGTCGAGCGACCCGTCGGGTGCCAGAACCTCCGGCCCGAACCGCTCGGAGATCTGCGCGAGGGCGGGCATACCCGGCTCGACGACCTGGCGCGCCACGGCGTCCGCGTCGACCACCACCGCGCCGAGGTCCGCGAGCAGGGCCGAGACCGTCGACTTGCCCGACCCGATGCCGCCGGAGAGCCCGACGCGCAGAGTCATGACGAGCTCTCGACGCTGCCCTCGCGCCCCTGCCAGGTGCAGACGCAGGCCTCGTTGCCCTCGGCGTCGGCGAGGACCCACCACGACGGGGCGAACTCGTCGGTGACCAGGGTGCCACCGGCGGCGAGCGCCGCAGCGACCCGCTCCTGCGCGAGGTCGTGCGGGACGGTGATGTCGAGGTGGAACCGGCCCCGCTGGGTCCGGCCGTCGTCCATCTGCTGGAACCACATCGGGGCCAGCCGCCCCGCCGGGTCCTCGAGCTGGTGCTCGCCGGCCCCGGTATACCCGAGCACGGCCGCCCAGAACGGCTCGACCGACGGGGCGTCGGTGACGTCGAGCGCGATCTCCAGGGCCGCGACCTCGTGCGGCATGGCGTCCAGCCCGAGCTCGGCAGCGGCGGCGCTGATCGCGACGGCGAGCGCCCGGTCGCGCGTGGTGAGCGCACCGACGTCGTGGCTGACCGTGGAGACGGTGACGTGCGGGTAGCGCAGGTCGACGTCGGGGTGATGGTCCAGCTCGTCGGCGAGCTCGGCGATCCGCGACACCAGCCGGGCCCCGGTCGAGAAGTCCGGCGAGGCGAAGCGGGTCTGCAGCCTCCCGAGCAGCACCCGCCAGTCGGCGAGCTCGGGGTCGGTGGACAGCGCGTGGTCGGTCAGCGTCTCGGAGGACATACCGCGACTCTGCCAGATCCCGACCGGCCGCACGGTCTGCGCCGACCGACGGGACGCTCTGCCGTGTGGTGAGATCAGGGCATGGTGCCTGCCTCCCCCGTGCTGCGACGCCTCACCACCGACGAGGTCGACCAGCGGGCTCCCGAGCTGGCGGCCCTGCAGCGCGCGGCCTACCAGGTCGAGGCGGACCTGATCGGCGACGACCGCATACCGCCGCTCCACGAGACGACCAACGACCTGGTCGCGGCGGGGCTGACGTGGCACGTTCTCGAGATTGACGGGCGTTGCGTCGCAGCTCTCGCCTGCAGCATGGACGACGGCGAGATCGACGTCGACCGCCTCGTCGTAGACCCCGAACGGCACCGCAGCGGCCTCGGTCGGATGCTCGTGGCGGCACTGCCGACCAGCTCACCAGTCGTCGTGACCACGGGCCGCGACAACCACCCGGCGCGCCGGCTCTACGAGTCCCTGGGGTTCCGCCACCGCGGGGACCACGAGGTCCTCCCGGACCTCTGGGTCAGCGAGTACCAGCGGCCCTAGCCGGCGGCCTCGGCGCGATCCATGGCGGCGTAGATCCGCTTCGGCGAGACGGGGGCGGGCGTGCCGAGGCGCTGGGCGAAGAGCGAGACCCGCAGCTCCTGCAGTGACCACACCACCTCGCGGACGTCGGGGTCCTCCCGGCGGTGCGGCGGCAAGGCATCGAGGAAGGACGCGAGCTCGGACTCCACGACACCGACATCCTCCATCCGCTGCTTGTCACGGGGCAGGTCCTGCACCCCTTTGTCCAGCCGCTCTGCCATCGCCCGCAGCCACACCACCATCCGCGGCAGCCGGGCATACCCGACGTCGGTCACGAAGCCCGGCCGCACGAGTGCGTCGAGCTGTCGCCGCAGGTCGGTGGCGAGGTCCGCCGCAGCGGGGGCGTCCAGCCGCTGAAGCCGCAGCGAGACCTCGCGCGCCGTGTCGAGGATCGGGACGAGCGACTCCACGATCTCCAGCACCCGCGGCACGCTCTGCTGCCGCACCCCGGCCAGCGCCGCCTCGAACTGCGCGGGCGTGCGCACCGTGGCCCCCGGCTGCTCGGCCACGACCGAGTCGACCGCCGCGGCGAGCGCGTCCTCGAGCAGGGCGGGCACCGAGCCGTGCGGGTTGTGGCCGAGCGAGAGCTTCTGGCTGTTGGAGAGCAACGCCAGCAGCCGCTTCCACGGCGGTGTCGTGCCGAGCAGCAGCAGCCGGCGCACGCCGCGCCGGGTCTCCCGGTCCGCCTCCGAGCGCGTCGCGAGCACGCGCACGTCCACCGCGTCTCCGGTGTCGACGAGCGCCGGGTAGCCCTGCACCTCGCGCGGCCCCACCTGCCGGCTGAAGGTCTCGGGCAACGGGTCGAGGTCGGCGGGCCACGCCGTCAGGCCGGTGCGCTCCACGCCCGAGGCCGCGGCAGCCATCGAGCTGCGCACCGCGGGCGCCAGCTGCTCCTGCAGGGCCGCGAGGTCCTTGCCCTCGCCGAGCACCTCGGCCCGTCCGCGCCGCCGGCCCCGACCCTTGCCCCCGCCCGGCCGCACCGCGCGCTCGACCCGGAAGGTCATCCGCAGGTGGTCCGGCACCCTCTCCCACGGCATGTCCGCGGGGTCCACCCGCACCAGGCCGCGGCCGGTGAGCTCGGCCGCCAGCGCCTCCCGGACCGGGACCTGCCCGACCACGCCGGCCTCGCGCATACCCCGGAGCGCGGCGCGCGCGTGGTCCGGCGCCGGCACGAAGTTGCGGCGCACGTCCTTGGGCAGCGCCTTCACCAGCGCCGTCACCAGCTCCTCGTGCATCCCCGGCACGAGCCAGTCGAAACCCTCGTCCTGCACCTGGTTGAGCACCTCGACGGGCAGGTGCGCGGTGACCCCGTCGGCGTCAGCACCCGGCTCGAACTGGTAGGTCAGCCCGACGGTCAGCTCGCCCTGGGTCCGCTCGGTCGGGAAGTCCTCGCTGAGACCGCTCACCCGGTCGCCGGCGTCGCCCACCAGGAGGTCCTCGGTGAAGGTCAGCAGCTGCGGGTCCTCGCGGCGTGCCGTCTTCCACCAGGTGTCGAAGTGCGCGCCGGACACCACCTGCTCCGGGATCCGGGCGGAGTAGAACTCGACGAGCGTCTCGTCGTCGACGAGGATGTCGCGGCGCCGCGCCCGCTCCTCGAGCTGGCCCAGCTCGCGCACCAGCCGCCGGTTGGCGTGGAAGAAGTCGTGCCGCGTCTCCCAGTCCTCCTCGACCAGCCCCTGCCGGATGAAGAGGTCACGCGCGGTCTCCGGGTCGATCCGCCCCAGCGGCACGGCACGCCCCGCGACGAGGGGTATGCCGTAGAGCGTCACCCGTTCGTCCGCGACCGCCGACCCGGCCGAGCGCGACCAGCGGGGCTCGCTGTAGGACCGTTTGACCAGGTGCGCGGCTGCTCGCTCCACCTCGGCCGGGTCGATGACCGCGTTGGTCCGCGCCCACAGCCGCGTCGTCTCGACGAGCTCGGCGCTCATCACCCACTCGGGGTTCCTCCGGTGGAGGACGGAGCCGGGCTGGATGACGAAGCGGGCGTTGCGGGCGCCGAGGTATGCCCGTGCCTCGCGTTCCCACATCCCCACGTTGGACAGCAGCCCGGTGAGCAGCGAAGAGTGCACCTGGTCGCTGGTGGCCGGGTGCTGGTTGAGCTCCATCCCCAGCTGCTTGACGGCCCGCTTCAGCTGGGTGTGCAGGTCCTGCCACTCCCGCACCCGCAGGTAGTGCAGGAACTCGGCCTTGCACATCCGCCGGAAGGCGCTGCCGGACAGCTGCTTCTGCTGCCGCTGGAGGTAGCGCCAGAGGTTGAGGACGACGAGGAAGTCGCTGTCGACGACGTTCTTGGCGTCCTTGTCGGTCGTGTCCTTCGATGCCGGCTGTCGAGGGTTCGGCGGGCCCTGCGCACCGCCCGCGCGGCGGAAGCGGGCGTGTGCCTGGTCCGCCTGCTGCTGCCGGTCCGAGGGTCGCTCGCGCACGTCCTGCATGGACAGCGCCGCGACGACGACGAGCACCTCCGTGAGAGCCCCCTGCCGCTCGGCCTCGAGGAGCATCCGCGCGAGCCGGGGGTCGACCGGCAGGCCGACGATGGCCCGGCCGTAGGGGGTGAGGCGCTGGCGCGGCAGGTGCGCGGGTGCCTTGGGGTCGATGGCCTGCAGCTCGGTGAGCAGCCGGACGCCGTCGGCGACCTGCCGCGGGTCCGGAGGCTCGAGGAAGCCGAACTTCTCGATCTCCCCCAGCCCCAGGTTGGTCATCTGCAGGATGACGCTGGCCAGGTTGGTCCGCAGGATCTCGGGGTCGGTGAACTCGGGCCGGCTCGCGAAGTCCTCCTCGCTGTAGAGCCGGATCGCGATGCCGTCGGCGAGGCGCCCGCAGCGCCCGGCCCGCTGGTTGGCCGAGGCCTGGCTGATCGGCTCGATCGGCAGCCGCTGCACCTTGAGCCGCTGGCTGTAGCGGCTGATCCGCGCGGTGCCGGTGTCCACGACATACCGGATGCCGGGGACGGTGAGCGAGGTCTCGGCGACGTTGGTGGAGACGACGATGCGTCGGCCGGTATGCCGGGCGAAGACGCGGTGCTGCTCGGCGGCGGACAGCCGGCCGTAGAGCGGCAGCACCTCGGTGTCGGGCAGGTCGAGCCCGGCGAGCGCGTCGCAGACGTCCCGGATCTCCCGCTCGCCGGAGCAGAAGACGAGCACGTCCTCGCCCGCGCCGTCGCGCCCGGTGTCCTCGGTCCACAGCTCCTCGACCGCCTCGACCACCCCGGTGACCTGGTCGATCTCGACCTGCCGGGGCTCGGCGTCGGCCCCACGGCCCCGCGGCGGCTCCTCACGGGTGAGCGGCCGGTAGCGGACCTCGACCGGGTAGGTGCGGCCGGAGACCTCGATGACCGGTGCCGGCCGACCCTGCTCGTCGGCGAAGAACTCCGCGAAGCGCTCGACGTCGATGGTGGCCGAGGTGATGATCAGCTTGAGGTCGGGGCGTCGCGGGAGCAGCCGGCGCAGGTAGCCGAGGATGAAGTCGATGTTGAGGCTGCGCTCGTGCGCCTCGTCGATGATGAGCGTGTCGTAGCGGCGCAGGTCGCGGTCGCGCTGGAGCTCCGAGAGCAGGATCCCGTCGGTCATGACCTTGACCAGGGTGTCCGCGCGGGAGACGTCGGTGAAGCGCACCTGGTATCCCACGACGGTGCCGAGCTCGGCACCGAGCTCCTCGCTGACCCGCTCGGCCACCGACCGCGCCGCGATCCGGCGCGGCTGGGTGTGGCCGATCATGCCCTCGACCCCGCGCCCCAGCTCCAGGCAGATCTTCGGCAGCTGGGTGGTCTTGCCCGACCCGGTCTCCCCCGCGACGATCACCACCTGGTGCTCGGCGACCGTCTGCAGCAGGTCCCGGCGCCGCTCGGAGACAGGCAGCTCGGGCGGGTAGTGCAACGATCCGGGGGCCGGCTGGGCCGCCCGTCGGGCGGCGGTCGCCGCGGCGGCCTGCTCTCTCGAGGCTCCGCGTGAGCGACGGTCCGACCCCGGGTCCGAGCGTGTCGGTGACCCTGTGCCGCGCGGCCGGCGCCGGCCACGACGCCCGGAGCCTGCGCGACCCCGGCCCCCCTGCCGTCGACCGGTGCCCGCGTCGGGGTCACGTCGGTCGGGCTCGGGCACGCCCTCCACTCTAACGAGGCGGCACCACCGGGTTTCCGGCCGTGGCGCCCCGGTCCGGCGGCGGCTCTGCGCTCAGGCCGCGCCGCTGCGGGGCACCAGGCCGGAGGCGACCGGCAGGTGGGTCACTCCCGCGTGGGTGGCGAGGAAGGTGCCCCAGAGGGTCAGCCCGGCGTCCTCGCAGGCGTCGAGGGCGTACTGGTGCAGGGCCCGATCGGCGTCGCCGACCCCGCCACGCGGGCGGGCGAGCGCCAGGACGAATCCGGGCGTGTCCGGCAGGTCCGCGATGACCGGGATCATCCGCGCCACCACCTGGGTCGGGTCCTCCTGCGCCACCTCCCCCACCACGACGGGTTGGGCCAGCGTGCCGCCGGGGCGGCAGAGGAGGAAGCCCAGCGCGCCGGCGGCGCGGTCGGCGTCGCTCACGACGAGGTCCACGACATCGGCGGCCAGCACCGGGTCGTCGAGCGGACGGGCGGGCCAGTCATCAGGAAGGTTCTCGAAACTCATGACGGCCAGCCTGCCCCGGCGCGCGATCGTCGCGCAGAAGTTGTCCACAGCCCCCGGCATACCTGGGACCGACGTCGGGGTAGCACGACCTCCATCGGGATGTAGCCGATGAAGCTCCTGCTAGGCCGACGTCGGTCCGGAGGGGCGGTATGCCCGGTGGTGCCCCTCAGAGCAGCTGGGAGACCGCGTGGATCACCAGGCCGACCAGCGCGCCCACGACGGTGCCGTTGAGCCGGATGAACTGCAGGTCGCGACCGACGTGCAGCTCGATCTTGTCCGACGCCTCGCGAGCGTCCCATCGCGCGATGGTCCCGGAGATGACCGAGGTGAGCTCGGGCCCGTAGCGCTGGACCAGGGACACCACGGTGTCGGCGACCCACGCGTCCAGCCGCGCCTGCAGCCGCTCGTCGTCGACGAGCTGTCGACCCAGTGCCGCCAGCCCGGTGCTCATCCGGGTGCGCAGCGCCCCCTGCGGGTCGTCCAGGGCGTCGAGGACGGAGGTGCGCAGCGTCTCCCCGAGGGCGACGCCCGTCGCGCTCACCTGCGGGTGGTCCAGGACCCGCTCCTTGAGCGACTCGAAGCGCTCGCGGGTCCGCTCGTCCTCCTGCAGGTCGCGGCCCAGCTCGGCCAGGTAGGCGTCGAGGGCGTGCCGCACGGTGTGCTCCGGGTCGTCCTTGACGTCGCGGGCCCAGCGCAGCACCTCGGTGTAGACCCGTCGGGTCACCTGGTCGTTGACCCAGGTCGGGGCCCAGGCCGGGGCGCGCGAGCGGACGATCGTCTCTACCTGGTCCTGGTGCAGGGCGAGCCAGGCGTGCAGCTCCCGGGCGAAGAGGTCGACGAGCCCGCGGTGCGAGCCGTCCTCGACGACACGCTCCAGGAGGTGACCGGCGACCGGGGACAGCGGCTCCTCGCGCACCCGCGGGAGGACGACGTCGTCGACGAAGGTGCGGATCTCGTCCTCGTCCAGGCGCTCGACGGCACGGCGCAGGAAGGGCGCCGCCTCGGAGACCACGCGCTCGACGTGCTCGGGCTCGCGCAGCCACTCGCCGACCCGGTGCACGACCTGGGCGTCGAGGAGCTTGTCCCTGAGCACCTGCGGGGTGAGGAAGTTGTCGGTGACGAACTGCTCGAGGCTCGCCCCGAGGTCGTCCTTGCGCCGACGGACCAGAGCGGTGTGCGGGATCGGCAGCCCGAGCGGGTGCCGGAAGAGCGCGACAACGGCGAACCAGTCGGCGATCGCCCCGATCATCCCCGCCTCGGCACCCGCGTTGACGTATCCCCAGATCCCGTCGCGCCCGTGGGTCAGCACGTAGATGACCGCCATGACCACGAGCAACCCGGTCGCAACGGTGCGCATCTGCCGCAGCCCGGCACGGCGCGACGCGTCGTCCTGTCGGATCACGGCGCGCTGCTGGTCGACGGTGCCTTCCACGGGTCCCTCCTGCAGGTATGCCGGTGCGGACGACGAGCGGTCGGACGTGACCGACCGGGCGGTCCAGCCTAGTCCGAGTATGGTCAGCGGATGAGGTGGGTGCGGCTCGGGGCGGCTCTGGCTGCCACCTGCCTGCCGGTCTCGCTGGGCGCGGCCTCCCTGGCCCAGAGCCCGTCTCGCGCGATGGACTCGGCGGTCGCCGTCGAGGCCGACGGCACGACGGTCGGCCGTTCGTCCGACGCCGAGCTCATCATCTGGCAGGTCGTCGGCGACGACGCCGACGCCGCTCCCGACGTGACCTGCACCGTGACGGACGACGCCGGCGGCGGCCTCTCGGGCGAGGTCGGTCCGGGCCCGCTCCTGGGCTCCGGCGACGAGCAGCTGCGCCGGGTCGCGCGCTACGACGTCCCCGCGTGGGTGGCCTCCACCACGGTGGACTGCGCCCCCGACGACGCGGACCTGCGGCTCACCCCAGGGTATGCCGAACCGACGGCCGCGCACCGCGTGGCTGCCCGCTGGTTCGGCGGCGGCGGGGTGGTCGGGGTCGTGCTCGTCGGCGCCGGCCTCGTGCTCGGCAGACGCGACGCCGACCGCACCGGCGCGTCGTCGTCCTCGGCAGACCCGACCGGGAGCGGCGGTGAGGTCATCCCGCCCGCCCCCGGGACGGAGCGACCGCGCGTGCGGGGGCTCACCTTCCGGCCGCCGGGCGAGGGTCGCTGACGCTTCCACCACCGGCGGCAAGGACCACGCCAGGAGCCCGCCTCAGGCCGCGCCCCCCTCCGCACAGCGCGCGACTGCACCGGTTATGTCGCGGAATCGACCTCGTCGCCGACCTATCCGCTGCAGTCGCGGACCACTGTCGGGCGGCGCCATGGCCATCGTCACGGACACCGGTCGTCCGCCGAGCGCAGGACTACGGTGAGGTATGCCCGACTCCCCGCCGACCCGCCCCGCCTTCGAGTGGGACGAGGACGACCTGCCGGCCTCCGGGCATACCTCTGAGGCACGGGAGGAGGGCGGTAGGCGAGGCACGAGCGACGCGACGCCGACGGGCGATGCGCGAGTGGAGACCACGCCGCCGGACCTGGAGTTCACCGGCGAGGTCGTCGAGTGGCGCGGGCCCGCGCCCTACCACTTCCTCGTGGTGCCGGAGCACGAGTGCGCGTGGCTGACCGAGGTGATGCGGGAGGTGACCTACGGCTGGGGCATGGTGCCCGTGACCGGCCGGGTCGGCGCGACCGGCTTCACCACCTCGCTCTGGCCCCGGCAGGGGTCGTTCTGGGTGCCGCTCAAGGACGCCGTGCGGCACGCCGAGGGCATCGAGCTGGGCGACAGGGTGACGGTGGCACTGACCATCCGCTCCCGCTGAGCAACCATTCGCGGCGCTCGGTGGGGTGCAGGGCAACCATTCGCGGCGCTCGGTGGGGTGCAGGGCAACCATTCGCGGCGCCCGGTGGGTGCA
>NZ_MKJZ01000038.1:0-210233 GCF_001942225.1 Serinicoccus sp. CUA-874 | reverse complement strand
CCACAACACCAACCACGGGGGTGACCAGTGCCATGGCCAAACAAACATGGCATCAAAAAACAAACACGCTGTTGAGTTCTCAAGAATCGGACACACACCATGATCCGGCGTTTGTGGCGCCGTGATGTCCGGGGCTTTCTTCCTTCAAGGTTACGCATCCCGACTCATGCGAGTCAAACTCGCTCCCTGGCGTCTGCCAGAGGTCGAGAGGCGTGCTGCCAGACCCGGGACCGGCCACCTGTGCGGTGTCCGTGCCTCCCTGTCGGTGCGGCGAAGAGCAACTCTAGGTCAGGTCTCCCCGTGCAGCCAAATCCGCAGGTCAGGAGGCCTTTCGGAGCGCTGCCAGGCTCTTGCGGCCACGGCGGAGCAGCACCACTTGGCCGTGCAGGAAGTCGTCCTCGGCCAGCGAGAGCTCTGCGTCGCCGGTCTTGCGGTTGTTGACGCTGACTCCCCCGTCCGCGAGGAGCCGGCGGGCCGCGCCCTTGCTGTCGGCCAGGCCGGTCACCACCAGGGCGTCGACGAGCGGGGTGCCCGCCGGTGCCTCGGCGCCCGGGAGCTCGGCGGTGGCGTCCCGCAACGTCTGCTCGTCCAGCGCGTGCGGGTCCCCGCGCCCGAAGAGGACCTGGCTGGCCATCTCGACCTGGTGCGTCGCCTCCTGCCCGTGGACCAGGGTGGTGACGTCGGCGGCCAGCGCCCGCTGCGCGTCGCGCAGGTGCGGCCGCTCGCGTGCTGACTCCTCCAGACCGGCGATCTCCTCCGGGGTGCGGTCGGTGAAGACGCGCAGCAGCTTGGGCGTCTCGGAGTCGGCGACGTTGATCCAGTACTGGTAGAAGGCCCAGGGCGAGGTCATGTCGGCCGAGAGCCAGACCGCGTTGCCCTCCGACTTGCCGTACTTCATGCCGTTCTCGTCGGTCAGGAGCGGAGTCGTGAGCACCTGCACCGCGGCTCCCTCCACCCGGTGGATGAGGTCCACCCCTGCGGTGAGGTTGCCCCACTGGTCCTGGCCGCCGGTCTGCAGCGTGCAGCCGTACTCCCGGTAGAGGTGCAGGTAGTCCAGACCCTGCAGCAGCTGGTAGCTGAACTCGGTGTAGGAGATCCCCTCCTGGCTCTCCAGCCGCGCCGCGATGGCGTCCTTGCGGATCATCTGGTTGACCCGGAAGTGCTGCCCGACGTCGCGCAGGAAGTCCAGCGCGCTCAGGGGGGCGGTCCAGTCCAGGTTGTTGACCATGAGCGCCGGGTTGTCGCCGCCGAACTTTAGGAACGGCCCGACCAGCTCCTGGATGCGGGCGACGTTGGCCGCCGCCTCCTCCTTGGTCTTGAGGGTGCGTTCGGCGGTGGCCTTGGGGTCGCCGATGAGCCCGGTCGAGCCACCCACCAGGCAGATGACGCGGTGCCCCGCCCGCTGCAGGTGGCGCAGCACGACCAGCTGCACCAGGTTGCCGAAGTGCAGCGAGGGCGCCGTCGGGTCGAACCCGCAGTAGACCGTGACGGGCTCCTCGAGTGCCTCGCGCAACGCGGCCTCGTCGGTGGTCTGCGCCAACAGGCCACGCCACTGCAGCTCGTCGAGGATGTTGGTCACCGTTCCCGGTCCTTTCGTCGGCGGGGCGTGGCCGTCCGGCCACGCCGCCCGCACAGCCTAGCGGCGCACGGCGGCCCGGTAGGTCGAGACCGTCGGCTCGTCGTCCAGCCAGAACCGCCACGGGTAGCGGCGCCCGGACCCACCCTCACCGCTGACGCCCACCCGGGGACCACGCCGCACCACCGGTGCCCGGCTCGCCGGCTCCGGATGCGTGAGGTATGCCGGTGCCCCGGCCGCGCAGAGGTCCAGGCCGTCCTGCTCCCGGCCCAGGCCGACCGCGCGCGCCAGGTTGCCCGGTCCGCGCGCCAACTCCCGGTCGGTGACCACCGAGGCGGACCGGCGGGCACGCTGCCGCCGCTCGCGAGCGACCTCGTCGCCGCGGACCACCTCCCCGGCGCGGAGCAGGACCGCCGAGGCCCGGCCCGCCTCGCCCGTGACGACGTTGGCGGCCCAGTGCATGCCGTAGCTGAAGTAGCAGTAGAGGTGACCGGCCGGGCCGAACATCACCTGGGTGCGCGGGGTCGGGCCGCGGAAGGCGTGCGACCCCGGGTCATCGGTGCCGGCATACGCCTCGACCTCGGTGATCCGGAGCGTCACCGGACCGTGGACCAGCAGGCTCCCGAGGAGCAGCGGCGCCACGTCCAGCACCGGACCGGCCAGCTCCGCCCGGGTCCACCGACGGTGACCGGCCACCGGCTCAGTCGCGGACGACGGGCAGCTCGCCGACCCAGTGCCGCAACCGGGCCACCTGCTTGAGCAGGTGGGCGCGCTGCTCGGTCACCCGGACCGGTGCCGTGCCGCCGTGGGCGTTGCGCGAGGCCAGTGACCCGGGCACGGACAGCACCGAGCGGACCCCGGGCGTCAGGTGCTCGCTGATGGCCGCGAGGTCGTCGTCGTCCAGGTCCGCCAGGCCGATCCCCCGCTCCTCGCACGTGCGGACGCAGGCGCCGGCGACCTCGTGGGCGACCCGGAAGGCCACGCCCTGGCGGACCAGCCACTCCGCGACATCCGTGGCGAGGGAGAAGCCCTGCGGCGCGAGCTCCTCCAGCCGCTCCTCGTGGACCTGGAGGGTCGCGACCATGCCTGACACGGCCGGCAGCAGCACCTCCAGCGTGTCGACCGCGTCGAAGACCGGCTCCTTGTCCTCCTGCAGGTCACGGTTGTAGGCCAGCGGCAGCCCCTTGAGGGTCGCCAGCAGCCCGGCCAGGTCACCGATGAGCCGGCCGGCCTTGCCCCGGGCGAGCTCGGCGACGTCGGGGTTCTTCTTCTGCGGCATGATGCTGGAACCGGTCGAGAAGGCGTCGTCCAGCGTGACGAAGCCGAACTCGGCGGTCGCCCAGAGGATGACCTCCTCGCTGAGCCGGGACAGGTCCACCCCCACCATGGCCAGCACGAAGGACATCTCGGCGGCGAAGTCGCGCGAGGCGGTCCCGTCGATGGAGTTCTCGGCGGCCCGCGGCATCCCGAGGTCGTGCGCGACGGAGACCGGGTCGAGTCCGAGCGAGGAGCCTGCGAGCGCGCCGGACCCGTAGGGCGAGACCGCCGCCCGCGCGTCCCAGTCGACGAGCCGCTCGACGTCGCGCAGCAGCGCCCAGGCGTGCGCCTGCAGGTGGTGGGCCAGCAGGACCGGCTGCGCGTGCTGGAGATGGGTGCGCCCCGGCATCGCGACGTCCGGGTGGGCCGCGGCCTGGTCGACCAGGGCCTGCACGACGTCCAGGACCTTCGCGCCGAGCAAGCGGGCCTGGTCACGCAGGTACATGCGGAACTGCGCCGCGACCTGGTCGTTGCGGGAGCGGCCGGCGCGCAGCCGACCCCCGACGTCGGCGCCGGCACGCTCGATGAGGCCCCGCTCCAGGGCCGTGTGCACGTCCTCGTCCTCCGGCAGCGGCACGAAGGTGCCCGCGTCCACGTCGGCCCGGAGCCGCCCGAGCGCGGCGAGCATCGCCTCCAGGTGCTCGTCCGACAGCAGGCCCGCGCGGTGCAGGACCCGCGCGTGGGCACGCGACCCGGCCAGGTCGTACGGCGCCAGCCGCCAGTCGAAGTGCGTGCTCTTGCTCAGGGCTGCCAAGGCGTCGCTGGGGCCGCCGGTGAAGCGGCCTCCCCACAGGCTCACGGTCATGTCGGCCATTGTCCCTGACCGGCCCGCGGTCTCAGTGCTCGGGCTCCGCGGCGAGTCCGAGCAGCCGCTCGGCGGTCGCCGGGCCGCCGTCGAGGTCGGTGGTGATGACCAGGATCGTGTCGTCGCCGGCGATGGTCCCGAGGATGTCCGGGGCGTCGCTGCGGTCGATCGCCGAGGCGAGGAACTGCGCCGCCCCCGGGGGCGTGCGCAGCACGACCTGGTTGCCCACCGAGCGCGCGCTCACGAGCAGCTCCTGGCACAGCCGTGCCAGCCGGTGGCTGACCTCCCTCGCGTCCTGGGCCGGGCGCGGCGTGGCGTCGCCGCCCTCCCCTGGCACGGCATACACCAGCTGGCGGCCGCGGCGGACCTTGACCGCCTCGAGGTCGACGAGGTCCCGCGACAGCGTCGCCTGCGTGACCGAGATGCCGTCCTCCCCGAGCAGGTCCAGGAGCTGTCCCTGGGACCCGACGGCGTGCCGCTCCAGCAGGTCGGAGATGCGCTGGTGCCGCGCGGCGCGGGTCATGGGGATGGAGGTCACGCTGCACGACTATACAGCCCACTGCATGAGTATGCGGTCGTGTCGGCTGGGCCGCTCTGGTCGCCGGTTCGTCATCCGGGAGCCTCATCGAACAGGCTCGCGAGTGACCTCGGGGCGTCCAGACGCGGTCGTGGACCTCAGTCCGGCCAGAGCTCGCGCAGGAGAGCGACCGCCGCCTCGCCGCGGGACCGCTGGAAGGCGCGCAGCGTCGGCAGGCCGGGCACGGGCGGGCGACGGGCCACGTCGAGCAGGAATCCGCCCAGCCCGGCGACCACCCCGAGGACGTCCTCGCGGGTCGCGCCGAGCGCCTCGATGCGGGGCAGCTGCGCAGCCAGGTCCACCTCGCCGACGGCGCGGACATCGATGAGCAGCGACGCCGCGTCGAACCACGGGGCTCCTCGGCTGGCCCAGGGCCAGTCGACGACGCGCACCTGTCCGTCGGGCTGGACCAGCAGGTTGTCCGCCCGCACGTCGGTGTGGGCCACCGCGTCGCCACGCAACCGGTCCACCGTGCGCCGCGACAGCTCGTGCAGCTGGTCCAGCCGCGCCGTCACCCAGGGGTCGAGGTGCTCCGGCGGGTCCGCGTCGAGGCGTGCCCAGCAGCCGAACTCGCCCGCCAGCTCGGCGGCGAGGTCGGGCCAGGCCGCGGCGCCCGGTGTCCGGCGATCTCGCCCAGGGCGTCGAGCGTGGCCGCCAGCTCGGCGGTGCTCCACGGGGCCTGCGGGTGCCGACCGTCCACCTCCTCGGTGAGCAGCGCGGCCCAGGTGCCGTCGTCGTAGGCGCCCAGGAGTGCCGGGGCGACAGCGAGACCGTCGTGGCTCAGGCTGCGCAGCACCGCGACCTCCCGGCGGTGCAGCCCCGGGGAGTCCGGGTTCTGCCCGCTGCTCACGGCCTTGACGAAGGCGCGCCGCCCGTCCGCGGTCTCCACCCGGTCTGCCGATCCCGGCGAGAAGCCGGTGGGCTGCGAGTCGGCCCGGACCACCCGCGCGCCCAGCACCTGCTCTGCCCAGTCGTGCACCCGCTCCGGCAGGTCCGCCCACCTGAGCCGGACGCCGAACTCGCTCACCGGGGCGCGGCCAGCGGGTCATCCTCGCCCCACGGCCGCAGCCGCAGCATGCGCGCCCCCTCCCCCAGGCCACGGCGGGACCACTCGCGGAGGGTGTCGAGGTCGTCGGCGCCGGCCCGGACCATCCGCCCGGAGAAGCCGTCCAGCTCCCCCTCGGCGAAGGCCAGGAGCAGGGCGGTGACGTCCTCGGGGGCGGTCCACTCGGTGCGGCCCTCGTGCATCCGCATGGCGTGCGTCATGTCGGTCTCGACCACGCCGGGCGCCAGGTCGAAGGCGTGCACGCCGTGCTCCGCGCCGGCCTGCGCCACCCCGCCGGTGATCCGGGCGAGCGCCGACTTGGACGCGCAGTATGCCGTCAGGTCGGCCCGCTCGCGGGTGCCGGCCCCGGAGTTGAGGTTCACGACGCGGCCGCCGCCGGCGGCGATCATGTGCGGCACGACCGCGCGGGTGAGCAGGTAGGGGCCGCGGACGTTGGTGACCATCACCTGCCACCACTCGTCCACGTCGGACTCCCACAACGGCACCTCGGTCTCGATGAGACCGGCGTTGTTGACGAGCAGGTCGATCCGCCCGTGCTGCTCGACGACCGCCGCGACGACCGAGGCGACCTGGTCGGCGTCGGTGACGTCGCACGGCATACCCCGCGCGCCGTCCGCGACGGTGCCCGAGCGGGACAGCCCCACCACCGCCCAGCCGGCGTCGCGCAGCGCGCGCGCCGCGAGGTCGCCGATGCCCCGCGAGGCGCCGGTGACCAGGGCGACCCGCTGCTGCGTCACCGCTGCACCGCCTCGTGGTCGGCGACCGCACGGCCCACCGCTTCGTCGCGGGCGGCGTTGACCTCCTGGGTCGTCAGCGTCCGGTCCGGGGCGCGGAAGTGCATCCGCCAGGCCAGCGAGTGCTTGTCCTGCGCCACCTGGTCCCCCGCGTAGACGTCGAAGAGCTCCAGGCTCTCCAGGAGTGTGCCCGCCCCCTCCCGCAACGACCGCTCGACCTCGCTGAAGCGGACCCCACGGGGGACCTCGAGCGCGACGTCGGAGGTCGCCACGGGATGGGTGGACAGCGGGGCGACCTGCGTGCGGTGGTCGCTGGCGCGCACGAGGACGTCGAGGTCGAGCTCGGCGGCGCTGGTCCGGTCCGGCAGGCCCAGCCGCTGCACCACCTTCGGGTGGAGCTCGCCGGCCCAGCCCACGCGGGTGCCGTCGGGGAGCGTCAGGTCGACGCAGCGGCCCGGGTGGAAGGGCGCGCGGGTGCTCTGCTGCCGGCGGACCTCGACCCCGAGGGCGTCCGCGACCGCGTGCGCCCAGCCGACCACGTCGACCACGTCGACCGGGCGGCCCCGGCCCCACCATCCGGCGCGGTCGGCCTGCCCGGCCGCCATCACGGCGACGTGCCAGGGCTGCGCCGGGACCGCACCGCGGATCTGCGCCAGGACGTCGTCGGCGGGGACCTCACCGACCCCGGGGACCGGGGCCATCGCGTCCGGCTCGGGGTGGGTGACGGTGTCGATCTCGAAGAGCGCCACGTCGCGGTTGCCGCGGGAGACGTTGCGCAGCACCGCCTCCGGCAGGGTCTGCAGCAGCGCGGTCCGCATGAGGGGCGCCTCGTCGGACAACGGGTTCGCCAGCCGGACCGCCTGCCGGTGCGGGTCGTCCTCGGCGAGCCCCAGCTCGTCGAAACGGTCGGCGCCGACGAAGGGGTAGGTCAGCACCTCCTGCAGGCCCTGCCCGGCGAGGGCCGTCGCGACGGCGCGCCGCGCACGCTGCCCGTGGGTGAGGCCGCGTCCACCGATGGCGCGGGGCACCACGGAGGGGATCTTGTCGTAGCCGTCGACCCGGGCGACCTCCTCGACGAGGGTCGGCGCGTCGGTGAGGTCCGGCCGCCAGCTCGGGGCGACCACCGACACCCGGCGCGGGTCGTCGGTGTCGAAGACCTCGCAGCCGATCATCACGAGCACCTCGCGCACCCGGTCGAAAGAGTAGTTGACGCCCACGTAGGCGGTGGGCATGGTCAGGTCGAGCTCGATCGCGGCCCGCTCGGCACGCTGGTCGACGTCGGTGATCGCCGGGTCGGCGGTGCCCCCGCCGTGCTCGACCAGCAGGTCGACCGCGAGCTGGGCCGCGGCAGCCGTCACGTCCGGGTCGACACCGCGCTCGAAGCGCTTCGCCGCCTCGCTGGACAGCTTGTGCCGGCGCGACGTGCGTCCGACGGTCCGCGGGTCGAAGTGGGCCGCCTCGATGAGGACGTCGGTGGTGACGCCGGGCGTCACCTCGCCGTCCTCGCCGCCCATGACCCCGGCCAGCGCGAGCACCCGCTCGCCGCCGTCGGTGATGAGCAGGTCCTCGGGGTCGAGCGCGCGGTCCACGTCGTCCAGGGTGGTCAGCCGCTCCCCCGGACGGGCCCGTCGCACCACGACCGGACCGTGCAGCGTGGCCAGGTCGAAGGCGTGCAGGGGCTGCCCGAGGGCGAGCATGACGTAGTTGGTGACGTCCACGGCGAGCCCGATGGGCCGCATGCCGGCCTGGGTGAGACGGCGGGCCATCCACTCCGGCGTGGTGCGGGTCAGGTCGATGTCGCGCACGACCCGCGCCAGGTAGCGGTCGCACCCGGCGACCCCCTCGAGCGGCGTCTCGTCGGCGAGGCGGACGGCATACCCCTCGCCGCTGCCGGCGTCCACGGCGAGCGAGGCGGGGTCGGTGAAGACCGCACCGGTGGAGTGGGAGTACTCCCGCGCGATGCCGCGGACCGAGAAGCAGTAACCGCGGTCTGGCGTGACGTTGACCTCGACGGTCTCGCGGTCCAGCCCGAGGACGCCGATGAGGTCGTCCCCCGGCGCGAGCCCGGCGACGACCTCATTGGGCAGGAGCCGGGGCAGCACGAGGATGCCGTCGTGGTCCTCCCCGATCCCCAGCTCGCGGACCGAGCAGATCATGCCGGCCGAGACGTGGCCGTAGGTCTTGCGGGCGCTGATCGTCAGCGGCCCCTGCGGGGTCGGCAGCGTGCCACCGGGCAGGATGACGGCGACGAGGTCGCCGACGCCGAAGTTGTGGGCGCCGCAGACGATGCCCTGCGGCTCGCCGGTGCCGTTCGCGGCTCCGACGTCGACCTGGCACCAGTTGATCGTCTTGCCGTTCTTCTGCTCCTCGGGGGTCATCTCGAGGACCCGGCCGACGACGAGCGGGCCGCCGACACCGCTGGTGTGCACGCCTTCCTCCTCGAGACCGACGGCCACGAGGTCGGCGGCGATCTGCTCGCCGGTGACGCCCTCGGGCAGCGTGACGTAGTCGCCGAGCCAGTCGACCGGAACCCGCATCAGATCTCCATCCCGAACTGCGCGTTGAAGCGCACGTCTCCCTCGATCAGCTCCCGCATGTCCGCGATGCCGTGGCGGAACATCGCGGTCCGCTCCACGCCCATCCCGAAGGCGAAGCCCTGGTAGCGCTCCGGGTCGACCCCGGCCGCGCGCAGCACGTTGTGGTTGACCATCCCGCAGCCGCCCCACTCGATCCAGCCGGTCCCGCCGCAGGTCCGACAGCCTGGGTCCTCACCGCGGCAGACGAAGCAGCGGAAGTCCATCTCCGCGCTCGGCTCGGTGAAGGGGAAGAAGGCGGGGCGCAACCGGCTGACGATCCCGGGGCCGAACATCGCCTCGGCGAGCCGGTCCAGCGTGCCCCTGAGGTGGGCCATGGTCAGGCCCTCGTCGATCGCGATGCCCTCGAGCTGGTGGAAGACGGGGGTATGCGTGGCGTCCAGCTCGTCGGTGCGGAACGTCTTGCCGGGGACGGCGACGTAGAGCGGGACGCCGCGGTCCAGCAGCGACCTCGCCTGGGTGGGCGAGGTGTGGGTGCGCAGCACCAGCCCGGCCTTGGCCGGGTCGACGAAGAAGGTGTCCTGCATCTGCCGGGCCGGGTGGTCCTTGTCGAAGTTGAGCGCGTCGAAGTTGAACCACTCCGCCTCGACCTGCGGCCCCTCGGCGATCTCCCAGCCCAGGCCGACCATCGCGTCGGCCATCCGCTCGGCGGTGACGGTGAGCACGTGCCGTCGGCCGAGCGGCCGACGACCCGGGGCGACCGTCAGGTCCATCGCCTCCTCGACGAGGATCCGCTCGTCGCGCTCGGCCTCCAGCTCGACCTGCCGGGCGGCGAGGGCCTGGTTGACCCGACCCCGGGCCTGGCCGACGAGCTTGCCCGCCGCGGCCTTCTCCGAGCCCGGCAGCGAGCCGATGGTGCGGTTGGCCAGGGCGAGCGGTGACCGGTCACCCGCATGCGCCAGACGGACGGCCTTGAGCTGGTCCAGGTCGGCGGCCCGCTCGATGGCGATCAGCGCCCCCATGACGTGACCGTCGACCGTCTCGGGCGCGAGATCGGGGACATGGGGAGCAGGCATACCGTCGGTCGGGTCGGGGGCATCGGCTGCAGACACGGCGGCCAGTCTAGGTGCGGACCGGTCCGACCCTCGACCGGGTTTCGTCCGACACCCACCGGCGTCGCCCGGTCGGGACGGGATCACGGGAGGCGGGATCGCGCGGCGGCGGAGGCGTGCAGGCACACGGTGGCGGCCATGGCCAGGTTGAGCGACTCGGCGCGGGTGATGGGTATGCGCACCCGCGCGTCGCAGCCGGAGCTCACCTCCGGCGGCAGCCCCCAGGCCTCGTTGCCCATGACCCACGCGTGCCGGCCGGTGAGCCCGGCATCCGGCAGCACGGTCTCGCCGGAGCCGTCCGCAGCGAGCAGCCGGATGCCCCGCTCCCGGCAGGCCGCGAGCAGCTCCCCGACGGGCGTGCCCACGCTCACCGGCAGGTGGAAGAGGGCGCCGACCGTGGAGCGCACGACCTTGGGGTTGTGGACGTCGACCGAGGCGTCGCTGACCAGCACCGCGTCGGCCCCGAAGGCACTGGCCCCGCGCAGCACGGTGCCCGCGTTGCCGGGGTCGCGCACGTGGGTCAGCACCACCGCGAAGCCGTCCTCCCCCACCGCGTCCAGCGCCCGCGCCAGGGGGACGTCGACCCGCTCGGCGACCGCCAGGACGCCCTGGGGCGAACCGGTGTCGGCCATCGCCGCCAGCACCTGCTCGGTGCCGCGGTGGACCGGCCGCCCGGCGGCCACGGCGGTGTCGACCAGCTCGCGGTGCCGCTGTGCCGCCTCGTCGGTGAGGTAGACCGCCCGGGCCCGCCCCGCGGCGTGCCGCAGCAGCTCCCGGACGGCCTGCGGCCCCTCCACCAGGAAGGTGCCGGAGCGCTCCCGGGCAGCACGACGCCCCAGCGCGGCGACCGCCCGGACCCGCTCGCTGCGAGGGTTGCTCAGCAGCGGCTGGTCGGGGTCGCTCATGCGCCGGGGCGTCGGTGGTGCCGGGGTCAGGCGTCGTGCGCCGTGGCTCAGGCGGCGGACTCGGCCTTCTCGCCCGCGGCCGGCACGTTGGCCTTGGCGAGCTCGACGAGGGTGGTGAAGGCCGCCTCGTCGTGCACGGCGAGCTCGGCGAGCATCCGGCGGTCGACCTCGACACCGGCGGCCTTGAGGCCCTGGATGAACCGGTTGTAGGTCATGCCGTTGGCGCGCGCACCGGCGTTGATCCGCTGGATCCAGAGGCGACGGAAGTCACCCTTGCGGGCGCGACGGTCGTTGTAGCTGTAGACCAGGCTGTGGGTGACCTGCTCCTTGGCCTTGCGGTAGAGCCGGCTGCGCTGCCCGCGGTAACCGCTGGCGCGCTCCAGGACGACCCGACGCTTCTTGTGGGCGTTGACCGCCCGCTTCACGCGTGCCACGTGAGTACTCCTTGACTAGTGCTGGGGGTGGGAAGTTTCAGGGGTGCCGGCTCAGAGGCCGAGCATCTTCTTGACCTTGCGGACGTCGCTGGGGGCGACCTCCTTGTCGTTCACGAGCCGGCGCGCCGCCTGGCTGGTGCGCTCCTGGAACTTGTGCACGTGGCGTGCACGCTGGTGCATGATCTTGCCGGAGCCGGTGACGCGGAAGCGCTTCTTGGCACCGCTGTGGGTCTTCATCTTCGGCATGAGCCGATCTCCTTCGTCGTCTCCGCCCGGGGTGCCGGGCGTGGTCCTGGGGTATGCCGTGGGTCCGGGGCCGCTGGGCCCCGCACCTCACTGCGGGTCGGTGGCGAGCGTGGCCTCGTCCGACGCGGCCTGGGTGCGCTCGGCGTCGCGCCGCTTGGCCTGCCGGACCTGTGCCTTCTTGGCGGTCGGCCCGAGCACCATCACCATGTTGCGGCCGTCCTGCTTCGGGGCGCTCTCCACGTGGCCGAGCTCGGCCACGTCCTCGGCCAGGCGCTGCAGCAGCCGGAAGCCGAGCTCGGGCCGGGACTGCTCGCGGCCACGGAACATGATGGTGACCTTGACCTTGTCGCCGGCCTTGAGGAAGCGCACGACGTGGCCCTTCTTGGTGCCGTAGTCGTGGTCGTCGATCTTCGGTCGGAGCTTGATCTCCTTGATGACCGTGTTGACCTGGTTCTTGCGGGCTTCCCGGGCCTTCATGGCGCTTCGTACTTGTACTTGCCGTAGTCCATGAGCTTGGCGACCGGGGGGCGCGCCATCGGGGCGACCTCGACCAGGTCGAGGTCGGCCTCGGCCGCCAGCCGCAGCGCGTCCTCGACGCGCACGATGCCGACCTGTTCCCCGTTGGGGCCCACCAACCGCACTTCCGGGACCCGGATGCGGTCGTTGATGCGAGGCTCGCTGATGTGCCTGCTCCTTCGTCGTCGTGTCTGACGACCCCGGGCACAGAAAGGCCTCCTGGCACCTGGTGCGCAAGAGGCCTGTCCCCCACGGTCCGGCGCAGCACGCACACCCGCAGGTATGCGCTGCAGCCGCCGCTCGGAGGCGGTGGCGGACCGTGTCGGACCCGGCGACCCGGAGGTCGGCGCGGGTGGGAGCTGAGCCCCTCTTGCACGTCGGACGCCGTGGCGCCCGACTGGTCGATTCATCATTCTAGCAGACGGCAGGCCCGCCCCGACCGTGGTCGAGGCGGGCCTGCCACCGGCATACGCCGGTGTCAGCGCCTGCTCAGCAGCCGATCTTGCGGAGGGCGTAGTCCTCCGTCACGATCCGCCCGCGGGGCACGCGGATCTCGTCCACGGTCGGTCGGTAGCCGTCCTTGGCGACGATCGCCTGGTACCTGTTGGTGAGCACCCAGTAGGCGTACGAGCCGTCCTCCTCGGTGAGGAGGCTGTAGCGGCGTGGTCGCCCCGTCGCGGCGTGAGGTCCACGACGGCACCGCCCAGCCCGACCCGTGAGGAGTCGCACTCGACACCCTCCACGCTGCCCTGGAGCTTGCCCCAGTTGCGCGGCGGATTGACATGCATCGTCACGTCGATCGGGTCCAGGTCCTGCGGGGTGCTGGTCCGGATGCCGATGCCCGCGGTGTAGTCACCCGGCTGCGCCACGTTGGCGTCCGTGGTCACCCGCACCCGCACCCGGTCGCCGGGCTCGATGGTGAACTCCATCGGGTCCACCGTCAGCCAGTCGACGTCGGCGCCGGTGGCGCCGCAGTCGTCGTAGCCGGGCAGCTGCTCGGCCACGTCGATCGGGGTGAAACCACCGGTGGACCCGCCGACCTTGGCGATGCCGCAGGCGGCACCTCCGCGGTAGACGGCCGCACTGCTGGCCGGCATCTCGACCCAGTCGCCGCTGGCACCGTCGAACGCGAAGCTCGCGTTCGTGACCGCGCCGCCCTGGACACCGCCGTTGACGATCATCTGACCGTTGGCGCCGGCCGACTGCCCGGCCCACACGTCCACCGGGGCGTCCGGCAGCGCGGTCCAGGAGTCGTCACCCGGGTCGTAGGCGTAGCTCTCGGCGATGCCGCCGGCTCCGTCGTTGCCTCCGGCGCAGATCACCTGGCCGTCGACGCCACCGCACGAGGCGAAGGCGACCGCCACGGGGTAGTCGGCCAGCTGGGTCCAGCTGTCCGCTCCCGCGTCGTAGGCCATCACCGCGTCGGTCGCCGGCAGGCAGTCCGCGGTGGTGCACCCACCGACGGAGTACAGCAGCCCGTCCACCACGGCGGTCCCGGCAGCCGAGACCGCGACCGGGGCGTCGGCCCCGCCGGTCCAGGCGTCCGCGCCCGCGTCGTAGACGTGGGTGGCGGTGGACACGCCACCGTCGACCCAGCCGCCGCTGGACACGATCTGCCCGTTGACGGATCCTGCCGTGACCGCCGAGGCGGCCTCGGGCAGAGGCGCGACCGCGGTCCAGGCCATGCCCTCGGCGTCGTACCGGTTCACGTCCGCGAAGGCGGCCGTGCCGGTCGTCCCGCCGAGGGTGTACCAGGTGCCGTCGAGGTTGACGACGCGGTTGTCCATGGCCACGCGCGGGTAGTTGCCCAGCGGCGTCCAGGGATCGGCGGCGACCCGCAGCGGGTCGGCCGCACCGGCCTTGCCCATGCCGGAGGCTGCGGCGCCGAGCGAGGTCTCCACGTCCAGCGAGACCACCTCACCACCCTCGCCCTCGGCGGCGGGACCCATCGTGTCCCGGCTGCCGTCGACGCGGAGGATCTCCACCCCGCCGGCCTGCTCGGTCAGCGTGACCTCGGCCGACCCGGACCCGGTGTTGGTGAACGTCACCCGGTGGCGACGCTCCGAGCCCAGCGGCTGGTAGACCTCGATCTCGTCGGTGTCCACCTCGATGAAGCCGGACCCCAGGCTGAAGTCGGCCCGGACGGCGGCGGAGTCCTCCACCGTGACGTCCTGCGTGACCGAGGAGTAGCCGCGGGCACTGGCCTCGAACGGGTGGGTCCCCGGGGTGCCCGAGAACAACCAGTAGAAGCCGTCGTCGAGGTTCTCGTCCGCCGGCGTCGCCGTGGTGAGCGCGGTCTCCTCCGGCACGTCGAGGTTGGTCACCGTGGCGCCCACGACGCCGGTGCCGTCCTCCTCGGCGTAGACGTTGCCGACCACGTAGCCGCCCTCGCCCGTGGGCGAGCAGACGCGGTTGCCGAGGAAGACGTCGTCCACCTCCCACCACCAGTCGTACTCCGCCTGGTACATGTGGAAGGCGACCCGGACGTCGCTCTCGCCGGCCGCGTCGGGCAGCGGGATGACCTGCGCGTCCGGCCCACGCACCGAGGCGTCCTGGGACAGCACCGTGGTCCACGTCTCTCCACCGTCGAGGCTGACCTCGACGTCGGCGAGGTCGTCACCGAGGGAGTACCAGTCCTGGCGGAAGCGACCACCGGCTCGGACAGGTCCGACATGTCGCGCTGGGGCTGATCAGCAGGCTGTCCTGCGATCCGCCCGAGCCGTAGAAGTCGGAGTCGAGGACGGCGAAGTTGCCCTCGCCGCCGGTGAGGTTGTCCCGACCGCCCGGGTTGTCGAAGGCCCAGACCTCGCCGGTGCCGGCGTTGTCCACGACCTCCCAGCCCTCGGGCGCGGTGGTCCCGTCGAAGCTCTCGGTGACACCGTCGACGACGAAGTCGTACCCCGGCGCGATGCAGGTGGCCGAGTCGACCGGGACCGAGACGTCGAGGGAGTCACCGGAGGTGGCCTCGACGGTCGGCGCCGTGTAGCCCGGGTACTGGACCTGCACCGTGAGGTCGAAGGTCTCCCCCTCGGGAAGGTCCAGCGAGAACTCACCCGTCTCCGGGTCGGTGAAGGTCGCCGCCGGCGTGCCCTCGGCGCTGACGCGGGCATACAGCGGGAAGCCGTATCCCGAGCCGTCCGTGACCGTGCCGGTGACCGCACCGCTCGCGACCGGGTCCAGCGCGGCGTCCACCGTGGTGGTCTCGCCCGCCGTGACCGTGGCGCTCGCCGTGGCGGTGGCGTAGCCGAACTTGCTCATCGTGAGGTCGTAGTCACCCGCCGAGAGCTGGGCCTGGTAGGTGCCCTCCTCGTCGGTGAGCGTGCTGCGCTCGATCGGGCCGACGATGTCCACCGAGGTGTCCGGCAGCGGGTCCCCGCTGGCGGCGTCGGTGACGGTGCCCTCCAGGGTGCCCGCGTCGCCGATCGGCGCCGAGTTCACCAGCTCGAGGGCGTCCAGCCGTCCCTCGCCGAAGACGTTGTTGTCCTCGGCCGTGCCACCGCACTGCAGGTCCTCGGTGTTGACGGCCGTGCCGTCGAGCAGCCCTCGGGTGCCGTCCACGTCGCCCACCAGGGCGGGCGCCCCGGACCAGGCGAGCGCCACCGCGCCCGCCACGTGCGGCGAGGCCATCGAGGTGCCCGAGTAGACGGCATACCCGTTGCCGGGGACCGAGGACCGGACCGCGCTGCCGGGTGCGGAGATGTTCGGCTTGATCTCGCCGTCCTGACCCGCACCGCGTCCGGAGGACCCGGAGATGGTGTGACCGCTGTTGTAGTTGCCCACGGAGTAGGCCACGATGCGGCTGCCGGGCGAACCGGCGCTCTCGCAGGCCGGGCCGCTGTTGCCGTTGGCGAAGACGCCGAACTGGCCGCTCGCCGCCCAGGCCTCGATGACGTCCTCCATGAAGGGGGCCGTCGAGGGGCCCTGGGTGCCCCAGCTGTTGTTGATGACGTGGGGGCGCTTCGAGACGTCCGGGTTCTCACCCTCGAGGTCGCGCGGCTCGAGCATCCACTGGCCCGAGGCGATGAGCGCGGCGTCGGTGGGGCAGCAGCCGTTGGCCGCGATCCACTTCGCCCCGGGCGCCACCCCCACCTGGTTGTCCCCGCCGTCGTCGCCGACCATCGTCCCGGTCACGTGCGTGCCGTGCCCGTCGTTGTCGGCGGGCGCGTCGGGCGAGGTGCCCGCGGCGTCGAACCAGTTGTAGTCGTGGTCGAACGTGCCGTCACCGTTGTTGCCGCGGTAGGCGTTGACCAGGGCGGGGTGGTCGAACTGGGCGCCGGTGTCGATCGAGGCGACGACGACCCCCTCGCCCCGGATGCCGAGGCCCTCCCACACCGCCGGGGCGTTGATGTCGTCGACCCCCCACTCGACGGCCGCCGGGGCCATCTGCTGGTCCTCCTCCTTGAGGTCCGGCACCTCGATCGTCAGGGTCGGGTAGATCCCCTCCACCCCGCCGGCCGAGGCCATCGAGGTCACGAGGTCCAGGTCCGCGCCGCCGACCCGGATGGAGTTGGTGGCCCAGAACGCCTGGTAGTCCACGTCCTGCGTGTCCAGCTGTTCCTTGAGGTCGGCCTGGCTGGCGTCGGCCGATGCCTGCAGAGCATCGACGACGGCCTGACCGCGCTTGTCCCAGTCCTGGATCGTGGAGAACTGACTCAGGTCGGGACGCGCGGCGAAGCGCACCCAGACATCGGCCCGCCCCCCGCTCGCCACCTGCTCGTCGACCTGGGCGTCGATCTTGTCGTCCAGGCTCGGCTCGAGCCCCCCTGGTGCCGCCACGGCCGGCACCGTGGCCGCCAGCCCTGAGGCAACGAGGGCGCCGGCGGCAAGACCTGCGCACCAGCGTCGTCGGTGATTCGAATGCATCAACTGTCCTCTCGGTTGAGGTGTATGTCGGGTGACCTACGTCACCCTGACTGGTCGAACCTAGGGAGCGGCTGTGCGCAGAACAACGACAGGACGTGGGCAACACGTGCACAAAGTGGGTAGTTGGCGGGTCCCCGGATCCGGCCGGACAGCACTGGATCGACGCCCCTGCCGGACGCCGATCTCCCTCCCGGTCACAGGCTCCTGAGGGCACCTCCGCGCAGCGGCGCCAGGGGCGCGAGCCGGAAGCCGACGCCGCGCACGGCGGCGAGGTGGACCGGGGCGGAGACGGCCTCGAGCTTGACCCGCAGCCGCCGCACGACGGCGTGGAGGTGGGAGCAGTCGCCGGTGTACGTCGTCCCCCACACCGTGCTGGTGAGGTCGGCGAAGCTGAGCACGCGGCCGGGGTCGGCAAGCAGGGCCTCGAGCAGGCCGTACTCCAGGGGGGTGAGCTGCTCGCTCTCCGGGGCGTGCACCACGCTGCGGCTGTCGGCGTCCAGCCGGAGGCCGCCGGGCTGCGAGAGTCGTTCCGGGACGTCGCCGGCGAGCGCCTCGCGGGCCTCGGCCACCGAGCCCACGACGAGGACGGTGCCGGGCCAGCCCGCCCCGGCCAGGCTGGCGAGGTGACCGGCGGTCGCCTCGGAGAGCACGACCACCATGACGGTTTCGGTCTCGGTGTGCCCCTCGGGCACCGGCGCAGCGGGCACCCGCGAAGGTATGCCGTCCGTCACCGTCACCCGTCACCTCTCTACCCTCTGTGCGCCTCCCCCGGCGCCACTCGTGCGATTCACGCTAGGAGGGGGTGAGGTGCATCACAAGGCCCTTGACCAACTCCATACCCAGGTTTTGCCCGGCCTTTGCGATGCGCGGCGCGATCACCGGCGGAGGCGACCGGTCAGTCTCCCCTAACTTGAGTGGTTCAAGTTGTGGTGGTCGGATCAGTGCATGAGCACGACCGACCTCGCCCCATCCCTGCGTGGTGCCGGGCTGCGGGTGACCCGCCCCCGGCTGGCGGTCCTCGGCCTGCTGCAGGAGAACCCGCACGCGGACGCCGCCCAGGTGGTCTCGCTCGCGCGCCGGCGCGCCGAGGGGATCTCCGTCCAGGGGGTCTACGACGTGCTGTCCGTCCTGTGCGGGGCGGGCCTGGTGCGCCGCATCCAGCCGGCCCACGCCGTCGCCCGCTACGAGCTCGACCTCGGGGACAACCACCACCACGTCGTCTGCCGCTCCTGCGACGTCCTCGTCGACGTCCCCTGCGCCGTCGGCTCGGCCCCCTGCCTCGACCCCGCCCCCGCCCTCTCGGTCGGCTTCGACGTCGACGAGGCCGAGGTCATCTACTGGGGCCTGTGCCCGGACTGCGACCCGACCCCTCAGCTGCCCGCATGTCCACCACCACCAAGGAGAAGGTATGACCTACCCCGGATACATCAACGCCGAGCACTCCGGCGAGGGCCCCGAGCCCACCGGAGGCACCACCACCAACGGCGCGCCGCACGACTCCGACCGCAACAGCCTCTCGGTCGGGCCGAACGGCCCGCTCATGCTGCACGACGTCAGCCTCGTCGAGGCGCTGGCGCACTTCGACCGCGAGAAGGTCCCGGAGCGCCTGCCCCATGCCAAGGGCTCCGGCGCCTTCGGCACCTTCGAGACGACCGAAGACGTCACGGCATACACCAAGGCCGGGATCTTCCAGCCCGGCGCCAGCAGCGAGGTCATCAGCCGCTTCTCCACCGTGGCCGGCGAGCAGGGCTCCCCGGACACCTGGCGCGACGTGCGTGGCTTCTCGGTCCGCTTCTACACCGACGAGGGCAACCTGGACATCGTCGGCAACAACACCCCGATCTTCTTCGTCCGCGACCCGCTGAAGTTCCCGAACTTCATCCGCTCCCAGCGCCGCACGCCGGACAGCGGGCTGCGCGACCCCAACATGCAGTGGGACTTCTGGACCGCCAACCCCGAGTCCTCGCACCAGGTGAGCTACCTCATGGGCGACCGCGGGCTGCCCAGGACGTGGCGCGAGATGAACGGCTACTCCTCGCATACCTACATGTGGGTCAACGAGCAGGGTGATCGCTTCTGGGTGAAGTACCACTGGCACAGCGACCAGGGCGTCCACAACATCAGCAACGAGGAGGCGGACCGCCTCGCCGGTTCGGACGCCGACTACCACCGGCGTGACCTCTTCGAGGCGATCGACCGTGGGGACCACCCGAGCTGGACCCTGTTCGTGCAGGTCATGCCGTACGACGAGGCCAAGACCTATCGCTACAACCCGTTCGACCTCACCAAGGTGTGGCCGCACTCGGACTACCCGCTCGTCAAGGTGGGCCGGATGACGCTGAACCGCAACCCGGAGAACTGGTTCGCCCAGATCGAGCAGGTGGCGTTCTCGCCGTCCAACCAGGTGGTCGGCACCGGCGTCTCCCCCGACAAGATGCTGCTGGCCCGGGTGTTCTCCTACCCGGACGCCCAGCGTCACCGCATCGGTGCCAACTTCACCCACCTCCCGGTCAACCAGCCCAAGGTGCAGGTCAACGCCTACCAGTTCGACGGGCCGATGGCCTACCTGCACTCGGGGAGCCAGCCCACCTACGTCACCAACTCCTACGGTCGCCCCTGGTCGGACCGGACCGGCCCGGTGGAGAACGGCTGGGAGGCGGACGGCGAGCTGGTCCGCCAGGCCTACGACCTGCGTGAGGACGACAGCGACACCGGGCAGGCCGCCCTCCTGGTGGGCGAGGTCTACGACGACGCCCAGCGTGAGCGCCTCGCCCAGACGGTCGGCGGCATGATGGGCGCCTGCGACCCGATGATCCGCGAGCGGGTCTACGAGTACTGGCGGAACATCCACCAGGGCGTGGGTGAGCGGATCGAGCTGATCGCCGCCGAGGCCGAGGTCCGGGAGAGCGACGGCGGCACGCCGCAGGTCGAGTCCCTGGGCGAGTCCCGGTCGGACCTGGTCGGCAGCCACCGCTGACCCGGCGGCGCGCCGACGCCGCAGATCGACTGGAGCGCCCACCGCCGCACCGCGGCCGGTGGGGCGCTCCCGCGTGCCGGGATCCCTCCACGTGGTGCGTCGGTCGTCGCAGGCTCAGGCGGTGGCGAGCCGGAAGGTGACGGCGTCGATGCGCGCACGGGTCTCGGCGTCCACCGCGAGAGCCTGCCCGACCCGGGTGACGAGTGCCTGCACCTGCGGCCCGGAGAGGCCCGGGCGCAGACCGAGCTCGACCACGAGCTCCCCGCCGGACCCGGCGAGCCGGTGCGCCACGACGTCCTCCTCCTGCTGGACCGTGGCCGCCACGGCAGCGGCCACCTGTTCGTCCCGGTGCGCGGGCACCCAGTCGCGGGTCATCGCGAGGGCCCACACCATCGACCAGCTCAGCGTGTAGGCCGGTGGACCGGGTGCGGGGGCCAGGTCGAGGGGGATCACGGTGCAGCCCTCCTGGACGGCGGCCAGCGCCGCGCGCTGGGCGGTGACCGGGACGGGGCGGGCCTGGGGGTCCCACGCCCCGAGCGCCGCGGTGCTCGTGAAGGCCGGCAGCGCCCGCTGCCCGTCCGGCGCGACGAGGGTGACCGAGGCCATGTCGCTGCTCGCGTCGGCGGGGATGCCCGAGGAGGTGTCGACCTCGCCGGCGACCGCGACGACCGGGACGATCAACCGCGCCCGGGCCACCGCGGCAACGACGTCCTCGGCAGCCGGCTCGGGGTCGACGCCGCCGAGCAGCCGGGAGAGGCGCTCGTCGGCGGCCCCGGTGTCACCGTCGAAGCCGGTGCCGGTGAGGGTGCGTCCGGACCACGGGGTCCCGGCGGTGTCGGCGCCGTCCTGCGCCCGGTGGTCGGCGAAGCGGTGGCTCACGAGCAGACCTCCAGGGCGTCGGTCAGGGTGAAGGCGCCCTCGTGCAGCGCGGCGCCCAGCACGAGCTCGTCGACCGCGGGCGACTCGCGCAGCCGGACGACGTCCTCGAGGTCGGCCACACCACCGGAGGCGGTCACCGGCGACCCGACCAGCGCGGCGACGGAGGCGAAGAGGTCGAGGTCGGCGCCGGTGCGTCGGCCGTCCCGGGAGGCGTCGGCGACGAGCACGCGCACCCCGCCGTCCCGCAGCACCGGGTGGTCGCCGAGGACGTGCTCCGGCGGCCCGAGGACCAGCGGGGTGCCGCGGGCGACCACCTGCCCGTCCCGGACGTCGACCGCGACGACCAGCCGCTCCCCCAGTGCCGCTGCGGCGGACTCGACTAGTTCGGGGTCGGCCAGCGCCGAGCTGGCGAGGACGACGCGCCGGGCCCGGGTGCCGGCCGCCCACCTGACGTCGGCCTCGGTGGCGATGCCTCCGGACAGCTGCACCGGCACGGGTATGCCGTCGAGCAGCTCGGTCATGAGGTCCGGGTCCCCCCCGCGGCCGAAGGCCCGGTCGAGGTCGACGAGGTGCAGCATCGTCGCGCCCTGGTCCACCATCGCCGCGGCGACGGCCGCGGGGGCGTCCGCATGGCCGGCACGCACCTGGGTGGCCCGGCCACCGGCGACGTCCACGGCCGGGAGCAGGCTCAGCGTCCCCGTCACGACAGGACGCCCAGCTCCTGCCGGAGCCGCACCGAGTCGCGCACGGCGTCCTCGAACCACTCGACCTGCCGGCGGTCGGGGACGACCCGGACCGCGCCGGGCAGGTCGTCGGCGCGGGCGGGCTCCTCGACGAGCCGGGTGCCAGGGAGCCCGAGCGTGGCCATGACCGCCTGGAGCATGAGGGCGGGGCGCACCCTCGTCTCGTGCAGCAGCTCCACCAGCTCGTCCCGGGTGCCCGGGTCCGCACCGGCCAGCCGCACCAGCTCGGCCGGACCGGCCAGGTCGAGACCCGGCGGGCGCAGCAGCCCCTGCTCCGGCTCCCAGACGACCCACCGCACGCGTCGGCGCCGACCCCCGCCGTGGACGGTGACCAGGGCGCGGCCGTCGACCTCGAAGAAGCCCAGCCCGGGTGCCGCCCTGGCGGGCAGCGCGCGGCAGGCGCTGACGAGGCCACCGTCCTCGTAGGGCGGTCCGGCCTGCGAGCCGCCTCGGGTCACCACCGCCGTCCACCCCTCCAGCGGCACGACGGTGACGGGCACGACGCTCGCCCCCACCCAGGTGTCGACCTCGGCGCGCGGCCCGGCCGACAGCAGGAGCCCGGCCGATCGCGCGGCGTCGCTGGCGGTCGTGGGCGGAGGGGTCACGCAGTCATCCTACGGATCGGTGGGGCCGCTCCCGCCCTCGCCACGGCGCGTGCCCCGCGACCGGCCGAACGGGTCCTGGCGCGGGGTCGGGAAGTGCCCCGCCGACCGCGGCGGGGAGGACACCCGTGGGCGACCGAAGCCGTCGGTGCGGCGGTCGCGCGGTGGGCCGCGTCGGGCGCCCCCGCCGAAACGGGGCCGCGTGGGCGCGTCCCCGGACTCCGCCTCCTCGTGCCGCGGCGGTCGGTTGCCGTAGAGCAGCCGTTCCACCACCTCGCGGGAGTGTCGGGCGATCCGGCGCCAGTCCTGGGCCAGGGCGGCACCCTGACCCGGCTCCCGGCGCATGACCCGGGACATCCCCTCGGCGTCGCGCAGGTCGCTGGGCACGCTATCCACGGCGCGCCCCCGCCAGACGATGCCGGCGTCGCGCAGTTGAGAGGCGGTGGCCCAGGCCACCAGCAGCGGGTGCAGGTCGCGCTCGGTCAGCAGCCCGGCCTCGCCCGCGGCCCGCAGGCGTCGATGGTGCTGGTCGTGCGCAGACCGGCGTGCTCGTGCGCGTGCTGGAGCTGCAGCAGCTGGGCCACCCACTCCACGTCCGACAGCCCGCCCAGCCCCAGCTTGAGGTGGGTCCGTGGGTCGGCACCCCGGGGCAACCGCTCGGCCTCCATCCGGGCCTTGAGCTTGCGGATCTCGCGGACCGCGGCGTCCCCGATCCCCCCTTCGGGCCAGCGCAGCGGTCGCACCATCTCGGTGAAGGCCTCACCCAGTCCGCGGTCCCCCGCCACCGGTCGGGCACGCAGCAGCGCCTGCGACTCCCAGCCGGCCGACCATCGCTCGTAGTAGGTGCGGTATCCCTCGAGGCTGCGGACCAGCGGCCCGCCCTTGCCCTCGGGACGCAGGTCGGCATCCAGCTCGAGCACCGGGTCCGGTCCCGGGCCGGACAACCCCCGGCGCAGCTCGGCGATGACGTCACCGGCCTGCTGGGCCGCCAGCTCGGGGTCGTCGCCGACGACGTCGTAGACGTACATCACGTCGGCGTCGCTGGCATACCCCACCTCGCGACCGCCGAGCCGGCCCATGCCGACGAGCAGCATGACCATCGCGGCCTCCTCCTCGCGCCGTGCCAGCACCCGGCGCGTGGCGACGCCGAGCGCCCCCTCGAGGTAGGCGTCGGTGAGGTCGCTCAGCGCCTGGCGCACCTGCGGCCCCTCCCAGCCGGCAGCGAGGTCGCCGAGGACGATCCGGACCAGCTCGCGCGCCCGCACCTTCCGCACCGAGGCGAAGGCCTCCTCGGCGCTGGCCTGCCGCTGCGCCGCGGCGCTCATCCGGGCCACGAGGGCGTCCTTGTCCGGCGCCACCAGCTCGGTCTCGTCACCGAGGAGGGAGACCGTCTCGGGGCTGCGGATGAGCAGGTCGACGGCATACCGGCTGGAGGAGAGGACGCGCGCCAGACGCTGCGCGGCGCTGCCCTCGTCGCGCAGCATCCCGAGGTACCAGTGCGTCGTGCCAAGGGCGTCGCTGATGCGGCGGAAGGCGAGCAGTCCGGCGTCCGGGTCGGCGCCGTCGGCGAACCAGGAGAGCATGACCGGCAGGAGGTGCCGCTGGATGGTGGCCCTGCGGCTGACGCCCTCGGTGAGCGCCTCCAGGTGCCGCATCGCGCCGGCCGGGTCGCGGAACCCGAGCGCGGCCAGACGCTCCCGGGCGGCCTCGGTCGAAAGCCGCGCCTCATCGCTGGAGAGCCGGGCGACGGCCGAGAGCAGGGGCCGGTAGAACAGCCGCTCGTGCAGGCGGCGCACCTCCCGCCGCACCGCCTTCCACCGCTGCGTGACGGCACGGTCCGCCTCGCCCCGCTCCCCCAGCAGCCGGCCGAGGCGACGCAGCTCGGCCTCACCGGTCGGCATGAGGTGGGTGCGCTTCATCCGGTGCAGCTGCACCCGGTGCTCCAGGCAGCGCAGCAGCCGGTATGCCTCGTCCAGGCTGCGCGCGTCCGAACGGCCGACGTAGCCCCCGTCGCGCAGCGCCGCGAGCGCCTCCAGCGTGGTGCGCGAGCGCAGGCTCGGGTCCGCCCGGCCGTGCACGAGCTGGAGCAGCTGGACGCTGAACTCGATGTCGCGCAGCCCACCGGGGCCGAGCTTGATCTGCCGCTCCACCTCGTCGCGCTTGACGTGCTGCTCCACCCGGCGGCGCATCGACTGCACCTCGTCGACGAAGTTGTCCCGGCCCGCGGCGTCCCACACCATCGGCTCGACGATGTCCAGCCACCGCTGGCCCAGCTCGCCGTCCCCCGCCACCACCCTCGCCTTGAGCAGTGCCTGGAACTCCCAGGTCTTGGCCCAGCGCTGGTAGTACTCCCGGTGCGAGGACAGCGACCGGACCAGCGGCCCGTGCTTGCCCTCCGGCCGCAGCGCCGCGTCGACCTGCCACAGCGAGCCCTCGGCGGTGGACTCGCCGCAGATGCGCATCACCGCGCTGGCCAGGCGACCCCCGACCTCCAGCGCCTCGCGCTCCGGCGCGTCACCCCGCGGCGCCGCGAGGACGATGACGTCGACGTCGGAGAGGTAGTTGAGCTCGCGGCCGCCGGTCTTGCCCATCCCGATGATGCAGACGTCGCAGGTCTGCTCCCCGTCCACCTCCTCCCGGGCGAGCAGCAGCGCAGCCTCCAGGGCCGCCGAGGCCAGGTCGGCCAGCGCCCCACCCACGGCGGGCAGCAGCGCGACCGGGTCCGCCGAGACGAGGTCGGCGGTCGCGACGCGGAGCAGCTGGCGCCGGTAGGCCACCCGCAGCGCGTCGGCTCCCTCCCGGCCTGCGCGCCCACGGACGGCCGCCACGATCTGCCCGGCCTCGGGCAGCTCGCCCTCGGCCACGTCGCGCACGTGCTCGGGGTGCCGCAGCAGCGACTCCCCGAGGGCCTGGGAGCCACCGAGCAGGGTCAGCAGCCGCTGCCGCGGCTCCCCGCCGGCGCGGACGACCGGCAGGGTCGTCTCGTCGGTGCGGCTGCCGTCGGCCCCGGTCGAGCGGGGGTCCAGCAGCCGGACAAGCAGGAGCAGCGCGACGTCCGGCTCGGCGGTCGCGCCGAGATCGGCGACCAGCGAGGCCACGTCGACGTCCTCGACGTCGTCGGACCCGCCGTCGCGCAGCCGCCCCAGCACCTCCTCCAGCAGCCTGCCGGCCCGGCGCAGGTCCTGGAACCCGCCCCGCGCGAGCGCGGTGGCGCCCACCGCGCCCGGCTCCGCGGGGGCAGCCGCGTCTGTGCGGGGGCGAGGATCGCGCTCGGCGGAGGACACGGCATACCCCTCGCTCACAGGTGGAGCAGGTAGCGGTCCAGCTCGAACTGCGTGACCTGGGAGCGGTAGTCGCCCCACTCCTGCCACTTGTTGCGCAGGTAGAAGTCGAAGACCTGCTCGCCGAGGACGTCGGCGACCAGCTCGGACTCCTCCATCACCGCCACCGCCTCGCCGAGGCTCTGCGGGAGCGGGTCGATGCCCATGGCCCGCCGCTCGGCGTCGGTGAGCACCCACACGTCGTCCTCGGCCTCGGGCGGCAGGTCGTAGGCCTCCTGGATGCCGCGCAGCCCCGAGGCCAGGACGAGGGCGTAGGTGAGGTAGGGGTTGCAGGCCGCGTCGATGGAGCGCACCTCGACCCGGCGGGAGTGGCCCTTGCCGATGGAGTACATCGGCACCCGCGCCAGCGCGGAGCGGTTGTTGTGCCCCCAGCACACGTGGGCCGGGGCCTCCCCGCCGCCCCAGAGCCGCTTGTAGGAGTTGACCCACTGGTTGGTGACCGCGCAGATCTCCCGGCTGTGCGCGAGGACACCAGCCATGAACCGGCGGCCGGTCTGGGACAGCTCGTAGCTGGCTCCCGGCTCGTAGAAGGCGTTGCTGTCGCCCTCGAACAGCGAGACGTGGGTATGCATGCCCGAGCCCGGCTGCTGCGCCAGGGGCTTGGGCATGAAGGTGGCGAAGGCCTGCTCGTGCAGCGCCACCTCCCGGACCACGGTGCGGAAGGTCATGATGTTGTCCGCCATCGACAGCGCGTCGGCGTAGCGCAGGTCGATCTCCTGCTGCCCCGGGCCGCCCTCGTGGTGGCTGAACTCGACCGAGATGCCCATCTGCTCCAGCATCTCGATCGCGGCGCGCCGGAAGTCGTGGCCGTCGCCGCGGGCGACGTGGTCGAAGTAGCCGGCCTGGTCCACCGGCGCCGGCCCGAGGGTGCGGTCGTAGGGCTCCTTGAACAGGTAGAACTCGATCTCGGGATGGGTGTAGAAGGTGAACCCCTGCTGCCCGGCGCGGTCCAGGGTGCGGCGCAGGATGTTGCGCGAGTCGGTCGCCGCGGGGGTGCCGTCGGGCATGTTGATGTCGCAGAACATCCGGGCGGTGCGGTCCCGCCACGGCAGCACCTGGAAGGTGTCGGCGTCCGGCTGGACGATCATGTCCGCCTCGTAGACCCGGGTGAAGCCCTCGATGACGCTGCCGTCGATCCCGATGCCCTCGGTGAACGCCTGCTCGAGCTCGGCCGGGGCCACGGCGACCGACTTCAGGGTGCCCATGAGGTCGGTGAACCACAGCCGGACGAACCGGATGTCCCTCTCCTCGATGGTGCGGAGGACATACTCCTGCTGGCGGTTCATGGCCTCATCCTGCCGCATCGTCGAGGTCGGCCGCCGCCCGGGCGTAGTCCTCCCCCAGCCGCCCCAGATCGGCCCGGTGCTCGACGAACCGGCAGCCCGAGCCGGCGGGCTTGAGGGCGATGCCCTCCTCCCGCCAGTGCGGCAGGGCCCGGGCCAGGAGCTCGGCCGGGAGGTCCCCGGCGACGTTGGTCACCCGCCACCAGGTGACGTTGCCGCCCCAGTGCCGCATGACCGACCCGACCTGGCGCGGGCCGATGCCGACGAGCGCGGCGAGGTCGCCGTAGCAGACCACGCGCCCGCGCGGCACCTGCTCCACCGCGCGCAGGACCCGCTCGACCAGCACCTCATCCACCCCGGGCACGCTACGCCCCGCTCGGCTGCCGGGTGTCGGACGTCGGCATACCCTGGGCGGCATGAGCGATCTCACCGTCGGGTATGCCGCGATGCTGGAGCAGTTCCACCCCTCCGAGGCCGTGGCGCTCACCGCGGCGGCGGAGGAGCACGGCTTCTCCGGGTGCATGGCGGCGGACCACTTCGCCCCGTGGGTGCCGAGCCAGGGGCAGTCCGCCTTCGTGTGGAACGTCCTCACCGCGGTGGGCGAGCGCACGACCGGGGACCTGGGGCCGGGGGTCGTCTGCCCGAGCTTCCGCTGGCACCCGGCGGTGGTGGCGCAGGCGGCCGCGACGCTGGAGGCGATGTACCCCGGGCGCAGCTGGCTCGGGGTGGGCGCCGGCGAGGCGCTCAACGAGCACGTCCTGGGTGGCTACTGGCCCGAGGCCGGTGAGCGGTCCCGCAGGATGTTCGAGGCGGTCGAGCTGATCCGCCAGCTCTTCGACGCCTCGCTGGCCGACAAGGACACGAAGTTCGCCGGGGAGTTCTTCCGGATGGAGACCACCCGGCTGTGGACGATGCCGGAGGCGCGCCGCCGATCCTCGTGGCGACCGCGGGGCCGGTCAACGCGAAGAAGACCGGGAGGCACGCGGACGGCATCATCACCGTCGGCGCGCCGCGGGAGAAGATCGAGATGCTCCTGGGGCGCTTCGCCGACGGGGCACGGGAGGCCGGCAAGGACCCGGAGTCGATGCCCAAGGTGCTGCAGCTTCACCTGTCGTGGGCGGAGACCGACGACCAGGCGCTGGACAACGCGATGACGCAGTGGCCCAACGGCGGGATGAAGTTCGGCAAGGCCGACATCCGCTCCCCGCACGACTTCGCCGCGATGGCCCAGCTGGTGCGCCCCGAGGACTTCGAGGGACGGATGGTCATCTCCAGCGACCCGGACGTGCACCGCGCGCACATCCAGGGCCTGCTCGACCTCGGCTTCGACCGGGTCTACCTGCACAACGTCGGGCGCAACCAGCAGCAGTGGCTGGAGGTCTTCGGCGCCGAGGTGCGGCCGAAGCTGCACCGCTGAGGGCGAGCACGCCCGGGGCGCCTCAGCTCTGGTCGTTCAGCGGGTTGCTGTCCCAGTCGTCGTCCTCGCGGTCCTCCTCGTCCCACTTCTCGGTCTTCGCCGCCGCGATCTCGTAGGCCCGGGAGGCCTCCTGCTCGCTGTCGTAGGGACCCATGAGGTCGCCGCTGCGGGGGAGGTCCGGGTCGTCGCCGCGTTGCACCTGACCGGACTTGGTGTTGAACCAGTACTCCATCTGCTGACCTCCGAAGGCGATGCCGACTGCGTGCCGCCGGGGCTCCGGCGGCACCTAGACTCGACCCTATGCCCACCCTCACCCCGATCGCCCCCGGACAGGTCAGCCCGCGCCGCCCGGTGCCGGGCTCGATCGTCCGCCCGGAGTATGTCGACCGCCCCGCCCCCGCCCCCTTCCGCGGGTCCGAGGTCAAGGACGCCGAGACCATCGAGGCGATGCGCGTGGCCGGGCGGCTCGCGGCGCAGGCGCTCCAGGCCTGCGGCGAGCTGGTCCGGCCCGGGGTCACCACCGACGAGATCGACCGGGTCGGTCACGAGTTCCTGCTGGACCACGGCGCCTACCCCTCCACGCTGGGCTACCGGGGGTTCCCCAAGTCGCTGTGCACCTCGGTCAACGAGGTCATCTGCCACGGCATCCCGGACGACCGGGAGCTGCGCGAGGGCGACATCTGCAACATCGACATCACGGCATACCTCGGCGGGGTCCACGGCGACAACAACGCGACCTTCCTCGTGGGCGAGGTGGCCGAGGAGACCCGGCTGCTCGTGGAGCGGACCCGCGAGGCGCTCGCGCGGGCCATCAGGGCGGCGCGGCCGGGGCGCGAGATCAACGTCATCGGTCGCGTCATCGAGAGTTACGCCGGCCGCTTCGGGTATGGCGTGGTGCGGGACTACACCGGGCACGGGGTGGGCGAGGCGTTCCACTCCGGGTTGGTCATCCCGCACTACGACGCGGCGCCGGACTACGCGACGATCATCGAACCCGGGATGACCTTCACGATCGAGCCGATGCTCAACCTCGGCACCCCGGACTGGACCGAGTGGGCGGACGGGTGGACGGTGCTCACCGCGGACGGCCGACCTTCCGCGCAGTTCGAGCACACGCTGCTCATCACCGACGACGGCGCGGAGATCCTCACGCTGCCCTGAGCGGGTCCCGGTGTCGCGTGGGCTGACGTTGCGGCATACTCCCGGAAGGTCTGTGACGAGGGAGGACACCATGGCAAAGAAGCACGGTCTGGGCATCGACATCGGTGGCAGCGGCATCAAAGGGGCACCGGTCGACCTCAAGGAGGGCGAGTTCGCGACCGAACGGCAACGCATCCCGACGCCGGAGGAGTCGACGCCCGAGGCGGTGGCCGAGGTCGTCGCCGAGATCGTCGAGCACTTCGAGGACGAGATCGGCAAGAAGCAGCCGGTGGGCATCACGGTCCCGGCCGTCGTGCACCACGGCACGGTGCGGACCGCGGCCAACATCGACCAGTCCTGGATCGGCACCGATGCCGACGCGCTCTTCACCGAGCGGGTCGGGCGGCAGGTGCACGTCGTCAACGACGCGGACGCCGCGGGCGTCGCGGAGATGCACTACGGCGCGGGGCGGGGCAACGACGGCGTCGTCCTGCTGACCACGCTCGGCACCGGGATCGGCACCGCGCTGTTCATGAACGGCGAGCTGCTGCCCAACACCGAGCTCGGCCACCTGGAGCTGGACGGGCACGACGCGGAGACGCGCGCCGCGAGCAGCGCCCGGGAGAACGAGGACCTGTCGTGGGAGGACTGGGCCGACCGGCTGCAGCGCTACTACTCCCACGTGGAGGACCTGCTCTGGCCCGACCTCATCATCGTCGGCGGCGGCATCTCCAAGAAGGCGGACAAGTACCTTCCGCTGCTGCACACGCGCGCGCCCATCGTGCCGGCCCAGCTGAAGAACGACGCCGGCATCATCGGCGCCGCCTGGCAGGCGCAGCACCTGGGCTGAGGGCCGCGGGTTCGGTCCAGTCCAGCGCCTCCGTGCGTCCCCCCTCGTCTGGACGCCGGTGCGACAGCGTGGACCCATGCACCCCGAGCTCCAGGCCTTCCTCACCACGCACCACCACGTCGTCACCACCCGGGAGGCGGCGGCCCTCGGCTTCAACCGCGAGGTGCTGCGGCGCCTGGTGCAGCGCAAGCTCCTGACCCGCGTGGCGGGCGCTGCACCGCGAGCTGGTCACCGTCGACGAGCTCGACGCGGCGCTGGAGCGGCAGGTCCACGTGACGGGGATCGGTGGCGCGCGGGCGGCGATCCGACTCGCCGATGCCAGCAGCGAGTCACCCGGGGAGACCCTGCTCCGGCTGCTCCTCGCCGACCTCGGTCTCGTGGTCGTCCCGCAGTACCGCATCGTGGACGACGGGCGCGTCGTCCGCGCGCCTCGACGGCACTCGTGAGCCTGCTCGGGGAGGCTCTCAGCTGACGAGCGGGCTCGGAGACGGCATACCGGCGCACAGTCGGGCGCCCGCCCCCTCACCAGGAGGTATGCCGGGGGCGCCCCTCGTCGTAGCCCGCGGCACCCTGGATGCCGACCACCGCGGTGGTGTGGAACTCCCCGATCGTCCGCGCCCCGGCGTAGGTGAAGGCCGAACGGACCCCGGAGACGATCTGGTCGATGAGGTCCTCGACGCCCGGCCGGGCCGGGTCGACGAACATCCGCCCGGAGGAGATGCCCTCCTCGAAGAGCGCCGCGCGGGCGCGGTCGAAGGCCGACATCTCCCGGGTGCGGTGGCGGACCGCCCGGGCGGAGGCCATACCGAAGGACTCCTTGTAGTGCCGCCCGTCGGTATCCCGGATGAGGTCGCCCGGCGACTCCAGCGTGCCGGCGAACCACGAGCCGACCATGACCGAGGCGGCGCCGGCGGCCAGCGCGAGGGCCACGTCGCGGGGGTACTTCACGCCACCGTCCGCCCACACCTGCGCACCGAGCTCCCGCGCGGCGTCCGCGCACTCGAGGACGGCGGAGAACTGCGGGCGTCCCACGCCCGTCATCATCCGGGTGGTGCACATCGCCCCGGGGCCCACGCCCACCTTGACGATGTCGGCACCGGCCGCGACGAGGTCCTCGGTGCCGGCGCGGGAGACGACGTTGCCGGCGGCGACGGCCACCCGGACCCCGGTGCGCTCCTCGTGCGCGTCACGGGCCGCGACCACGAGCGGCAGCGCGTCGATCATCTTGTCCTGGTGCCCGTGGGCGGTGTCGACGACGAGGACGTCGGCACCGGCGGCCAGCAGGTCGGCGGCCTTCGCCCGCACGTCCCCGTTGATCCCCACGGCGGCGCCCACGCGCAGGCGTCCCTCGCCGTCCAGCGCAGGGGTGTAGATCCCCGAGCGGACGATGCCGGTCCGGGTGAGGACGCCGAGCAGCCGGCCGTCGACGACGACCGGCGCCATCCCCGCCCGGGTCTGCTCGAGCTGGTCGAAGGCGGTCCGAGGGTCGACCCCGTCCTCGAGGACCACCCGCGGTGGCTCCATGACGTCCCGGACCGAGGCGAAGCGATCCACCCCCTCGGTGTCGTCCTCGGTGACGATGCCGACCGGGGCACCGTCCTCGACGACGACCGCGGCGCGGTGGGCCCGCTTGGACATCACCGAGAGCATCTGCGCCACCGGCGCGGCGGGGTCGACGGTGATCGGGGTCTCGTAGAGCGGGTGGCTGGCCTTGACCTGCTCGATCGTCGCCCGCACCTGCGGCAGCGGGATGTCCTGCGGGAGGACGGCGATGCCACCGCGACGGGCGACGGTCTCGGCCATCCGGCGCCCGGCGACGGCCGTCATGTTGGCCACGACGAGCGGCAGCGTGGTCCCGGTGCCGTCGGCGGTGGTCAGGTCGACGTCGAGACGCGAGGTCACCGACGAGCGGGACGGCACCATGAAGACGTCGTTGTAGGTCAGGTCGTGCACCGGCTCGGTGCCGTTGAGGAACTCCACGGGCCCCAAGGGTAGGCCCTGGGTGCCTACAGTGAGGTATGCAGATCACGCACCTCGGACATGCCTGCCTGCTCGTCGAGGTCGCCGGGGAGCGCATCCTCGTCGACCCGGGCGCCTTCTCCGACTTCGACGGGCTGCGCGACCTCACCGCGGTGGTCGTCACCCACCAGCACGCCGACCACCTCGACCCCGAGCGGGCTGACGACCTGCTCGGCGCCAACCCCGGCGCCCGGGTGCTCATGGAGGCCGAGACCGCTGGGAAGGTCGTCGAGGCGGGGTATGCCGACCGGGTCGAGGTCCTCGGCGCGGGCCGGTCGGTCCAGCTCGGCGGGTCCGGGGTGATGCTCACCGGCGTGGGCGAGCGGCACGCCGACAACCACCCCTACGTGCCGCGCGTCGGCAACACCGGCGTCGTCATCCGCGCCGAGGGCGAGCCGGTGCTCTACCACCCGGGCGACGCCCTGGACGGAGAGCCGGGTCAGGTGGACCTGCTGTGCGTGCCGGTCAGCGCGCCCTGGGGCAAGGTCGCCGAGAGCATCGCCTTCGTGCGACGCCTCGCGCCGGCGCGAGGGATCGTCCCGATCCACGACGGGCTGCTCAACGATCGGGGCCGCGCGATGTACCTGAAGCACCTCGGTGACTTCGGCGCCGACGGTGGGGTCGATTTGCTGGACCTGCGTGGGGCCGGGGCGACGCGCTTCTGAGCAGGCCGTGCGGCCCGTCGGCGCACAGCTTGCGGCCAACGACACAGAGCGTGCGGCCGGTCGCGGGCGGTCAGCCGATGCCGGCGGCGCCGAAGGCCAGGCCGAGCAGGTAGGTGGCGACGGCGGCGGCATACCCGATGAGCAGCTGGCGCACCCCCCGGGCCAGGGGCGAGGCCCCGGAGAGGACGCCGACCACGGCGCCGGTGACGAGCAGCGCCAGCCCGACCAGGAGCATCGCGATCCCTGCAGCGACCAGCCCGGACGCGCCGAGCAGGTAGGGCAGCACCGGGATCAGGGCGCCGGAGGCGAAGAAGCCGAAGCTGGCCAGCGCCGCGCCCCAGGGGTTGAGGACGGCGTATTGGTCGTCGGCGTCCGTCGCCGCCGCCGGCACGGCGTCCTCCGGCGCGTGCCCGGCCCGGGCGACCTGCCCCAGCACGTCGGCGGCCCGGGCGCGGGCGTGGTCCCGGTCCATGCCCCGGGCGCGGTAGACGAGCTCGAGCTCATTGGTCTGCAGGTCCAGCTCCCCCAGCGCCCGGTGGGTCCCGGTGGCGGGCTGCGAGGCGGAGAGCAGCTCCCGCGCCGAGCGGACCGAGATGTACTCCCCCGCCCCCATCGACAGCGCCCCCGCCAGGAGCCCGGCCATGCCGGCCGCCAGGACGACCGCCCCTGACACGCCCGTGCCGGCCATGCCCATGATGAGCGCCAGGTTGGAGACCAGACCGTCGTTGGCACCGAAGACGGCGGCACGGAAGTTGCCGGACAGCTGCAGCCGACCTCGGGCGGCGAGGCCGCGCAGCACCTCCTCGTGGACCTGCTCGTCCGCGGCCATCGAGGTCGCCGCGTCCTGCTCCTGGGCATACTGGTTGTCCGACTTCGACCGCTGCAGCAGCGCGAGCACGAAGACCATGCCGAAGCGTCGTGCCAGCCAGGCCTGCACCCGGTGGCTGAGGTTGGCCCGCGGCGGGGGCTCCGCGTGGTCCCCCAGCAGCTCGATCCAGTGCCCGGCGTGCCGCTCCTCGGCCCGCGCGAGCGACAGCAGGATGTCGCGCTCCTCCCCCTGCCGGCGCGCGGCGACGTCGCGGAAGACCTGGATGTTGGCGCGTTCGTCGGCGAGGTGGCGGCGCCAGCGACGCAGGTCGGCGGGCGCGGGCTGGCGGGTCGTCACGCGCACCGAGTCTACGTCTGGTCGAGAGGACGCCAGGCCCTCCCGGCACCGGTATGATCCTCGCCGTGGATGAGTCGGCCAGGCGGCCGCGGCGGGCACCCTCGTGGTGACCCGTCGAGGAACGTCCGGGCTCCACAGGGCAAGGTGGTGGCTAACGGCCACCCGGGGCGACCCGCGGGACAGTGCCACAGAAAGCAGACCGCCCGCCCTCGTGGCGGGTCAGGGTGAAAGGGTGGTGTAAGAGACCACCAGCACGCCAGGTGACTGGCGTGGCTCGGTAAACCCCACCTGGAGCAAGGCCAGACAGTGCGCGTCCGAGGGCTGCCCGCCCGAGCGCACGGGTAGGCCGCTGGAGGCGTGCGGTGACGCACGTCCGAGATGGATGGTCGCCACCCTCGCAGTGCCGGCGACGGCGCGAGGGGACAGAACCCGGCGTACCGGCCGGCTCATCCACCCCGCAGCAGCGCGTCCAGGGCGCGGGCGACGCCGTCCTCGTCGTTGCTCGCGACCACCTCGTCGCAGACGGCGAGCACGTCGGTATGCGCGTTCGCCACGGCGTGCGCGCGTCCGGCCCACTCCAGCATCGGGATGTCGTTGGGCATGTCGCCGAAGGCCCAGACCTCGGTGGCGTCGACCGGCCGGCGCTGCTCGGCGCACCAGGTCGAGATGGCCAGGGCCTTGGTGACGCCGCTGGCGGTGACCTCGGCCATCCGCACCGCGCCGGAGTGGGCCACCTCCGCCCGGTCGCCGACGACCTGCGCCACCCGCGCGCTCAGCTCCTCGGTCTCCCAGCCGTCGTGGCGGACGAGGATCTTGCCGGCCGGCTCGGCCGCCAGCTCACCCAGGCTCCCCCGCAGCCACTCGCCGTCGATCCGTCCGCTGGCCCGCTCGAAGTCGGGCTCCCGCGCGAAGCCGCGCAGGGACTCGGTCGCGAGCTGCGCACCCGGCACACCCTCCTTGATGTCCTGGAGCAGCCGGCCGGTGAGGTCGGCACCGATCAGCCGGTGGCCGACCACCTCGCGGCGGGCGACGTCATAGGTGAAGGCGCCGTTGCCGCACAGGGCCAAGCCGGTGACGCCCAGGTCACCCAGCTCGTGCATCCACCGGGGCGGACGGGCCGTCACGAGCACGACCACCACTCCTGCCTCGGAGCACCGGTCGAGGACGTCACGGGTATAGGGCGAGACGGTGCCGTCGGAGCGCAGCAGCGTGCCATCGCAGTCGGTCGCGACGACCCGGGGGGCCTGCGGCACGCGGCTCACCCGTCGTCCCGGCCCACGATCCGCAGGTCCACCTCGCCGGCCAGGATCTCGGCCCGCTCGACCCGGACCGTCACCGCGCTGCCGAGCCGGGCGCTGCCGATGGCGACATCGCTGACCGGCGGGTCGAGCAGCTGCACCCGGACGCGGCCGCCGTCGACCCCGTCGACGACGACCGCCTCGAAGTCCTCGCCGACCCGGTCGCTCAGCACGGCCGCCTCGACAGCGGTCACGCACGCCCGGTCGACGGCCTTGGCGCGGCGACCGGTCTCCTCCATGACGTCGGGCAGGTCGGGCAACGCCGCGCGCGCCCAGGTCGGGACGTCGCGGCCCCCGCTCAGGGCCGCGCACACCGCGAGCCCGAAGCGGTCCACGAGCCGGCGCAGCGGCGCGGTCACGTGGGCGTAGGGGGCGGCGATGGCCGACTGCACCTGCTCGTCCTCCGGGGGCAGCTCGCCGTCGAAGGCGGTGTAGCCCGCGCCACGGAAGAGGAAGGTCGCGGCGTTGACGATGGCGAGGTGACGGGTGTCGCCCTTGTCGAGCGTGCGGAGGAACTCGCCGTACGGCATACCCTCCGGCCAACTGGCGCCGAGCGCCTCGACCTCCCGGCGGAAGCGGGCGACCGCGCCGTCGGTCGGCTCGGGCATGGTGCGCAGGATGCCCACGCCACCGTCGAGCATGATGCGGGCGGCGACCATGCCGGTGAGCAGCGAGATCTGGGCGTTCCAGTCCTCGGCGGGCAGCAGCGGGCGCAGCGTGAGGTCGTACTCGCACTGCTCGCCCACCCCGACCTCCTGCTCGGGCATCGGCAGGCTGGCTCCGCCCCGGTCGATCTCGCGGGCGATCCGCAGCTCACCGACCTCCTTGAGCAGCAGCAGCGTCTCCTCCGCCTCGCCGCCGTCGACCAGCCCCTGCACCTCGTCGTAGGTGTAGCGCCGACGCGAGCGCACCATCGCGCGGTAGAGCTCGGCGCTGCTGCGCTCCCCCTGCGCCGTGAGCCGCATGTCCCAGAGGTATGCCGGTCGCACGGCGTCCGGGAGCAGGCTCGCCGCCTCCTCGCTCAGGGCCGGCGGGTGCAGCGGCACCCGCGTGTCCGGGCAGTAGATCGTCTGCCCACGCAGCCGCGTCTCCGCGTCCAGCGCACCGCCCTCGGCGAGGAACGCGGGGACGTCGGCGATGGCATACCGCACCCGGTAGCCCTCCCCGTCCCGGGTGATGTGCATCGCCTGGTCCAGGTCCATGGAGCCTGGCGGGTCGATGGTGATGAGCTCCAGGGCGGTCTCGTCACGCTCCGGGAGCTCGGGCGCGGCGACGCCCTGCTCGACCTCGGCCAGCGCCGCGTCCGGGAAGGTCTGCCGCACCTCGAGGTCGGTGCGGATCTGCTCGAAGGCCTGCGTGAGCAGGCGCCCCGTGTCCGACGCGGACGGGTCGCAGGCGAGGGTGGTTGCGCGTTCGACCATGGCCGACACCCTACGTGTCGCCCCCGACACCTGACCTACCCTGGCGCGGTGCTGATCCTGCTCCCCCCGTCCGAGACCAAGGCGACCCGGACGCGGGGCGCGCCGCTGCGCTGGGAGCGGCTCAGCGCCGCTGGGCTCACCACAGCACGGCAGCAGGTGGCGGACGCGCTGCGCGACGTGAGCGCGGCTGCGGACGCCCCCGCGCGCTGGGTGTGAGCCCCAACCTCACCGACGAGATCGGGCGCAACACCCGGTTGCACGACGCCCCCACGCTGCCGGCCCGCGACCTCTACACGGGGGTGCTCTACGACGCGCTCGACCTCGGCTCGCTCGACGCCGCCTCCTCGCGTCGCGCCGGCTCCCGGCTCCGGGTCGTCTCCGCGCTCTACGGCTCGGTCCGCATGACCGACCGGCTCGCGCCCTACCGCCTGTCGATGGCCGTCAACCTCCCGGGCACCGGGCCGCTCGCGTCGTTCTGGCGCCCGCTGCTGGACCCGGTGCTGTCGGCCGAGGCGGGGCGCGGGCTCGTCGTGGACTGCCGCTCCAGCACGTATGCCGCCGCCTGGGCACCCTCCGGGCGCCTGGCCGAGCGCTGGGTCCAGGTGCGCGTGCCGGGCGCCACGCACATGGCCAAGCACACCCGCGGCCTCGTGGCGCGGGCGCTGTGCCAGACCTCCGCCGACCCGCGACGGCCGGCCGCGCTCCTCGACCTGCTGATGCCGGCCTTCGAGGTCGCGCTGCACGAGCCGTCGCGCACCGGCGCGCCGTGGACGCTGGACGTCCAGCCCGCCTGAGCAGCCGCGGCCCGCCCGCACCACCCGACCGAGCGCCGCGAATGGTTGCTCAGGGCCGGCGGGCGACGACGCTGAGCGCCACCGGCACCTGCGAGCGCCATGGCTCGGGCAGCACCCACGCGTCTCCCTCGACCGTCATCGACGGGTGCTGCGGCCACGGCAGGTCCTGGTGCTCGCCGACGGACACGACCTGCAGGCCGGCATCGACGAGCGCCATGAGGATCTCGGAGACGGAGTGGCTCCACTCGACGTTGCGCGGCTGGGTGATCGCGCTGGTGTCGCCGTCGGTGTAGGTCACCCCGTCGTCGTGGGTGAAGACCTCGCCCTCGGGGAGCGGGAAGTAGCCGTATGCGGGCGTCATGACGGCCGGGTCGGTGTCGAGCGAGGAGGCTCCTGAGTGACGAACCGGCTCCCAGACGCGGCTCGGCCCGGCCAGGGCAGACAGGTGCAGACCAGAGGTGGGCAGGCCGGGTCCGGGCAGGCCAGGCCGGTCGCGATGAGATCAGGTCAGGTCGTGCAGGTGGTGCGTGTCGTTGACGAAGGCCACCTGCATCCCGCCGTCCGGCCAGAGCTCGACCGCGCTGAGCGAGGCAGGGCCGGTCGCGATGCTCCAGCCGCGCTCGTGGTCGACGCCCAGGAGCCGGCAGAGGACGGACATGATCACCACCCGGTGCGTGGCGACGACGACGGTCCCGCCCCCGGCCACGGCACGGTCGAGCGCCCCGGCCACCCGCTGGTCCAGCTCGCGACGGGACTCCCCACCCGGCCGGGAGAAGTCACGGTCGCTGCGCAGCCGCGCGAGATCCTTGGGGGCCTGCGCCGCCAGGGCGGGCATGGCCCGACCGTCCCAGTCGCCGAAGCCCTGCTCGTCCCAGTCGCGGTCCACGTCCGGCTCCACGCCGAGCGCGCGGGCGACCAGGTCCCCCGTCTCGCGGGCCCGCGCCAGCGACGAGGTCACCACGCGGGGCGGGCCGTGCTCGGCGCGACCCAGGAGCGCCGCGACGGCACCGGCGGCCGCCTCGGCCTGACGCCGTCCCTGCGCGTTGAGGCCCGGGTCGGCTCCCCCGCGCCCGTCCATCCGGTGCTGCACCGTGAAGTCGGTCACCCCGTGCCGCACGAGGACCAGCCGGGTCGGCCCGTCCAGCACCGGGACGGTCTCGTCCGACAGATAGGTCTCGACCTCGGCAGCCGTCCCGCCGTCCCCCTCGCCCCCGCCGTCCGGTGGCCCGACGGGGACGCGCGCCGTCACAGGCCGGACTCCGCCGTCCGCACCAGGATCCGGCCGCACTCCTCGCAGCGGACGACCTCGTCCTCGGCAGCCGCCGCGATCCGTCCCAGGTCGACCGCGTTGAGCTCCAGCCGGCAGCCCCCGCACCGGCGCTGCTGCAGCGGCGCCGCGCCCGACCCGGTCTGCGCCCGCATCCGCTCGTAGAGCGCGACCAGCTCGTCGGACAGGTCGGCCACGATGGCCTCACGCCCCGCGGCGACCTGCTCCCGCTCGGCGGTGATGCCCGCCGCCTTCTCGTCACGCACCGCGCGCAGCTCCGCCAGGCGTGCCGCGTGCTCGTCACGGGCCGTGGTGGCGTTGCGCTCGGCCGCCTGGGCCTGCTCGACCCGCTCCATGACCTCGAGCTCCTCGTCCTCGAGCACGCCCTGACGGCGGGCGAGCGACTCCAGCTCGTGCTGCAGCCCCTGCAGGTCCTTCGCGCTCCCGGTGCCGGCGTCCAGGCGCTGCTGGTCCCGGGCGGCGCGGTCGCGCACCTGCTGCACGGCGGCCTCGGCCTTGGCGACCTCGCGCTCGAGGTCACCGACCTCGGTCCCCGTGCGCACGACGTCCGCCTCCAGCCCGGGCGCCTCGCCCTCCATCCGGGTGATGTCGACCTGCTCGGGCAGGCTGCGCATCCGGTGGTCCAGCTGCGCCAGGGTGGTGTCGAGCTCCTGCAGCTCCAGCAGGCGCGACTGCATCTGGGGGGAGGCCTTCACGTCAGTGCTCCTCGCTCGGGTCGATCGGGGGCGTCGGGTCGCCGGGGGCGATCATCGCACCCGACGACGAAGTCCCAGGGGTCGGTGCGCACGTGGACAGGTCGACCTGGACGTCGAGCCGGCTGCGCAGCAGCTCGCGCAGCCCCGGCAGCCAGAGCCACTCGCTGGCCCAGTGACCCGCGTCGACGAGGTAGGGCGTGCCCGCACCACCGGCGCGCTGCGCCGCGCGCGCCTCCTCCCGCGCCTCCAGCGCGGGGTGGTGCCGCAGGTCGGCGGTGACGTAGACGTCGGCCCGCGCCCGCCGGACCGCGGCGAACTCGCCGTCACCCGCCCCGCCGAGCAGCGCCACCCGCGAGACCTGACCGTCGGGGTCGCCGCTCACCCGCACGCCCCCGGCGCTGGCGGGCAGGGCCGCGGCCAGCCGCTCGGCGAAGGCGCGCAGGGTCACCGGTTCGGCCAGCTCGCCCACCCGTCCGAGCTCCTGGTCCTCGCTCACCGTCAGCGGCTCGGTGGCCGCGAGCCCGCAGGCGCTCGCGAGGGCCTGCCCGACCCCCGGGTCGGCCACGTCGGCGTTGGTGTGGGCGCAGTAGAGGGCGACGTCGTTCACGAGGAGCTCGGTGACGGTGGCCCCCTTGGCGTTCGTCGTCGCCACCGAGTGGATGCCGCGCAGCAGCAGCGGGTGGTGGGTGATCACCAGGTCGGCGCCCACCGCGACGGCCTCCGCGACGACGTCGAGCGTGGGGTCCACCGCGAGCAGCACGCGCCGCACCGGCTGCTCGGGGTCACCGGCGACGAGGCCGACCTGGTCCCAGGACTGCGCGGTGGCCGGGGGGTAGAGCTGCTCCAGGACGGACACGACGTCGGCGAGCCGCACGTCGGCTCCGGGTGCGGTGGCGTTCACGTGGGCCCGGCCGGGCTCGAACCGACGACCTACGCGGTGTAAACGCGGCGCTCTACCAACTGAGCTACAGGCCCCTCTCCCGAGGGAGTGTGCGTCATTCTTACAGGTCGCGCACGGCCCGGTGGAGCGCGCCGATCTCGCGCGCCTCGCCGGGCGGGTGCACGAGGTTCCAGCGCACCGTCATCGTCGGGTCGACGAGGAAGGTGCCGCGCACCGACATACCGGACTCCTCGTCGAAGACGCCGTAGGCCCGCGCCGCCTCGCCGTGCGGCCAGAAGTCGGACAGCAGCGGGAAGCGGTAGCCCTCGCGCGCCGCCCAGGCCCGCAGCGCGTGCACCGGGTCGCAGGAGATGCCGTAGACCTGCACCCGGTCGTTGACGAACTCGTCGACGTTGAGCTGGATCTCCAGCAGCTCGCCGGTGCAGATCGAGGAGAAGGCGAAGGGGTAGAAGACCAGCAGCGCGTGCCGGTCGCGCACGACCTCGGAGAGGGTCCGGGTGGCGCCCTCCTGGTCGACCAGGCTCAGCTCCGGGGCGCGCTCGCCGACCTGCGGGTATGCCGAACCCGTCACGCTCACGCTCACTTGCGGCCCACCAGCCGCTGGCCGATCCAGCCACCGAGGTTGACCGCACCCGAGGCGACCATCGAGCAGGTCGTGCAGGCGTCCTGGACGTCGGCGGCCGGCACCCGGTCCTCGCGCCCGCGCCCGGGGTGAGCAGGACGATCGAGCCGCCCTCCTCGAGCGTCGTCAGGGTGTCCATGAGCTCGTCGGCCAGGTCGCCCTCGCCGTCGCGCCACCACAGCAGCACGACGTCGACCACCCCGTCGTAGGACTCGCCCTCGACCGGGCTGCCCACCACCTGGGCCGCCGCGTCGCGGACCCCGGGCTCGGTGTCCTCGTCGTCGCCGTACTCCACGACGATCTGCTCCTCGCGCAGCCCCAGCTTGCGCATGAGTCCCACCAGGGGGTCGGCCCCCTGGTCCTCGCCGTCGGCCTGCTGCTCCGTCCTGGTCTGCTCGTCCATGGTGTGACAAGACAAGCACGCGGCCCGGCGTGAGGCAAAGGCAGCCCGCACCCGGGCGGCGGACGCCACGTCAGCGGTCGTGACAGACTGGAGCGGTCACCCCTTGAGGAAGGATCAACCCTGATGACGCAGGAGCGCTCCACTGGCCCTATCTTGAACGGCCTCCCGACCCAGGTCCCGGACTCGGACCCCGAGGAGACGCAGGAGTGGCTGGACTCGCTGGACGCGGCGATCGACAGCGGCGGCCGGCAGCGTGCTCGCTACCTCATGCTCCGGATGCTGGAGCGCGCGCGCGACTCGCAGGTGGGGATCCCCTCCCTCACGACCACGGACTACATCAACACCATCACCCCGGAGCAGGAGGCGACCTTCCCGGGCGATGAGGACATGGAGCGGCGCTACCGCGCCTGGATCCGCTGGAACGCCGCGGTCATGGTGCACCGCGCCCAGCACCCGGACATCTCCGTCGGCGGGCACATCTCCACGTATGCCTCGCAGGCCACCCTGACCGAGGTCGGCTTCAACCACTTCTGGCGCGGGCGCGACCACGAGGGCGGCGGTGACCAGATCTTCTTCCAGGGCCACGCCTCCCCCGGCATCTACGCCCGGGCCTTCATGGAGGGTCGGCTCACCGAGACCGACCTGGACGGCTTCCGGCAGGAGAAGAGCAAGGGCCTGCGCGACGACGTCCGGACCATCCCCTCCTACCCGCACCCGCGCTCGATGCCCGACTTCTGGCAGTTCCCGACGGTCTCGATGGGCATCGGGCCGATGAACGCGATCTACCAGGCGTCGTTCAACAAGTACCTCCACAACCGCGGCCTCAAGGACACCAGCCAGCAGCACGTCTGGGCCTTCCTCGGCGACGGCGAGATGGACGAGCCGGAGTCGCGCGGCCTGCTGCAGGTGGCCGCCAACGACGAGCTGGACAACCTCACCTTCGTGGTCAACTGCAACCTGCAGCGGCTGGACGGCCCGGTGCGCGGCAACGGCAAGATCGTGCAGGAGCTGGAGAGCTTCTTCCGCGGCGCCGGGTGGAACGTCATCAAGGTGCTGTGGGGCCGCGGCTGGGACGACCTCATCGAGAACGACACCTCCGGCGCCCTCGTCAACCTCATGAACACCACGCCGGACGGTGACTTCCAGACCTTCCGCGCCAACGACGGCGCCTGGATCCGAGACCACTTCTTCGGGCGCGACCCGCGCACCAAGGAGCTGGTCAAGGACTGGAGCGACGAGGACATCTGGTGGCGGCTCAAGCGCGGCGGCCACGACTACCACAAGGTCTTCGCCGCCTACCAGGCCGCGATGAACCACACCGGCCAGCCGACGGTCATCCTGGCGCACACCATCAAGGGCTACTCGCTGGGCACCCGCTTCGCCGGTCGCAACGCCACCCACCAGATGAAGAAGCTCAGCCTGGACGACCTCAAGGCCTTCCGCGACAGCCTCAAGATCCCGATCACCGACGAGCAGCTCGAGGCCGACCCCTACGCCCCGCCCTACTACCACCCGGGTCAGGACGACGAGGCGATCCAGTACCTCCAGGAGCGGCGCCGCGTCCTCGGCGGCTACCTGCCCAAGCGGGAGCCCGCCCGCACGGCGCTCCCGCTGCCGGCGGAGAAGGTCTACGACGTGGCCAAGAAGGGGTCGGGCAAGCAGGAGGTCGCCACGACCATGGCCCTGGTCCGCATCTTCAAGGAGTGGATGCGCGACAAGGAGTTCGGCAAGCACATCGTGCCGATCATCCCCGACGAGGCCCGCACCTTCGGGATGGACAGCTTCTTCCCGACGGCCAAGATCTACAACGTCCACGGGCAGAACTACACCTCGGTCGACGCCGACCTCATGCTCGCCTACAAGGAGTCCGAGCAGGGCCAGATCCTGCACGTCGGGATCAACGAGGCCGGGTCGGTGGCCGCCTTCAGCGCGGCCGGCACGTCCTACGACACCCACCAGGTGCCGATGGTGCCGTTCTACATCTTCTATTCGATGTTCGGCTTCCAGCGCACCGGCGACGGCATCTGGGCCGCGGCCGACCAGCTCGCCAAGGGCTTCATGATCGGCGCGACCGCGGGCCGGACGACGCTCACCGGAGAGGGGCTGCAGCACGCCGACGGCCACTCCCCGCTGCTCGCCTCGACCAACCCGGCGGTGGTCTCCTACGACCCGGCCTACGCCTACGAGCTGGCGCACATCCTCCCCGACGCGCTGGAGCGGATGTACGGCGAGAACCCCGAGGAGCTCATCTACTACCTCACCGTCTACAACGAGCCGATGCAGCAGCCGGCCCAGCCCGAGGACGTCGACGCCGAGGGCATCGTCGCCGGGATGCACCGGATCGCCGCGGACGAGCCGCAGGAGGGCAAGCACGTGCGGCTGCTCGCCTCGGGCGTCGGGGTGCCGTGGGCGCTGGAGGCAGCCGAGCTGCTCCGCGAGGACTGGGGCGTGACCTCCGACGTGTGGTCGGTCACCTCGTGGTCGCAGCTGCGGCGCGAGGCGATGTCCTGCGACGAGGACGCCTTCCTGGACCCCGACGCCGAGCGCCGGGTCCCCTACGTCACCCGTCGCCTGTCCGAGGGCACCGGGCCGGTCATCGCGACGAGCGACTACATGCGGGCGGTGCAGGACCAGATCGCCCCGTGGGTGCCGGAGGACTACTACTCCCTCGGTGCCGACGGCTTCGGCTTCGCCGACACCCGGGCCGCGGCCCGCCGGTTCTTCCACATCGACGGCCCGTCGATGGCGGTCAAGGCGCTGCAGATGCTCGCCGACCGCGGCGAGATCGACCCGCAGGTCGCCAAGGACGCGGCGGAGAAGTACCGCCTGCTCGACGTGACGGCCGGCACGTCCGGCAACGTCGGCGGCGACGCCTGAGGCTGCGCTCAGCCCCCGAGGCCCTGGGGTCGCGCACCGCCTGCACCACGAGGTCGGGATGGTCGGTGAAGATGCCGTCCACCCCGGCCGCCAGGTGCGCCCGCACCTCCGCGGCCAGGTCGCCGTGCTGGCGGTCCGGCCCCGGTGAGCCGTCCGGTCCGGTGCTGCGCAGCGGCGTCGGCAGGAAGCGGTTCTCCGCGCGGAAGGTCCACGCGTGGACGACCAGCCCAGCCGTATGCGCGTCCGCGACGAGCGAGGTCGGCTCCCCCAGCGCGCCCTCCGGCGTCCGGGGCAGCACCATCGTCCTGCTCGGGCCCACGCCGGTGAGGACGCCCTCGAGACCGCGCAACCCCTCCGGCGACAGCAGCTCCGCATACGTGCGCCGCTCGCCGGCCGCCACGAGGTCGGCCGGCACGTCGTCGAAGGCGGTGGCCAGGAGCACCTGCCGCAGCGGTGACCCCAGCCGCTCCCGCAGGGTGCGCAGGCTCCCCGGCTCGAAGCACTGCACCCACACCGCCTCACGGCCCTCCTCCCCCAGCAGACCGCCGGCCTCCAGGTCGGCCAGCATCCGCTCCTCCAGCGGCAGGCCGGCCGCCGCGAGGTGGGTGGGGTGCTTGAGCTCGACGTAGAGCCCGATCCGCCGGCCGAGCTCGTCGCTCAGCCGCGCGCGCAGCTCGATGATCTCGGCGAAGGTCGGCACCGGCCACTCACCGTCGTGCTCGGTGCCGCGCAGCGCGGGCAGTCGCTCGCGGGCACGGACCGTGCGCAGCTCCTCCAGGGTGAGGTCCTCGGTGAAGACCCCGTCGACCTCCTTGCCGTCGACCACCGCCCGGCGTCGGCGGGCGGCGAGCTCGGGGTGGTCGGCGACGTCGGTGGTGCCCCAGATGTCGTTCTCGTGCCGGGCCACCAGCACGCCGTCCCGGGTCGGCACGAGGTCCAGCTCCAGGTGGTCGGCACCCTGCCGGGCCGCGAGCTCGTAGGCCGCGAGGGTGTGCTCGGGGAGGTAGCCGCTGGCGCCGCGGTGACCGAGGACGAGGGGTGCGGTGGTCGGCATACCCCGATCCTGTCCCATCGGGCGAGCACGCGGCGCTAGGCTCGCGCGGTGCCCCCGTCCACACGAGAGAGCCTGCCCCGCCGCGCGGGCGAGCTCGCCACCCGTGCCACCGGGCGGATGGAGGCCGAGCACCAGTGGTTCCGCGAGCTCGGCGCCGCGGACCGGTCCTGGGTCGGGCTCGTCGCCCAGGCGGGGATCTCGGCGCTGCTGGACTGGTATGCCGACGGCGCCCGCACCGACCCGCCGGGGCAGGTCTTCGCCGCCGCGCCGCCCAGCCTGGCGGGCACGATCACCCTGGCGCAGACGCTCGACCTCGCGCGCACCGCCATCGCGACCGTGGAGGACGCGGTGCCCGAGCTGGTGACGGCGCAGGAGGCGCCGGCGCTGCGCGAGGCGGTGCTGCGCTACGCGCGGGACATCGCCTTCGCCGCCGCCGAGCTGTATGCCCGCTCCGCCGACCACCGCGGCGGCTGGGACACCCGGCTGGAGACCCTGGTGGTGCACGCGGTGGTGCGTGGCGAGGCCAACGACGCGATGGCCTCGCGGGCCGCCGAGCTGGGGTGGGAGGCCGTGAGCGACGTGGCGGTCGTCGCGGGGGTCCTGCCCGCCGGCGACCCCACGCCCGTCGTCGCGGAGCTGCGGGCGGCGGCCGGGGCGCTCGGCCTGCGGTGCCTGGCGGCCGGTCACGACCGGCGCCTGGTCTGCGTCCTCGGGGGGACGACCGACCCCGCGGCCGACGCGCTGCGGCTCGTGGACTCCTTCGGCGAGGGCCCGGTCGTGGTCGGGCCCCGCGTGCCGCACCTCTTCGCCGCCGGGCGCAGCGCCCGGGCCGCGCTCTCCGGGGTCGACGCCGCACCGGCGTGGACCGGCGCGCCCCGGCCGGTGGCGGCGGACGAGCTGCTCCCGGAGCGGGCGCTGCTCGGCGAGGGGCCGGCGCGACGCGTCCTCGTGGACCGGGTCTACGTCCCGCTCCGAGACCACCCCTCGGCGCTGCTCGACACGGTCCAGGCCTACCTCGACCAGGGGATGGTGCTGGAGGCCACCGCCCGGCTGCTCTTCCTGCACCCCAACACGGTGCGCTACCGGCTGCGCCGGGTCGGCGAGGTCGTCGGGCTCGACCCGCACACCGCGCGCGACGCCTGGGTCCTGCAGGTCGCCCTGGCCCTCGGCCGCATGGGCAGCGGCCCGCGCCTGTGGCGCGGCGGCCGCTGACCCACCCCCGTCGAGAGCCGACCCGACACCCCGTGTGTCGGTCGGTGGGGATTTGGAGGATGTGCACAACGAAGGACCCCGATCATCGTGCGTATTGGTGTCGCCCGATGGAGGGTCTCACCGGCAGAGTAGGGGCGTGCTCGTCATCGTCGCGCCCGGACAGGGCTCTCAGACCCCCGGCTTCCTCGCCCCCTGGCTCGAGGAGCCCTCCGTGCGGGGGCGGGTCGACGCGCTGGCCGCCGCGGCCTCGCTCGACCTCGTCACCCACGGCACCACCTCGGACGCGGAGACCATCAAGGACACCGCGGTCGCCCAGCCGCTCATCGTCAGCGCCGGCCTGGCCACGCTGCCGCTCGTGCTGGAGGGCGAGGACCTCCCCCGGCACGTCTCGGCCACCGCCGGCCACTCCGTCGGGGAGATCACCGCCGCGGCGATCGCGGGGGTCCTCACCCCCGACGACGCCGTCGGCTTCGTCCGCGAGCGCGGGCTGGGGATGGCCGAGGCGGCCGCCCTCACCCCCACCGGCATGGCGGCCGTGGTCGGCGGCGACCCCGACGAGGTCGCCGAGGTCCTGGAGCGCCACGGCCTGACCCCCGCCAACATGAACGGCGCCGGCCAGGTGGTCGCCGCCGGGACGACCGACCAGCTCGCCGCCCTGGAGCAGGACGCCCCGCACCGTGCCCGGGTGATCCCGCTGCCGGTCGCCGGCGCCTTCCACACCCACCACATGCAGCCCGCCGCCGACCGCCTCACCCGGCACGCGGAGACGCTGCGCCCGCAGGACCCGCGCATCCCGCTGCTGTCCAACGCCGACGGCCGGGTCGTCGCCGACGGCACCGAGGTGCTGCGCCGCCTCGTCGCCCAGGTCGCCGGGCCGGTCCGCTGGGACCTCACCATGGAGGCCTTCCTCGACATGGGGGTCACCGGGCTGATCGAGCTGCCGCCGGCGGGCACGCTGGTCGGTCTCGCCAAGCGGGGTATGCGCGGGGTCGAGACCCTGGCGCTCAGGACCCCCGACGACCTCGAGGCCGCGGCCCGCATGGTCCGCGAGCACGGCGCCGCCTGAGCACCACGACCGCCCGCCCCACCACGCCTACCCAGGAGGATCCGACCGTGAGCACCCCCACCCTGTCGGCCCCGACCACGCTGCGCCACGCCCGCATCCTCGGCCTGGGCGGCTACCGCCCCGAGCGGGTGGTCACCAACGAGGAGATCCTGCAGTTCATCGAGTCCAGCGACGAGTGGATCCGGCAGCGCTCGGGCATCGTCACCCGGCGCTTCGCGCGGGACGACGAGAGTGTCGTCGACATGGCCGAGGCCGCCTCGCGTCAGGCGCTGGACCGGGCCGGGCTCGAGCCGGGCCAGGTGGACGCGGTGCTCATGGCGACCGTCACCCACCCGCTGCAGACGCCCGCGGCCGCCCCGATCCTGGCGCACCGGCTGGGCATCGAGGACCCGGCGGCGATGGACCTCTCCGCCGCCTGCGCGGGCTACTGCTACGCCATCAGCCTGGCCAACGACATGGTCCGGGCGGGGACCGCCGACACCGTCCTGGTCGTCGGGGTCGAGAAGCTCTCCGACTTCACCGACAAGCACGACCGCGGGTCGGCCTTCATCTTCGGCGACGGCGCGGGCGCGGCGGTCGTGGGCGTCTCGGACCGCCCCGGCATCGGGCCCACGGTCTGGGGCAGCCTCGGCGACCGCGCCGACGCGATCACCCAGCGCGAGTCGTGGACCGACCTGCGGCCCGAGATGGAGGCGGAGGGCCGCGAGGCCGGGATCGCCTGGCCGGCCTTCGTCATGCAGGGGCAGACCGTCTTCCGCTGGGCCGTCTTCTCGATGGCCCCGGTGGCGCAGCAGGCGGTCGAGGCCGCGGGCATCACGCCGGCGGACCTCGCCGCCTTCGTCCCGCACCAGGCCAACATGCGGATCACGGACGCGATGGTCAAGGCGCTCGACCTGCCGCCGCACGTCCCGGTCGCCCGGGACATCGCCGAGACCGGCAACACCTCGGCCGCGTCCATCCCGCTGGCGATGAGCCGCATGCTCGACGAGGGCGAGGCGCCGCACGGCGGCCTGGCGCTGCAGATCGGCTTCGGCGCCGGGCTGGTCTACGCCGCCCAGGTCGTGGAGATGCCCTGAGCGCGGCACACTGACTCCCGTGGCCCGGCGGGTGAGCAACGATCCGGGTCGGCAATGGTCCCAACGCTAGGAGGAAGCACATGGCACGCAGCGAGCAGGAGATCCTCGAGGGTCTGGCCGAGATCGTCAACGAGGAGACCGGGCTGGAGGCCGAGGAGGTCCAGATGGACAAGTCCTTCACCGAGGACCTCGACATCGACTCCCTCTCGATGATGACGATCGTCGTCAACGCCGAGGACAAGTTCGGCGTCCGCATCCCCGACGACGAGGTCAAGAACCTCACGCACGTCAAGGACGCGGTGTCCTACATCGCCAACAACCAGGGCTGACCGGACCGACCCGCCCGACCCGGCGTCGCCCAGGACGGCGCCGCCGGGTCGGCCAGCCCGCGGCACACCCTCGAGGTAGCCGCCACCATCCTTCTCGACCGCCGAGCAACCCAGGAGGCCGCCGCCCATGACCGACACCACCCAGACCTCGCGCCGCGTCGTCGTGACCGGCCTCGGCGCGACGACGCCCGTCGGCGGCACCGCACCGCAGACCTGGGAGGCCATCACCGCCGGGCGCTCGGGCATCGACACGCTGACCCAGGACTGGGTCGCCGAGCACGAGCTGCCGGTGACCTTCGCCGGGGCCATCCACACCGACCCGCTGGAGACGCTGGCCAAGGTCGAGGTGCGGCGCAACGACCCCTCCGGGCAGTATGCGCTCATCGCCGCGCGGGAGGCGTGGGCCGACGCCGGCGCCCCGGAGCTGGAGCCGGAGCGACTCGGCGTCGCCATCGGCTCCGGCATCGGCGGCGTGCACACGCTGCTCAGCCAGTGGGACGTGCTCAAGGAGAAGGGCCCGCGCCGGGTCTTCCCGCTCACCGTCCCCATGCTCATGCCCAACGGCCCGGCGGCCGCGGTCTCGCTCGACCTGTCCGCCCGCGCCGGCGCGCACTGCCCGGTGAGCGCGTGCGCCTCGGGCGCCGAGGGGATGGGCCTGGCCCTCAACATGATCCGCACCGGCCGCGCCGACATGATGGTCGCCGGGGGCACCGAGGCGGCGATCCACCCGGTCTGCATCGCCGCCTTCGCCGCCATGACCGCCCTCTCGGGGCGCAACGACGACCCGCAGGCGGCCTCGCGCCCCTACGACGTGGGCCGCGACGGCTTCGTCATGGGCGAGGGTGCCGGCGTCATGGTGCTCGAGGCCGAGGAGCACGCCCGGGCACGTGGGGCGCGGATCTACGCCTACCTCGACGGCGTCGGCATGTCCTCCGACGCCTACCACATCACCGCGGGCGAGCCCGACGCGCCGGCGCCGCGCGGGCCATGGAGGAGGCCGTCGCGACGCGGGTCTGGCCACCGGCGACATCGCCCACATCAACGCGCACGCCACCTCGACCCCGGTCGGCGACGTCGCCGAGACCAAGGCGATCCACCGGGCCTTCGGCGGGCATACCTCCGACATCGCGGTGACCGCGACCAAGTCGATGACCGGCCACCTGCTCGGCGCGGCCGGAGCGCTGGAGGCGGTCCTGACGGTGATGTCGCTGCACCACCGACAGGTGCCGGCGACGATCAACCTCGACGAGCAGGACCCGGAGATCGACCTCGACGTGGTCACCGGCGGGCCGCGGGCGCTGCCGGAGGGTCAGGTCGCGGCCCTCAACAACGCCTTCGGCTTCGGCGGTGTCAACGTTGCGCTGACCTTCACCTCGGCGTCCTGAGCGCCCTGGCGGCATAGGCGGCCCGCGTCATGCACATCCTGCGCGTCGCCAACTTCGTCAGCCCCACCTCCGGCGGCATCAAGACCGCGCTGCGGCACTGGGGCCAGCTCTACCAGCAGGCCGGGCACCGGGCCTCGCTCATCATCCCGGGGCCGGGCCCGGAGATCTCCGAGGAGGAGCAGGGGCTGGTCTACCGCGTGCCGGCGCGACCGGTGCCGGGCACCGGCTACTCCCTCATGTGGAGCCGGGTCGGACTGGCGCGGCTCATGGACGCGATCGCCCCGGACGCCCTCGAGGTGTCCGACCGGTCGACGACCCGGTGGATGGGCCGCTGGGCCCGGCGCCGGGGCATCGGCTCGGTGATGATCAGCCACGAGAACATGACGGGCATCATGGTGCGCCGCACCCCGGTGCCCGAGCGGCCCTCGCACTGGGCGGCCGACGTCATCAACCGGCTCAGCGCGCACGACTACGACGCCATCGTGTGCCCGAGCCGCTTCGCCGCCGAGGAGTTCCACCGCAACGGGCTGGCCGCGGAGGTGGTGCCGCTGGGGGTCGACGTCGACGTCTTCACCCCGGTGCGCGAGCTCACCGACGGGCCAGTCCCGGGACAGGACGGGCCGATCCGGCTCGCCCACTGCAGCCGGCTCTCCCGGGAGAAGAACCCGGCGCTGTCCATCGAGACGGTCCGCGAGCTGGTGCGCCGCGGGCACGAGGTGGAGCTCACCGTCTTCGGCGCCGGGCCGATGCTGGACGAGCTCGTCGCGCGGGCGCGGAACCTGCCGGTGACCTTCCACTCCTACATCACCGACCGCCGTGAGCTGGCGGCCGAACTGGGTCGCGCCGACCTGGCGATCTCGCCGGGGCCGCTGGAGACCTTCGGGCTCGCGGCGCTGGAGATCCTGGCCTGCGGCATACCGGTCGTGTGCTGCGACGAGGGCGCGCTGCACGAGGTCGTCGGCGACGGGGGCGTGGTGAAGCCCTCGACGCCCGCGGCCTTCGCGGACGGCGTCGAGGAGCTGCTGCGGCGGCGGCACGCGCGGGCGCGGGCCCGGGCGGCGGCGGAGCGGTTCAGCTGGCCGGTGAGCGCAGGTCGGATGCTCGACGTCCACGCGGCGGTGGCGGCGGGGCGGGCTGGACCGCGCGACTGAGGGGACGGCGCTGCCTCACAGGCGGCCGCGCCGGTCCGTCGTCAGCCGACCTTGTGCAACCAGGTGGCGGGTGCTCCCTCTCCGGCGTGCCGGTAGGTCTCGAGCTCGGCGTCCCACGCCGCCCCGAGCGCCCGGTCCAGCTCCGCGGTCAGCGTGGCGGCCGACCCGGCGGCGGACTCCATGATGGTCCGGAGACGGTCCTCGTTGACGACGACGTCGCCGTTGGCGGACAACCGGGCGGTGTGCAGCCCCAGGCCCGGGGTGTGCGTCCACCGCACGCCGTCGCTCCCGCGGCTGGCTTCCTCGACGACCTCGTAACGCAGGCCGTCCCAGCCGCGCATGGCGCTGGCGATGGTAGCACCGGTGCCGGCCTCGCCGGTCCAGGCGAACTCGGTGCGCATGGTGCCCGGCTCGGCAGGCTGGGTGACCCAGTCCAGCGAGACCCGGGTGTCGAGGACACCCTCGATCGCCCAGGCGATGTGCGGGCACAACGCGGTCGGGGTGGAGTGAATAAACACCACCCCGCGAGTCATGACTCGTGGCATGACAGCGGACATCCTGGCCTCCTGTGTGGTGAGGGACATCTTCCCCAACGACCTCGACCACCGGCGGCGACCAGCAACATACGCACGTAGACCGCGTGCTGAGCCCCATCATGCTCTCTCGTCACCGCAGGAGCAAGTGCATCGGCAGATTCGTGTCGTCCCACCCGTCACAGGAGCACCGCGTCAGAACGGGTGACGCGACGTCAGCCGTCTGCTAGTTTCACGCCATGCGCGTCGCGGACCTCATCAAGAAGAAGGGCAGCACGGTCGCCACCCTGCCCGCCACGGCCACGCTCGCCGAGCTGCTCGAGGTGCTCGACGACCACAAGATCGGTGCCGTCGTGGTGCTGGACGGCGAGGACGTGGCCGGCATCGTCTCCGAGCGCGACGTCGTCCACCACCTGCGCGGCGGCGCCGGGAGCGGGGCCGCGCTCAGCGAGCTCATGACGACCTCGGTGCAGACCTGCACCATGGACGACGACCTCACCCACCTGGCCACCACGATGACGCAAGGCCGCTTCCGGCACCTGCCCGTCGTCCAGGACGGCCGGCTCGAGGGGATCGTCTCGATCGGCGACGTCGTCAAGGCCCGGCTCGACGCGCTCGAGGCCGAGCGCGACCACCTGGAGTCCTACCTGCGGCAGTGAGCCCGGCGGGTGAGGGCCACCGCGCGTGCCGACCCGCTCCCCCGCCCACCTAGACTGACCAGCCGAAGGGCCAGTAGCTCAGCCGGTCAGAGCAGCGGACTCATAATCCGTCGGTCGTGGGTTCAAGCCCCACCTGGCCCACCGGCGGCCGACCTGGGCAAGGATGTGCATGTCACGCAGCCCTGTCGACCCGGTTTCCGGTGCACAACCTCGTCCAGGTCGGGGACGGCCGAAGGTCACAATGCGGTGACAACCACCGCGAGTTGCCCATCTTCAGGGGCAGGCCCGTCTAGGGTGCGCGACATGACCGACTCCCGTGAGTCGCCCGGCTCCGGCCTGGGCGCACCCTTGGTCGTGCTCAAGGACGTCAACAAACACTTCGGCGACCTGCACGTGCTCCAGGACATCAACCTGACCGTGCACGAAGGTGAGGTGGTCGTCGTCATCGGGCCCTCGGGCTCGGGCAAGTCGACGCTGTGCCGCACCATCAACCGGCTGGAGTCCTACGAGTCCGGCACGATCACCATCCACGACGACGAGCTGCCCAGCGAGGGCAAGGCGCTGGCCAAGCTGCGGGCCGACGTGGGCATGGTCTTCCAGAGCTTCAACCTCTTCAGCCACAAGACGATCCTCGAGAACGTCACGATGGGGCCGATCAAGGTGCGCAAGAAGAAGGGCGCCGAGGCCAAGGCCCGCGCCATGGAGCTGCTCGAGCGCGTCGGCGTGGACCACCAGGCGGACAAGTACCCCGCCCAGCTCTCCGGCGGCCAGCAGCAGCGCGTCGCGATCGCCCGATCGCTGGCGATGGAACCCACCGTGATGCTCTTCGACGAGCCGACCTCGGCGCTGGACCCGGAGATGATCAACGAGGTCCTGGACGTCATGACCAGCCTGGCCAAAAGCGGGATGACGATGATCGTCGTCACCCACGAGATGGGCTTCGCCCGCAAGGCCGCCGACCGCGTCGTCTTCATGTCCGACGGAGCCATCGTCGAGGAGAACACCCCGGAGGAGTTCTTCACCCACCCGAAGTCCGACCGTGCCAAGGACTTCCTCGGCAAACTACTGACCCACTGACCAGCAACGACACAAGGAGATCCCATGCGTTCCACCACCTTCCGGATCGCCGCGCTCGCGGCCGCCGCCTCCCTGACCCTCGCCGCCTGCGGCGGTGACGACGGGGGCGAGGCCGACGCCGGCGGCGGCGAGTCCAGCGAGGAGAGTGCGGCTGAGGGCGGCACCGACGGCGAGACCGTCACCATCGGCATCAAGTTCGACCAGCCGGGCCTCGGCCTCAACGAGGGCGGCGACCCGACCGGTATGGACGTCGACGTCGCCAAGGCGGTCGCCGAGGAGCTCGGCTACACCGAGGACCAGATCGAGTGGAAGGAGGCGATCTCCGCCCAGCGCGAGGACCTGCTGGAGTCCGACCAGGTCGACATGATCTTCGCCACCTACTCGATCACCGACGAGCGCAAGGAGCGGGTGCAGTTCGCCGGTCCGTACTTCGTCGCCGGCCAGGACCTCCTGGTGCCGACCGACAGCGACATCGAGGGCCCGGACTCCATGGGCGACGCCATCCTGTGCTCGGTGACCGGGTCGACCTCGGCCGCCCGGGTCAACGAGGAGTACGGCGTGGCGCTGCAGGAGTACGGCAGCTACTCCGAGTGCATGGAGGCCATGGCCTCCGGCCAGATCGGCGCCCTCACGACCGACGACACGATCCTCGCCGGCTTCGCCGCCCAGGACGAGTACGCCGGCCAGTTCAAGGTCGTCGGCAACACCTTCTCCGAGGAGAACTACGGCGTCGGCCTGCCGCAGGGCTCCGACCAGTGTGAGGAGATCAACGAGATCCTCAACGGCCTGTGGGAGGACGGCACCATGGACCAGATCATCGAGGACAACCTGGGCGCGGCGGACTACACCCCCAACGCCGACCTCAACCCGCCGGAGGCCGGCGGTCACTGCGCCTGAGTGCCTGACTGACTGACCCGTCTCGCTGCGCCGGGGCCCACGCGGCCCCGGCGCAGCCACCACGCTGGAGGGAGCAGCCCGTGCTGGAGCTCATCGAGCAGTTCAACGTCATCGGGGCGTTCTGGCTCAACATCAGGCTCGCGGCCGTGTCCTTCGTGCTGGCGCTGGTCCTGGGGACCGTCGTGGCGATCCTGCGCCTGGCTCCGGTGTCGGTGCTCAACTGGTTCGGCGCCACCTACGTCACGCTCCTGCGCAACACCCCGCTGACCCTCATCATCGTCTTCGCCAACCTCGGCCTGTGGCTGCAGCTGGGGATCGAGTTCGTGCCTCGCGAAAACAACCCCAACTTCATCCTCGAGAACAACTTCTGGCTCGCCGTCCTGGGCCTGACCGTCTACCACGCGGCGTTCATCTGCGAGGCGATCCGCTCCGGGGTCAACACCATCCCTGTGGGCCAGAGCGAGGCCGCTCGCTCCATCGGCCTCGGCTTCGGCCAGAGCCTGCGCGAGGTGATCCTGCCCCAGGCGTTCCGGGGTGGCATCACCCCCATCGGCAACGTGCTCATCGCCCTCATCAAGAACACCACCGTGGCGGTGGCCATCGGCAACCGGGAGATCGCCTACCAGATGCGCAACATGATGGAGTTCCGCCCGGACGCCGGCATCCTCATCTTCCTCATCGTCGCCATCGGCTTCGTCATCCTCACCCTGCCGGTCGGGCTCGGCACGAGCTGGCTCTCCGCCAAGCTGGCGGTGAAGCGATGAGCGCGCAGCAGGTCCTCTTCGACATCCCCGGGCCCAAGGCACGGGCCCGCCACCTCCTCTACGGCGTGCTGGGCACCCTCGTGCTCCTGGGCCTGCTGGTGCTCGTCCTCATCCGGATGGCCACCAGGGGCCAGTTCGAGGCCGCGAAGTGGACGCCGTTCCTGGAGAGCAACACCTGGACCTTCTACCTCCTCCCCGGGCTGCTGGCCACCCTGCAGGCGGCCGCGGTGGCCGTCGTGCTGTCCATGGTGTTCGGCATCGCCCTGGCCATGCTGCGCATGTCGGACATCGCCCCCGTGCGGTGGGCCAGCGGCGTCTTCGTCGAGTTCTTCCGGGCCGTCCCCGTGCTCATCATGATGATCTTCACGTGGCAGATGCTGGTGAAGAACTCCACGATGGTCCGCCTCATGGACTCCCTGGGGCTCACCGGGGCCAACGCGACCTTCATCGCCGTCGTCGTCGGACTCGTGCTCTACAACGCCTCGGTCATCTGCGAGATCGTCCGCAACGGCGTGGGCTCGCTGCCGGGCGGCCAGCGCGAGGCGGGGCTGTCCATCGGTCTGTCCGCCGCCCAGGTGCGCCGCTCAATCCTCGTGCCGCAGGCCCTCACCTCGATGCTCCCCGCGCTGATCAGCCAGATCGTCGTCATCACCAAGGACTCGGCGCTCGGCTCTATCATCACCTACCCGGAGCTGCTGAGCCGGACGCGCCAGCTGGGCTCGGCCAACGCCAACACCCTGGCCGCCTACCTCGTCGCCGCGGTCATCTTCATCCTCATCAACTACGCGATCACCAAGCTCGCCGAGTGGATCGAGGGCCGCCAGCGGCGCACGCGCCGCGCCACCCCCGGTGGCGACGCCCAGACCCAGGACGAGGAACAGGCCGGCCAGCGCGCGGCCGGTGCCGCGCTCGGAGCCCAGGCCAGAGCCGGCGGCTGACCCCCGGCCGCGCCCGCACAGGGCGCGGGAACATAACACATCAGATGTGCGGTCGGAATGTACCGGACGCGCGCTGCACATACCCGGACGCCCGTAGCCCGTACCGGCACCCTGACCAGGTCCGCTGACGCGTCCATCGTCGCGCTGAAGCGCCCCAGCTTTGCGGTCGCTCCTATACGGGTTCCGGCTCTCGGTTGAGTCCGGTCTGACTGCCGGCATCGGCGCGGCCGATCAGCTGCCCGGGCAGCACCGGGTGGCCCTCCCGGGCACGCTGCCAGGTCGCCATCCTGACCGGCGTCATGACCAGGTCCACGTCCTTGGTGCTGGCGGCGTGCCACGCCATGATGCGCTGGGCGTACACGTCGACGACGAATGCGACGTACACCCACCCCGACCACGCCCGGACGTAGGTGAAGTCCATGACCCACGTCCGGTCCGGGGCCGCGGCGGTCAAGTCGCGGTTCAGCAGGTCCCCGGCGCGAACGCCGTCCTTGGCCGGGATCGTGGTCCGGATGCCCTTGCTCCGACGGATCCCGGACAGGCCCAGGGCCCGCATCGCCCGGTCCACGCTGCCCGGCGAGACCGCAGGCATCCTGCGGGCGACCAGGGCCGTCATCTTCGGCCGCCCGTACAGGCCCTCCGGGGTGAGCCGGCGTCGACCCGCAGGGTCGGTGGTCCAGGCGAGCTCGCGGACCGTGTCCATCACCCACGCGTCCTGCACCGAGCGGTCCGCGACCTGGCGCCCGGACCGGCGCCAGGCGCGGTAGGTGCGCTCGGCGAACTGCAGGCCCTGCTGTCGCAGGACCCCAACAGGTCCGCGATGGACGGTAGCTGTGTGAGCCACCAGGTGGCTTCCGCGCTGAGGCGGACGAAGGGCGCGCCGTGATCGTCCAGAGCCGTACGGACAGTCCTGTCCCAGCAGGCGAGAATCTCGTCGATGTCGACGTTGTCCTTCGTGAACTCCTGATCCCCCGCCGTTCGCACGATCAGCTGGCTGGGCCAGTCCCCACGCGCCAGGGACTGGACCCGATCAGGGTTGTGGTCGTTCACGGCGACAAGCACGTGTGCCCCGCCTGGAGCCCCTCTGCACCGTAGGGACCTCGCAGTTCGTCCCCCTGAGCGCCGCCTCGGTACATGCAGCACAGATGCGTCCCGGGATCGACTTCGAGTCCATGGAAACTCATGGGTCCTCACTCACTCTCGGGGGCAGCCTTGTGCCCACCGGCGGAGCATGTGTGGGGAGTTGTGCACTCGACCCAAGTCACCCCCCGTGGCTTCGGCCTACCGTGCCCATGACTTCCTCGTGGTACGTTCCGAAAGCAAGGGATGTCGAAAAGTCACCACACACAACCATAGGAGATTTGCCATGAAGGCTGTCGTCTATCAGGGACCCAAAGATGTCGCGGTCACGGACGTTCCGGACGCGGAGATCGAGCGGCCCACCGATGTGCTGGTCAAGGTCACAACGACCAACATCTGCGGTTCGGACCTGCACATGTACGAGGGCCGGACCTCCTTCGAGAAGGGCCGGACGTTCGGTCACGAGAACATGGGGGAGGTGGTGGAGGTCGGCACCGGAGTAGAGAAGGTCAAGGTGGGCGACCGGGTCGTGCTGCCCTTCAACATCTCGTGCGGGTTCTGCAAGAACTGCGAGCGCGGGCTCACGAACTACTGCCTGACCACCCAGCCTGACCCGTCGGCCGCCGGTGCGGCCTACGGCTTCGCCGAAATGGGCCCGTACGGCGGCGGGCAGGCAGAACTGCTCCGGGTGCCCTTCGGCGACCACAACGCGCTGCGCCTGGGTGAAGACGCGCAGGACAAGGAGAACGACTACGTCATGCTCTCCGACATCTTCCCCACCGGCTACCACGCCACCGAGATGGCCGGCGTGATTCCGGGCGACAGCGTCGTGATCGCCGGGGCCGGCCCCGTGGGACTGATGGCCGCCCTGTCCGCGACGATCAAGGGCGCCGCGAAGGTGATGGTGGTCGATCGCCACCCCGACCGGCTCGCGCTGGCCGAGCAGATCGGAGCGATCGCCATCGACGACTCCAAGGTCGACCCCGTGCAGGCTGTGCTGGACCAGACCATGGGGCTCGGAGCCGACCGTGGCTGCGAGTGTGTCGGCTACCAGGCCCACGACCCTGAGGGCAACGAAGACCCGGCCGCCACCTTGAACATGCTCATCAACTCGGTCCGGTTCACCGGCGGGATCGGCACCGTCGGCGTGTTCGTCCCCGAGGACCCGGGGGCCAAGGGCGAATTGGCCAAGCAGGGCAAGGCGGCCATCGACTTCGGCACCCACTGGTTCAAGGGACAGACCATGGGCAACGGTCAGTGCCCGGTCAAGAGGTACAACCGCCGGCTGCGAGACCTCATCGCGGCTGACAAGGCGAAGCCGTCCTGGATCGTCTCCCACGAGATCTCGCTGGATCAGGCTGCCGACGCCTACAGGAATTTCGACTCCAGGTCCGAGGGTTGGACCAAGGTCGTCATCAAGCCCGGCATGTCAAACGGAAAGAAGGCAAACTGATATGGCAGCAGATCTTCAGGGCAAGAGGGTCGCGATCCTCGCCGCCGACGGCGTCGAACGCGTTGAGCTCGAGCAACCCCGCGAAGTACTGGACCGCGCGGGCGCTCAGACCGAGGTCCTCTCGATCCACGACGGCGAGATCAAGGCCCGTAAGAACGACCTGGATGAAGCGGGCACGTTCACCGTCGACGGGCTGGTCGCCGACGCCTCGGTGGGCGACTACGACGCCCTGCTGCTTCCCGGCGGCACGGTGAACCCCGACCAGCTCCGGGTCGACGAGGGCGCCGTTTCCTTCGTCCGCGACTTCGTCGAGAGCGGCAAGCCAGTGGCGGCGATCTGTCACGGGCCGTGGACGTTGATCGAGGCCGGCGTGGCCGCGGGTCGCACCCTGACGTCGTACCCGAGCATTCGCACCGACCTGCGCAACGCCGGCGCCGACGTCGTCGACCAGGACGTGGTGATCGACAAGAATCTCATCACCAGCCGCTCGCCGGAGGACCTGCCGGCGTTCTCCGAGGCGATCGTGTCCCAACTCGCGGGCACCACGACACAGGATGAGGAGAAGTTATGAGTGTGACCAAGGGATTGCTGGTCAGGTTTGATGCGGTGCCCGGCAAGGAGGACGACGTGAAGGAGTTCCTCGACAGCGGCCGTGCGCTTGTCGAGGACGAGCAGGCGACCACCGCGTGGTTCGCGATCCGCCTCGGGCCCTCCTCCTTTGGCATCTTCGACGTGTTCCCCGATGACGCCGGACGTGACGCCCACCTGTCCGGCCCTGTTGCGGTAGCTCTCGGCGAGCAGACCGGCACGTTGTTCTCCGAACCCACGATCGAGAAGCTCGACGTGCTGGGCTCCAAGCTCCGCGCCTGACACCACAGACCGGGAGTACTGGCCCAGACAGGAGGGGTCGCTGCACGCGGTGACTGCGGGCTGACACAGCCCGCTGACGTCGTGGCAGCGGCCCCTTCTCTGGCGGCTCATCGCACATCACCAACAGATCGAGGAACCGCGATGACAAGAACTGACGACGGCGTTGCCACGACGCGTTCAGCCGAGGTAGCAGTGATCGGGGGCGGGATCGTCGGTCTGTCGACGGCGTACGCGCTGCAAGAGCAGGGCGTGCCGGTGCGGTTGTACGAGGCTGGTCTGCCCGGGATGGGTCAGTCCGCAGGCGAGTCGCGGATCTTCCGGCATGCCCACGACGACCCGCGACTCGTCACTTTCGCGCGCGGGAGCCGTGCCGTATGGGATGAGTGGGCCGAGCACTTCGACGTCGAGCTGGTCTCATCAGACGGCGTCGTGGCGATCGGCGACGGCGCGCTCGAACGGCTGCGAGTGCTCGACAAGGTCGGCGTGGCGGCACGTGAGATCGACGCGGACGAGCTCGCGGAGCGGATGCCGCTGCTCGCGGGGTACTCCGGGCCTGCGATGTTCGACGAGGCAGGTGGAGCGATCCGCACGCGCGCCGCGATCACGGCACTCACGGATGCGCTGGGGGATGCCGTCGTCACCGGTGAGGTGATCTCGATCGACCACCGCGCCGATGGGACGGTTGAGGTGCGCAGCGTCACCGACTCTGCCATCCATTCGAAGGTGGTCGTGTGTGCCGGACGTGAGACCGCCCGCCTGGCGCGCAGCGTCGGCCTCTCGTTGCCGGTCCGCCTTGCCGCACACGTGCGGCTGACCTTCGACGTGAGAAGCGCCCCGCCGGCGCAGGTCGCCTGCCTGCAGGACAGCAGTGGTGAGTTCGGAGAGGTCGGCGTCTACGCCGCCCCCCTGCCGGGCAACAGCCGGTATGCGGTCGGACTCAGCCAGACCGTCGGCGTCCGCGACGACGGCACGTTCATCGACCCGGCGGCCATTCGGTCATTGGACCAACGCGCGCACGACTACGTAGCGCGAGCACTGCCCGGCCTCGACCCGGAGCCGCGTGACTTCCTTCACTGCTGGGTGACCGAACTCCCGTGGAGTGAGGACGGCGTGGCCGTCTGGGAGGCAGGCAGCATCTCCTTCGTCGCCGGTCACAATCTGTTCAAGCAGGCACCGGCTCTAGGGCGCGCCCTCGCCCAGGCTGCGACCGGCGGCGGTCTCGCCGCCGAGCTCAAGTCCGAAGCGCGCTTGGGGGAACTGCAGTAGTGAGCTGTCGATGGTGACCGAGTCGATGCCGACAAGTCGGGCTCCCGCCTCGATGAGGTGCCGCGCCGTCCTCCGTCAGGTGGGGGGTGCCAGACGTCGCCATACTGCGCCGTGGCCCAGTACCGGTCCCATCCGGTGCGCACAGCGCCGCCGCGTCCTCGACGTCCTACCCGGCCACTGAGTCAGCCCCTATGGGTCCGGGCGCGGCGTCGATGACCACCGCCGGCAGGAGGGCGCACCGCTCCAGCGGCAACCCAGACAGGTCGTGCCCGTCCCGGAAGCGATGGGCAGGGGTGTCGAGGTAGGTGCAGTGGCCGCGCCCTCCCCTCGCTCAACTACACGGTCTGAGCGTGAAGGCGCCGAGGTCGCCGCCCGAGGCCAGGGCGCCGTCCGCAACAGCCAGGGGCTCCTCGGCGTGCCGCGGCGGGCCCGCGGGCATCGCACGCAGCCTCCAACGGGACCCTGACAAGACCGCCCTCGTCGTCTTGTGGGGGCTGGCCATCTCCCACGTAGCCCCCACGCGAAACCCCCTCCAACCTATTTTTGCTGGTCAGAGGGGGTTTGAATGCGCTCCCCCGACTGGACTCGAACCAGTAACCTGCCGGTTAACAGCCGGCTGCTCTGCCAATTGAGCTACAGGGGATCGTGCAGCCGAAACTGTAGCAAGAGCCACCCCGGGCGCCGAAATCCTCAGGGCACCGGCGGCAGGCCCACCTGGTCGCGCAGCTCGACGCGGGCCGACCGGACCGCCGCCGCCAGCTCGGGGTCCTCCTGGTCCGCACCTCGGCCCCAGAGCACCTGCTCCACCAGCTCTCGGGTCGGCAAGACCTTGCGGATCGTCACCCGGGCGCCGCGCCGGGGGCCCAGGTCGACCGAGCGCAGCAGGACGACGCTGGCCGAGGTGCGCTCGCGGAAGACCTGCGGCACGGCCCCCGGACCGGTGCGCCGCTGCAGCACCCACTGACGCCCGTCCAGCCGGTCGACGAAGGCGACGCTCAGCGCCCACAGGTCCGGGTCCCACGCTCCGGTGTCGACCTCGTGCCACGGCCGCTCCAGCAGCACCCCACCGTCCTCCCCGACCTCCAGCAGCCGGAAGGTCGTGAGCACCAGCCAGGCGCCTCCCGCGTCCTCCTGCGCGCTGGCGAGGACCTGCTCGCGCGGCGCGAGGTCGGGCCGGACCTGCGCGGGAAGGTCGCCCGGCGCGCGCTCGGGACGCGGCGTCTCACCGATGCGCCTGGTGCGCCAGAACCGCACGTCTCACTCCATCCTGGCCCGCAGCCGGGCCCGCTCGCGGTGCAGCTCCATGAGCCGCTCGTCCAACCTGCGCTTGTCGGTGCTGCCGTCGGCGCCCGCGACTGCTGGCCGAGCAGATCGGCCACCTCCTGCTCAACCCCGGCCAGCCGCACCCGGAGTACCAGCCAGTCGACGAAGGCCTCGCGCGGCATCCCCGTCTCCGGGTCCAGCCGGTCCGGCAGCATGGCGACCGACAGCTCGTGCACCAGCGGGTGCACGGGCGGCGGGGTGCCGGCGAGCACCGCCTCGACCCAGGACCGCGCGCTGCGCTGAGCTGCGCCCTGCACTCCCCCGGCCTCGCGCATCGCGTGCCAGACCGCCCGGTGCATCGGCGCGCGCAGCGCCTCGGGCTCGAGCTCGTCCATGTCCTCGGCGACGATGGCGAGGGGATACTGCAGCGCCACCTGCACCAGCTGCCGCTCGGCCACCTGAACCGGGTCGCGCAGGTCGGGCTGCGGGAGCGAGGGCTGCTCCGGTCCCTCCCGGGTGGCCTCGTCGGGGGCGGGGGTGCGCGGCGCGGCCTGCGCCGGCCGGCTCTGGGCGCGGTGCACCTCGGTCGCGAGGACGTCAGGGTCGACCCCCATCCAGCCGGAGACGTCGCGCACGACCTCGGGCCGGAGGGTGCGGTCGCGGATCTGCGCCAGGATCGGGGCGACGGCACGCATGGCCTGGACCCGCTGGGCCGCCTCGGACAGGTCGTAGGGCGCGAGGGTGGTGCGGACCGCGAACTCGAAGAGCGGGGTGGCGCTCTCCACCAGGTCCCGCACCGCCCGGCCCTGCTCCTGCCCCTCGGCATCCTTCGTCGCGATCCAGAGGTCGTTGGGGTCCTGCCCGTCCGCCGCCACCGCGACGTAGGACTGGGCCGCCCAGCGCTGGTCCTGCTCGAAGGCCTTCATCGCCGCCTTCTGCCCGGCGGCGTCGCCGTCGAAGGTGAAGATCACCTTGGCCGGCGCCCGCCCGGCCTCGTCGCGCAGGATGCGCCGCAGGATGGAGATGTGGTCACCGCCGAAGGCCGTGCCGCAGGTCGCCACCGCGGTCTCCACACCGGACAGGTGCGCGGCCATGACGTCGGTATACCCCTCCACCACCACCGCGGTCCGCTCGGTCGCGATCGGCTTCTTGGCCAGGTCGAGGCCGTAGAGCACGCCGGTCTTCTTGTAGATCGGTGTCTCGGAGGTGTTGAGGTACTTCGCCGGGCTCCAGTCGTCGTCGTAGAGCCGACGGGCGCCGAAGCCGACGGTGTCGCCGGTGATGGCCCGGATCGGCCAGAGCACCCGGCCCTGGAACCGGTCGGAGAGCCCGCGGCCACGACGGTTCGCCAGTCCCCCGAGGACCAGCTCCTCCTCGGTGAAGCCGCGGCTGCGCAGGTGGGTGACCAGGGAGGTGCTCTCGCGGGGGGCATACCCGACCATGAAGCGGGTGGCGTGCTCGCCGGTGAAACCCTTGTCGCGCAGGAAGTCCCGCCCCTTGCGTCCCTCGCCCGAGCGCAGCAGCGCCTCGTGGTAGAACTCCTCGGCCACCCGGTGCGCCTCCATGAGCCGGGTGCGCTGCCCGACCGGCGCCTGCTCCCCGCGGCCGCGCCCGCCCGGTCCGCTCTCCTCGTAGCGCAGCGTGATCCCCAGCTTGTCCGCGAGCCGCTCCACGGCCTCGGAGAAGGTGAGGTGGTCGATCTCCATGAGGAAGGAGATGACGTCGCCGCCGACCCCGCACCCGAAGCAGTGGTAGCTGCCGACCGCGGTGCGGATCTGGAACGACGGGGTCTTCTCGTCGTGGAAGGGGCACAGCCCCTTCATCGCGCCGACGCCCGCGGTCCGGAGGGTCACGTGCTCGCGCACGACCTCCTCGATGGAGGCGCGCTCCTTGACCGCCTTGACGTCCTCGTCCTTGATGCGGGGCACGCGCGCACCTCCCTTCACCGTCGTCGTCCTGCCGAGTCTAGGTCGGCCGGCCCCCCGACCCCGTCGCCGGTCGAAAACCTGGGGACGACGTGGGCCGTGCCCGGCTAGGATGGAATGCCCCCGTCCGCCGATGAGTTGACCCGACCACGGCTGTCCCACCCCCATGATCCGCCAGGAGACCTCCATGTCCGCGTCCGTCCAGGCCACCACCCAGGCGCCGTCGCCGGACGACGCGCGGGTGCGCCTCGTGCTGCGGGTGCTCACGGCGGCCGCCTTCGTGGTGATCCTCAACGAGACGCTGATGATCAACGCGCTGCCGCCGCTCATGGCGGCCTTCGGCGTCGACGCCGGGGCGGGCCAGTGGCTCACCACCGGCTTCATGCTGACGATGGCCGTGGTCATCCCCATGACCGGGTGGCTGCTGAAGCGGCTGTCGATCCGCTCGGCCTTCCTGCTCGCGATGAGCGTCTTCATCCTCGGCACGGCGACCGCGGCCTTCGCGCCCACCTTCTCGGTCCTGCTCGTGGGCCGGGTCATCCAGGCCAGCGGCACCGCGGTGATGATGCCGCTGCTCATGACGACGATCATGACGATGGTGCCGCCGGAGCGCCGCGGCAGCGTCATGGGCAACCTGACCCTGGCCATCTCGGTGGCCCCGGCGATGGGCCCGCCCGTCTCCGGGCTGATCCTGCAGCTCGCCGGCTGGCGCTGGCTCTTCCTCCTCGTGCTGCCGATCGCGGCGGCGATGCTCGTCGGCGGCGGACGGCTCCTGCGCGGCAGCGAGCCGGGGCGGGAGGCCCGGCTGGATGTGCCGAGCGCACTGCTCACCGCGATCGGCTTCGGGGGACTCGTCTACGGCCTCAGCGCGCTCGGCGAGGGCGCTCCCGGTCCGGTGGGGCCCGGCACCTCGCTGACCGTCGGCGTCATCGCGCTCGCCGTCTTCGCCTGGCGGCAGCTGCGGCTCGCCCGCCGCGACGAGGCCCTGGTCTTCCTCGACCTGCGCGCGCTCCAGGTGACCCGCTATGCGGTGCCGCTCGCCCTCATGTGCCTCGCCTTCATGGCGCTCATCGGGGCGATGCTGCTCCTGCCGATCCTGCTCCAGGAGGTGCGCGGCTTCAGCACCCTCGCCTCCGGCCTCATGCTCATGCCAGGCGGTCTCGCGATGGGGCTGCTGGGCCCTACCGTCGGCCGGCTCTACGACCGGTTCGGCCCCCGGCCGCTCGTGGTCCCCGGTGGCATCGGGCTGGCGACGGGCATGACGGGGATGGCGCTGCTCGCCACGCAGGTGCCCTGGTGGGGCCTGGTGGGCCTGCACGTGCTGGTCAGCCTGTCCCTCGCCTTCATCTTCACGCCCTGCTTCACCGCCGGCCTCGGGGCGCTGCCGAACCGGCTCTACAGCCACGGCAGCGCGATGCTCGGCACCGGGCAGCAGGTCGCCGCGGCCGCCGGGACGGCGCTCGTGGTGACCGTCATGGAGACCCGCGCGCACCAGCTCGGCGTCGGCGGCCTGGGCGAGGTCGAGGCGCTCTCCGGCGGCATCGGCGCGGGCCTCGTGGTCGCGACCGCCATCACCGTCGGCGTGCTCGTCCTCGCGCTCTTCGTGCGCGCTCCGCTGCCGGAGCGGGCGGACGATCCTGACGAGCGCAGGGACCAGGGGCACGACACCCCTGGAGGTGCGGGCACGGCATACCCCGAGCCCGTAGCCTGAGCCCATGCCCAAGGCGACCAGCCCCGCGACCGAGGTCGAGGTGGGCGGTCGCACCGTCCGGATCTCCAACCCCGACCGGGTCTACTTCCCCGGCCTCGGGCTGACCAAGCTCGACCTGGCGCACTACTACCTCGCGGTCGGCGACGGCATCGTCACCGCGCTGCGGGAGCGGCCGTGCATGATGCACCGCTTCCCGGACGGCATCGGCGGCGAGCGGGTGCACCAGAAGCGGCTGCCGCGCGGCGCCCCGGAGTGGATGGAGACCGTGCACGTCACCTTCCCGCGCTGGAACCGCACCGCGGACGAGCTGTGCGTCACCGAGCTGGCGCAGGTCGTCTGGTCGGTGCAGATGAGCTGCGTGGAGTTCCACCCCTGGAACAGCCGCCGCGGGCACGTCGAGCAGCCGGACGAGTGGCGGATCGACCTCGACCCCGGCGACGAGTGCGACTTCGCGACCGTGCGCCGGGTCGCGGGCGTCGCCCACGACGTGCTGGACGAGCTGGGCGCGACCGGATGGCCCAAGACGACCGGCTCCAAGGGTCTGCACGTGTATGTGCGGATCCCGCCCGAGCACGGCTTCGCCGACGTCCGCCGGGCGGCGCTCGCCTTCGCCCGCGAGGTGGAGCGGCGCACCGACGACGCGACGACGACCTGGTGGCGCAAGGACCGGGACCCACGTCAGGTCTTCGTCGACTTCAACCAGAACGCCCGAGACCACACCATCGCGGCGGCCTACTCCGTGCGGGCGACAGCCGACGCGCGGGTCTCGGCGCCGCTGCGGTGGGACGAGGTCGCCGACTGCGAGCCAGGCGACTTCACGGTCCGCACGATGCCGGAGCGGTATGCCGCGCTCGGCGACCTGCACGCCGGCATCGACGACGCGGTCTTCGACCTCGCGCCGCTGCTGAAGTGGGCGCAGCGGGACGAGGCCGCCGGCGAGCAGACCCCCGACGCGCCGGACTCCTGAGCCGCCCCCGGGCCTCGGCATACCCGCCTGGCGACGAGGCTCGGAGCAGTCAGGGGGTCGCCGCCGCCCCGGTGTCGACATCGACGACGAGGCGCAACGGGTCGCCGAGGGTGAAGACCCGGTAGGGCCGGGGCTCACCGTGCATGCCGACGAACACCTGGAGCTGCCCCTCGAAGGGTGTGGTGCGGATGACCTCGACCACGGCACCCAGGGAGTGGGTGTCGAGACCGTAGTCACCGCCGTCGTAGACCGGGTCTCCCTCGGCCGGGTAGGCCATGCCCGCGATCACGAGCTGTAGCACGCTGTCCCCCGCCACCCCCGCCGGCAGACCTGACCCGCCGCGGGTCGGCGAGGCCTCGTAGGACGCCACCCAGCCCGGACCGGTCGTCGGGCCCGCCCCGGTGAGGTCCACGACGACGCGGTCGAAGCCGTCGTGGCGACCGGCCCGCACCGACGGGGCGTAGAGCGCGCCGCCGGCGGCCACGCCTCCCCCGCCCTCGGTCCGCACGACGGGGTCGGTCCACGGGAGCTCGGGCCCTGCCCCGCCGCCCGGGTCGACCCCGGTGCCCGGGTCGACGACGGGAGGCTTCGGCCCGGGGACGGGGACCGGGGCGACGGGCTCGGTCTCCTGCGGCGACGGTTCCTGCGCCGACGGCTCCGGCTCCTGGACGGGGTCCGCTGGGTCCTCGGGGTCCTCCGTCGGCTCCACCGAGGTGGGCCCGGGCGGGTCCGGCTCCTGCGCTGCGCCGGTGGGGTCGGGCTCCGCACCGGTCGGGTCGGGGTCAGGGCTGGTGGAGTCCGTACGCGCGAGGTCGGGGCCGGTCGCTCGGGCGTCGTGGCGGCCACCGGCTCGTCGGTCGTGGGCGCGACCACCGTGAGCAGCAGCAGGCCCGCCTGCTCGTCGCCGAGCCGGTGCAGCGAACCACCGCCGGCGAGCGCCTCCATCCAGAAGTCCTCCGCCGCCTGCACCTGCGCCGGGCAGCCGAGGTCGGTGGTCATGAGCTCCTGCGGCGCGAAGGCGCCGTCCGGCTCGAGCCGCAGGGCACCCGTGGCCATGGCCTGGCCGCAGCCGTCCACCGAGACGCCCCAGCCACCGCCGACCGCCGGGAAGGCGAGCTCGGTCGCGGCGTCCGCCCCGACCACCTCGGCGCTGTCCCCGCCGCGCCACAGGTCCTCCTGCAGGGTCCACCGGGTGCCGGTCAGCTCGCCGGCGTCCACGGGGGTCACCGCGGACAGGGCGGCGGGGTCGGGGGTCTGCGCGGACGGCGTCGCGGCGTCGGCGAAGACGAAGGTGGTGCCGCCGGGAGGGAACTCCGCCGCCACCCCGTCGAGCCCGTCACCGCCGCCGAGGACGCCCGTCTGCCACACCAGGGCACCGGCAGCCACGGTCGCCAGCGCGCTCGCGACCCCGCCGCCCACCCGCTTGCGGGTGCGGCGCCGTCGGCCTGCGCCCCAGGGCGCGTCCGGGACGACCCGCTCGTCGCCGTCGATCCTCGACGCACCCTCGAGCAGGCCCCGGACGTCCACCTCGTCGGTCATCCCAGACTCTCCTTCTCCTGCATCGCCCCGAGCCCCTGCGCGCCCAGCTCCTCGCGCAGCCGGGCGATGGCGTGGTGCGACAGGCTCTTCACCGTGCCTGGTCGCACCCCCATGACCTGCGCCGTCTGCGCCTCGGTGAGGTCCTCGAAATAGCGCAGCACGAGCGCCGCCCGCTGGCGGGGCGGCAGGGTCCGCAGCGCCGCGTGCACCTCGTCGTCGCGCGCCCGGGCCTCGGCGCCATCAGGTATACCGCGCTCCGGCAGGCGCTCCACCGCCACCTCCCGACGGGTGCGGCGCCACCACGAGACCCGCTTGCGGTAGATGACGCGGCGCACGAAGCCGTCCGGGTTGTCCACGCTCTCCCACTTCTCCGCGAGGGCGATGAGGGCCTCCTGCAGCAGGTCCTCGGCGAGGTCGACGTCACCGCAGAGCAGGTAGGCGGCACGGCGCAGCCGCGGCCCTCGGGCCGCCACGAACTCGCCGTAGGCTGGATCCGCCGTCAGCACCGCGGCCTCCTCTCGTGCTCCACACCAGGATGTCGCACCAGGGCCGCGAATGGTTCAGTTCGCGGGATCTCGCTGCGACCGAGCGACGCCGAAGGCGGGGTAGCCGGGCAGCTCCAGCCTGCCGCGCGCGGACGCCCACGACCTCCTCGCCCACACCGTCGCCTCCTCGCAGAGCGCCGCGACGTCCGGCAGCTCCTCGGCACAGGCGCGCGCCACCCAGCCCCACCGGTGCAGCAGCAGCGCCCGGAAGGCCGGGCCGGTCCTGCCCTCCGGCGCCATCGTGCGGTCGGCGACCGCGCCGTCGAGGAGCCACAGGGTGCCGGAGAGCACCCAGAGCGCCACCGCCGCACGCACCTGCCGCGGCCAGCGGGGGTCGGCGGCCAGACCGGGCAGGCTGCGCTCCGCCTCCCGGGTGAAGGCGGTCAGGGTGGCCTCGGTCAGCCCGCCGGGCGGCGTGAAGACGCACCAGCAGGTGCTGAAGGGCTCGGCCGCGTAGGCCGCCTCGTAGGCCACGTGGCGCACCCCGGCGCCCTCGACGTCCAGCAGCCGGACCCCGGACGGCGTGAGCACCGCGTTGTCCGGGCAGGCGTCCCCGGGCCCCAGCACGTGCCGGTCGGTGTCGTGCCGCAGCTCGTCGACGACGTCCAATGCCTGCGCCACCGCCGCGCGCCCGGACCGCAGGCCGGCGACGTCGACCAGGTGCTCCACCCCGCGCCGCGGGTAGTCCTCCTGCCACCGGCGGTCCTCGGCGAGCAGGGCGCTCCCGAGGTCGTCGCGCGCGCGGGCCAGCGACTCCGGCCCGGCCGCCAGGGAGCCGCCGAGCGTGCCCGCCCAGGCGACGGTATGCCCCCAGGCCGCCCCGGGGTCCGCCCCGAGCAGCGCGTCGGCGAGCGTGGCCCCTGCCCCGAGGTCCTCCATGACCAGCACCTGGGCCTCCTCATCGGCGAGGAGCAGCTCGGGGGTGCCGCGCAGGTGCCGGAGACCGACCATCTCCCGGCGCCAGCCCATCGCGGCGGACCGGCCCTCGGGCTGCGGGAGGAAGCGCTTGACCACGACCGAGGATCCCCAGGCGGCAGGTCCCCGCACCACCTCATGCCGGGTGACCTCGGAGCGGGTCGACCCGCCCAGCGGCGACGGATCCCCCAGCCGCACCCCGTCCGGGAGCAGACCCGTCAGGTCCGTCATCCGGCCAGCTCGCGGACGATCTCGCCGGCCGGCCGCTCCTGCGCTGCCCGCCACCCGGAGCCGGCCCAGACGTGGAGGCGCTCGAGGTCGCCCTGCTCGGCCGCCGCGCGGCGCAGCGGCTTGGTCAGCTGGTCCACGACCGGGAAGGCGGCGGGGGCATCGGCATACTCACGGGTCCAGCCGTTGGCCACGGCACCGGCGACGCGCCCGGTGAAGGCCCGGGTGAGCACCCGCTCGGTGTGATGCTGACTCCGCAGCGCCACCCGGTAGGTCCTCGACGCCCCGGACTCGTGCGCCAGCAGGATCGCGGTGCCGACCTGCACGCCGGCCGCGCCCGCGGCCAGGGCACGCCGCACGTCACCGGGCGTCGTCACCCCGCCGGCCACGACCGCCGGGACACCGAGCCGCGGCAGCGCTGCCTCGAGGAGGCCGAGGTGGTCGACCGGCTCCGGCTCGACCGACGGGTCGTGCGTCCCCCGGTGGCCACCGGCCTCCCTCCCCTGGAGCACCAGGACGTCGGTGCCCGCCGCCTGCGCCGCGACGGCCTCCGCGACGCTCGTCGCGGTGAGGTGCACCTCGCAGCCCGCGCCCTTCCACCGCTGCACCACCGAGGCGCCGGGCAGCCCGAAGGTGCAGGACACGACCGGGGGCGCCAGGGTCTCCACCAGGTGCACCTTGGCCTCCCAGTGGTCGGTGTCGTGCCAGCTCGGGAGGCCCACCTCGGTCCCCAGCGCAGCTGCCTCCCCGGCGATGCGCCCGGCGAAGTCGTCCACCCGCGGCTCGAGCGCGGCCCGGTCCAGCGGTCGCGGCACGAACAGGTTGACGCCGAAGGGCCGGTCGGTGAGGTCGCGGACGTGCACGAGGTCGGCCGCCACCTGCTCGGGCGTGCGGTAGCCCGCGGCGAGCATCCCGAGCCCGCCGGCGTCGCTCACCGCGGCGGCGAGCAGCGGGCTGGACACGCCGCCGGCCATCGGGGCGCCGACGACCGGTCGCTCCCAGGTCTCGACGAGGCTCATGCGACCTCCCGCATCCGTGCGTGGACGGCCAGCGCCCGCGCGTCGGACAGGCTCGCCACCTGGTCGACGACGGCCCGCAGCCGTGCCCGGTCCTCGCCCGCCTGCTCGGCGGCACGCACCGCCTCCGCGTGCAACGGGTCCAGCCGCCCCGGGTCCGTCGCGTAGTGCTCCACGAGCTCGGCGACGACCTGCTGCTGGTGCTCCATGGTGCTGCGCCGCTCCTCGCTGAGCATGACGAAGTGAGCCGCCACACCCTTGAGCGCGGCCGCCTGGGCGCGCACCCGGTCGGGGACGACGAGGTCCGCGGCATACCGGGTGAGCGGTCCGGGCCCGTGGCGCTCGCGCGTCGCCAGCTGGACGGTATGCACGAAGTGACCGATGAGCCGCGAGGTCATGTCCTTGAGCGCCGCCAGGTCGGCGCGGGTGCCCGTGTGGCTGGTCGGCACCCACCCGGTTCCGAGGATCTCCCCCAGCGCCTCGCCGAGCGCACCCTCGGCGAGGTCGGGTGCATACCAGTCGTGCGCGAGCGCGGCCACCGTCCGCTGCACGTCGGCGGAGCGCAACGCGCGCGGGTCGATGCGGCCCGAGGCGATCGCGTCCTCGACGTCGTGGACGCAGTAGGCGACGTCGTCGGACCAGTCCATGACCTGCGCCTCGAGGCACCGGCGGTGGGGCTCACCCGTGGGCGCCCCCGACCGCACCCAGGTGAAGACGGGCGCGTCGTCGGGGTAGACGCCGAACTTGCCGGGCGGCGTGCCCTCGGGACCGGCACCACGGGACCAGGGGTACTTCGTCGCGGCGTCGAGGCTGGCCCGGGTCAGGTTGAGCCCGGCGGGACGACCGTCGTCGTGGCTGCGTTTGGCCTCCAGCCGGGTGAGCACCCGCAACGACTGGGCGTTCCCCTCGAAGCCCCCGGCAGCCTCGGCGATCCGGTCCAGCGCGGCCTCCCCGTTGTGGCCGAAGGGCGGGTGCCCGATGTCGTGCGCGAGGCACGCGGTGTCGACGACATCGGCGTCGCACCCGAGGGCCGCGCCGAACTCCCGCCCGATCTGCGCCACCTCCAGCGAGTGGGTGAGGCGGTTGCGGACGAAGTCGTCGCTGGTCGGCGAGACCACCTGCGTGGTCGCCGCCAGCCGGCGCAACGCCGCCGAGTGCAGCACCCGCGCCCGGTCCCGGGCGAAGTCCTGCCGGTCGGACCGCTTCTGCGCCGGGTCCTCGGCCAGCCACCGCTCCCGGTCGGACGCGGCATACCCGCCCTGGCCCTCGCTGCTCACCCCCGAAGCGTATGCCGCGCGCCTCACCCGCCGCGGCGTGGCTGCCCGCCGCTGCCGACCGTGGCACCGGCGTCGAGCCCGCGGCGCCCGGTGACCGCCGCCCGCAGCGAGCGCATGCCCTGCGCCAGCACCGGGCCGACCGGCCGCGTGGGCACGTCGACGTAGCCGCCCCGCTCCAGCCCGGCCCGGCGCTCGAAGACGCTGCGCGCCGCGCGGTCGCCGGTGCGCAGCCAGGACCACCCCATCGAGGCGAGGTAGAGCGGCAGGAACGGCAGCCCGAGGCAGGCGGCCCACTGTCGGCTGTGCGCCAGCTCGTGGTCGAGCAGCCCCGGCCGCAGCGCCCGCAGCGCGTCGAGGTCGTGCCGGCTGATGACGACGTCCCCGACGGTGAACGCGCCGGCCACCGGGAAGGACCAGCGGTAGTGGTCGGCGAGGTAGCACCGGGAGGGACCACGACGGACCCGGGCACCACCCGCGGCGGCGACGCCGAGACCGAGCGGCGTCGAGAGGTTGACCCAGTTGAGCAGGTGCCGGAGCCGATCCGCCCGCGAGGCCATCAGGCCGAGGCGTAGCGCTTGGCCGCGCGGGCCCGTGCCTTGGTCGCCTCCTCGTCCCGGTCCTTCGGCGGCGCCGACGTGACCAGGGAGTCGAGCAGGTCCTGCGTCGCCGCGGCGATCGTGGCGACCGCCGTGGCGTAGGCCTGCTCGTTGGCCTGCGAGGGCTTGCTCGCGCCGCCGACCTTGCGGACGTACTGCAGCGCGGCGGCCTGCACCTCGGAGCTGGTGGCGGGCGGCGCGAAGTTGTTGAGCGGGCGGATGTTGCGGCACATGGTGCTCACTCTGCCACGCCCCCAGCGGCCCTGTCCGGTGCTGGCGCTAGGGTCGGGAGCATGGGCACCTTGTGGCATCCGTTCTCCGACATGGGCGCGGTCGAGCAGACCGGCGAGCTGATCCTCACCCGCGGCGAGGGGGTCCACGTCTACGACCGGGACGACCGGCGCTACCTCGACGCGACGGCGGGGCTGTGGTTCACCAACGTCGGCCACGGCCGTGGTGAGCTGGCCGACGCCGCCGCCGAGCAGATGCGCCGCCTTGCGGCATACTCCACCTTCGGCGACTACGCCCCGGACACGACCGTGGCGCTGGCCGACCGGTTGGAGGGCATCGCTCCGGTCGCCGGCAGCAAGATCTTCTTCACCTCCGGCGGCTCGGACTCCATCGACACGGCCGCCAAGATGGCGCGCCGCTACTGGGTCGAGCAGGGCCGCCCGGACAAGACCGTCCTGCTCTCGCGCTCCAAGGCCTACCACGGCATGCACTACGCCGGCACCGCACTGGCGGGGATCCCGGGCAACCGCGAGGGCTACGGCGAGCTGGTGCCCGACACCGCGCAGGTCGAGTGGGACTCCGCGGAGAGCCTGCGGTCGACGATCGAGGGCGTGGGCGCCGACCGGGTCGCGGCCTTCTTCTGCGAGCCGATCATCGGCGCCGGCGGGGTCTACCTCCCGCCCGAGGGCTACCTCGCGGAGGTCCGCAAGATCTGCACCGAGCACGACATCCTCTTCGTCGCCGACGAGGTCATCACCGGCTACGGTCGTTTCGGCGGCTCGTGGTTCGCCAGCGCGGCGCTCGGGCTGGAGCCGGACATGGTCGCCACGGCCAAGGGGCTGACCAGCGGGTATGCCCCGATGGGCGCCGTCTTCGTCGCACCCCGCGTGTGGGAGCCGTTCTTCCGGCCGGGGGCCGGGGTCTGGTTCCGGCACGGCTACACCTACTCCGGGCACGCGGCCTCGGCAGCCGTGGCCCTGGCCAACCTCGACCTCATCGAGCGGGAAGGCCTGCTGGACGAGGCCGACCGGCTCGCGCAGACCCTGCACCGTGAGCTGGCCCCGCTGGCCGGGCACGACCACGTCGTCGAGGTCCGCTCCGGCCTGGGTGCCGTGGCCGCGATCCAGCTCGCCGACCCGGCGACGGCGATGCGCTTCGCCGTCGACGTGCGCGGGCACGGGGTGGCGACCCGCGCGTGCGGCGCCGGTGCCATCCAGGTCTCGCCCGCCTTCGTCATGACCGACGAGCAGGTGCAGGAGCTGGCCGGTGCGCTGCGCGCGGCCCTGGACGCGATGCCGGCGGCGGCATGACCGGCCCGCTGGTCACGACCACGCAGCTGCAGGGCATGCGGGTCGGGCCGGAGACGGACCGCCCGGTGCTCGTGGACGTGCGCTGGAGCCTCGGCGCGGGCGTCGCGACCAACCGGGCGGCCCATCTCGAGCTGCACCTGCCGGGGGCCGCCTTCCTCGACCTGGAGGGCGTCCTGTCCGACCCGCTCCCCGGCGACGGTCACGGCGGCCGCCATCCGATGCCCTCGGCGGAGCGGGTGCAGGAGGGGCTGCGTGCCGCCGGCGTCCGCGCCGACCGTCCGGTCGTGTTCTACGACGCCGGCCCGGGGCTGGGCGCGGCGCGGGCGTGGTGGGTCGCGGCCTACTACGGCCTCGAGCGGGCCGCGGTGCTCGACGGTGGGCTCGCCGCGTGGACCGCCGCCGGGCTGCCGGTCGAGGGGGGCGCGGTCCAGCCCGAGCCGGGCGACGTCGTCGTGGAACCCGGCGGCCGTGAGCTGCTCGACGCCGACGCGGTCCAGGAGCACCTCGCCGCGGGCGGCCAGCTGCTGGATGCCCGGCCCGCCGACCGCTACCGCGGTGAGAACGAGACGATCGACCCGGTCGCCGGCCACGTCCCTGGCGCGCTGAGCCTGCCGGCGCTCTCGCTCGTCGGTGAGCAGGGCTTCGTCGACGCCGAGCACGTCGTCACCGCACTGACCGGGGCAGGCGGGCGCACCGACCGTCCCACCGCGGTCTACTGCGGGTCGGGGGTGCAGGCCGCGCACCTCGCCCTGGCCCTGGAGGCACGCGGGGTCGGCCCGCGGCCGGCGGTCTACGTCGGCTCGTGGAGCGACTGGATCAGCGACCCCTCGCGCCCGGTCGAGCGCTGATCAGGAGCCGAAGGCCTGGACCAGCTCCCGGTTGAAGGCTGCCAGGTCGGCCGGGGTGCGGCTGGAGACCAGCCAGCTGTCGACCACGACCTCCTCGTCGACCCACGTGGCCCCGGCGTTGCGCAGGTCGGTCTGCAGCGAGGGGAAGGACGTCATCCGCCGCCCGTCGAGGACGTCGGCGTCGGTGAGGATCCACGCCCCGTGGCAGATCACCGCGACGGGCTTCGCCTGCTGGCCGAAGTGCCGGGCGAAGGCGACGGCGTCGGTCTCCATCCGCAGGTGGTCGGCGTTGCCGGTGCCGCCGGGCAGCACGAGCGCGTCGTAGTCCGCGGGGTCGGCGTCGCCGACGACGGCGTCCACGTCCTGAGAATGCCCGTTCTTCCCGGTGATCGACCCGCCCTCCGGCGCGATCATGTGGGCGCTCCCGCCCGCCTCCACGACGGCGTTCCACGGGCTGGTGAGCTCGCTGTCCTCGAATCCGTCCGTGGCCAGGAAGGCCACCTTCTTGCCGTCAAGTTGTCCCATGTCCCCCACGGTAGGAGCCGTCCGGCCGTGCCGCAGGGTGGAAGCGCTCAGCCCCCGCTGACCGACAGCTCGGCCTGCGCGACCTCGGCCTGCTGGAGCCCGTCGAGCTCACGGCTCTCGAGCCACCGGTCGGGCAGCGCCACGACGCGCGGCGACCCGGCGCGCCCCCGCTGGCCGTCGGCGGCCTCCCCCGGCCAGGGCTGGTCGAGGTCCAGGGTGGCGATGAGCTCGTCGAGGTCGGCGAGAGAGTCGACGAGCCCGAGCCGGTGCCGCAGCTCGCCCCCGACCCGGAAGCCCTTGGTGTACCACGCGATGTGCTTGCGGATGTCGCGGCAGCCACGACCCTCGTCCTCGTGGAAGTCCGCGAGCAGCTCGGCGTGCCGGCGCAGCACCCGGCATACCTCCCGGAGTGTGGGCTCCACCCGCACCCGCGAGCCGGCGAAGGCGGCCGCGAGGTCGGTGAACAGCCACGGCCGACCCAGGCAGCCGCGCCCGACGACCACGCCGTCGCAGCCGGTCTGCTCGACCATCGCCAGGGCGTCGTCAGCCGACCAGATGTCGCCGTTGCCGAGCACCGGGATCGAGGTGACGGCCTGCTTGAGCTCGGCGATCCGGGACCAGTCCGCCTGCCCGGAGTAGGCCTGCGCGGCGGTGCGGGCGTGGAGCGCCACCGCGGCCGCGCCCTCCTGCTCGGCGGTGCGTCCGGCGTCGAGGAAGGTCTCGTGGTCGGCGTCGATGCGACGCGCATCTTGACGGTGACCGGTATGCCCGCCGGCGCCGCCTCGCGCACTGCGGCGCGGACGATCCCGCGGAAGAGGTCGGCCTTCCACGGCAGCGCCGCTCCCCCGCCCTTGCGGGTCACCTTGGGCACCGGACACCCGAAGTTGAGGTCGACGTGGTCGGCCCGGTCCTCCTCCGCGAGCATCCGCACCGCGGCCCCGACGGTGCCGGGGTCGACGCCGTAGAGCTGGATCGAGCGGGGCGTCTCCGCCTCGCCGTGCTCGATCAGCTTCATCGAGATCGGAGTGCGCTCGACCAGGGCACGGGAGGTGATCATCTCGCTGACGTAGAGGCACCCGGAGCCGGACAGGGTGGGCCGGTCGGGTGACCCGGCAGCGGCGAGCCCCTGGTCGCCGTACTCCCGGCAGAGCTGACGGAACGCCCGGTTGGTGATGCCGGCCATCGGTGCCAGCACCACGGGCGAGTCGATGGTGTGCGGGCCGATCTGCAGCGGCGGGAGGGCAGGGGCGGTGATCGTCATGGCGACCCCATTGTCCCATCGCCCGACCGGCGCGGGGACGCAGCATCGCCTCCGCCAGCACCACCACCGGGACGACCATCGTCACCGCCGGGCCTGCGCACAGCGCCTCCACAGGTTCGCCCGGTTGGGTGTCGGCATGACCACCAGGCAGCCGACCGGGCCGCGGTGCGGCCACGACCACCCGTGCCTCACCCGGCGCGCCGTGCTGGCGGTCGGGGGTGCGGCCGGCGTCGCCACGCTCGCGGCCTGCTCGGGGCCGGAGACCGGGGAGACCTCCGAGCAGGGTGCCGAGGCGATCGCGAACGTCTCCGACGTGCCGGTCGGCGGTGCCCTGGCGGCGACGACCGCTGCCGGAGAAGCGGTGCTCCTCACGCAGCCGACCGAGGGCGAGATCCACGCCTTCTCGACCGTGTGCACCCACCAGGGCTGCACCGTCGAGCCCGGCGAGGGCGAGCTGAGCTGCCCCTGCCACGGCTCCACCTTCGACCTGGGCAGCGGCGCACCGCTCGCCGGCCCGGCCGCGGCGGCGCTCCCGGAGGTCACGGTGAGCGTCGGCGAGGACGGCTCGATCACCGGCTGAGAGCCCGCCGGGCGGCCACAGGGGATCGCGGCGTCGGACGGTCAGCGCTGGACCAGGGTGGCCGCGGCCCGCGCCGTCACGCACCGGGTCAGCACGTCCAGGGTGCGTGAGGGCAACCGTGAGCTCAGCCAGTGCAGCGGCACGTCGTGCTCGGCCCGAGAGCCGAGCGGCACCAGGTCGCCGTCGGCGAGCCAGTCCCGGGCCCACTCCATGGGGATCAGCCCCCACCCCATCCCGAGGCGCACCGCCTCGGCGAACTCCCGGCTCGACGCGATGACGTGGGCCGGCGGGTCGATGCCGCGGCGGGCCCACCGCCGGGCGACCCGGTGCTGCATCGTGTCCTTGTGGTCGAAGCGCACGATCGGCGCGGCGTCGAGCGCGGAGGCCCGCGGCCCGTCGGCGAACCAGCGGGCGTGGAAGTCCGGGCTGCAGGCCGCGACGTAGCGCATCGCACCCAGCCGCTCCAGCCTGCAGCCGGTGACCGGGCGCGGGTCGGCGGTCACCGCCGCCAGCGCGCTGCCCGCCCGGACCCGCTCCGAGGCGTGCTCCTCGTCCTCGCGCACCAGCTCCAGCACGATCCCGAGCTCCCGCTGCGCCCGCGCCAGCGCCGGCAGCAGCCAGGTGGCGAGGGAGTCGGCGTTGACCACGACCGCGACCTGCGGGTATACCCCCTCCCGCGCCTCCGGCACGAGCTCACCCAGCGCCTCGTCGACGAGGAGGTCCCACTGACCGGCCAGCTTGAGGAGCACCTCCCCGGCCGCCGTGGCCCGCGCCGGCTTGGTGCGGGTGAGCACGATCTGCCCCAGCGAGGACTCCAGCGCGCGGATCCGCTGCGAGACCGCCGAGGGAGTGATGTGCAGCTGCTGAGCCGCCCGGTCGAAGGTGCCCTCACGCACCACGGAGGCCAACGTCCGCAGCCCGACGGGATCGATGTCCATGTGAAGCAAGACTAATGGTTGTGCAGAATCTTTTGCTGTGATCTGGTCAAGAGCACGGCACTGGCGGGCCTAGCGTGGAGACATGGACACCGTCACGCTCATCGCCACCGGCCTGCTCACCGGCATCGGTCTGATCGCCGCGGTCGGCGCGCAGAACGCCTACCTGCTCCGGCAGGGCCTACGCCGCCAGCACGTCGGCCCGTTGGTCGTGCTCTGCGCCGCATCGGACGTCGTCCTCATCGGCCTGGCGGTCCTCGGTGTCGGTGCGGCCGTGCAGGAGTGGCCGGCCTTCCTCGACATCGCCCGGTGGGGCGGCGGGATCTTCGTCATCGGCTACGGCCTCCACGTCGGGTGGCGCGCCCTGCGGCCCGGGGCCGGGCTGGTCGCGGGCGCGGGCGGTGGCCAGCTCTCGCTGCGCCGGGCGCTCACCACGATGGCCGCCCTGACCTGGCTCAACCCGCACCTCTACCTCGACGTCATCGTCCTGGGCTCGATCGCCAACACCCACGGCCCGGACGGGCGGTGGTGGTACTACGCCGGGCTGATCGCCGCGAGCGGCCTGTGGTTCGGCCTGCTCGGCTTCGGCTCGCGCGTCCTCGCCCCGCTGCTGTCCCGGCCCCGCTCATGGCAGGTCCTCGACGGGCTCATCGCGCTCGTCATGCTGGCCATCGGCGTGGCGCTCATCACCGGCTGAGCAGCCCACAGGCCGAGGACGCGATCAGTCACCGGCGAGGAACCAGTCCCACGGGGTCATGACGCAGCAGGTATGCCCGCAGGTTGCCTCCGCGCGTGAACTCCTCGCGCGGACGCCACGGGCACCGGGGCTCAGCAGCCGATCAGCCGCTGCGCGAGGTAGGACTCGACCTGGTCCAGGGAGACACGCTCCTGGCCCATCGAGTCCCGGTCGCGGATGGTGACCGCCTGGTCCTCGAGGGTGTCGAAGTCGACGGTGACGCAGTAGGGGGTGCCGATCTCGTCCTGGCGGCGGTAGCGCTTGCCGATCGCGCCGGCGTCGTCGACGTCGACCATCCAGTGCTGCCGCAGCCGCGACGCGAGGTCTTTGGCCTTGGGGGTCAGGTCGGCGTTGCGCGACAGCGGCAGCACCGCCACCTTGACCGGCGCGAGCCGCGGGTCGAGGCGCAGGACGGTGCGCTTGTCGACCCCGCCCTTGGTGTTCGGGGCCTCGTCCTCGGCATACGCGTCCACGAGGAAGGTCATGAGCGAGCGGGACAGGCCGGCTGCCGGCTCGATGACGTAGGGGACGTAGCGCTCGCCGCTGGCCTGGTCGAAGTAGGACAGCTCCTGGCCCGAGTGCTCGGCGTGCGTGGACAGGTCGAAGTCGGTGCGGTTGGCGATGCCCTCGAGCTCGCCCCACTCGCTGCCGGCGAAGTTGAAGCGGTACTCGATGTCGACGGTGCGCTTGGAGTAGTGCGAGAGCTTCTCGGCGGGGTGCTCGAAGTGGCGCAGGTTGTCGCTGTCGATCCCGAGGTCGGTGTACCACCGGGTGCGCTCGTCGATCCAGTACTGGTGCCACTCCTCGTCCTCGCCGGGCTTGACGAAGAACTCCATCTCCATCTGCTCGAACTCGCGGGTGCGGAAGATGAAGTTGCCCGGCGTGATCTCGTTGCGGAAGGACTTGCCGGTCTGGGCGATGCCGAAGGGCGGCTTCTTGCGCGAGGTGCCGAGCACGTTGGCGAAGTTGACGAAGATGCCCTGCGCGGTCTCCGGTCGCAGGTAGTGCAGCCCCGACTCGTCCTCGATGACCCCGAGGTAGGTCTTGAGCATCATGTTGAACTCGCGCGGCGTGGTCCACGCCTTGTTGCCGCAGTTGGGGCAGCTGATGTCGTCCAGCGGGACGTCGTCGGGGTCCACGTCCTTCCCCTTCTTCGCCGCCTTCTCCGCCACCGCCTCCTGCATGTGGTCGACGCGGAACCGCTTGTGGCAGGACTGGCACTCGGTGAGCGGGTCGGAGAACTCACCGACGTGCCCCGAGGCCACCCAGGTCTGGCGGGGCAGGATGATCGAGGAGTCCAGGCCGACCACGTCGTCGCGGGTCTGGACCATGGAGCGCCACCACTGGCGCTTGATGTTCTCCTTCAGCGCCACACCGAGGGGGCCGTAGTCCCAGGCCGAGCGCGTGCCGCCGTAGATGTCCCCGGAGGGGAAGACGAAGCCTCGACGCTTGCACAGGGACACGACGGTATCGACGGTGGAGGGAGCCATACCGCCAAGTCTAAGCAGCCGCGGGCGACCGTCCGGCCCACGCCACCCGAGCCGTCCGCGGTGGGTCGACCGCGGACTACGCTGGTCCGGTGAGCACTCCCGATCAGCCGCACCCGACGCCCGGCCCTGGCGAGGGTGGCCAGGCCAGGCACGGCGAGGGGGCCGCGGTCGACGACCGCGGCCCGGGGCCGGTGCGGCTCCACGTCGAGCGGGCCAGCCGGCCGGCGCTGGAGGTGCTGGGGCGGCTGCCGGTGTGGCTGCCCTTCCTCGCGCTGCTGCTGCTCATCCTCGGCGGCGGCATCCTCGGCGGTCCCCTGGGGTGGGTCATGGTCGGCTCGGCCCTGGCCTTCGTCTGCTGGCTGCTCTACCTCTCCTGGCCGCGGATGACCCGTGTCGAGCGCCTCATGCGGGTCGCCGTCCTGCTCCTCTTCCTCGCCATCACCCTGGTCCAGCTCGTCCCCCGCTGACCACCCGGACGCGGCCGGTGGGCCGCGGTGGTTCGGTCGCCCTCCGCCAGGAGGCGCGGGCTCGCTGGCGTTTTGACAATCATTCTCAGTCTCGTGAGACTGTCGGTATGCCGCGTCCCACCCCTGCACTCGCCCTCACCGTGACCCTCGCCCTCGTGCTGTCCGGCTGCGGGGCGACCGAGGCCGCTACCGACGGGAGCAGCGGTGGTGACGCGAGCGGTGAGCTGCAGGTCGTCGCGAGCGTCTACCCGGTGGAGTTCCTCGTGGAGCGGGTGGCCGGGGACCACGCCACGGTGACGTCGCTCACGCCGCCCGGCGTCGATCCGCACAGCCTCGAGCTCTCCCCGCGCGACGTGGGTTCGCTCGGCAGCGCCGACCTCGTGGTCTACTCCGCCGGGCTGCAGGCGGCGGTCGACGAGGCCGTGGACAGCCAGGCCGGGGACATCGCCCTCGACGTGGCCCCGGCAGCCGACCTGCTCGCGCTCGACGAGACCGAGGAGGAGCACGTGGAGCACGCCGGCGGCGGGGAGGACGAGCACGGCGACGAGCACGAGGACTCCGAGGAGCACGCGGCCGACGAGCACGGCGCGGAAAAGCACGAGGGCCACGACCACGGCGGGGAGGACCCGCACTTCTGGCTCGACCCGGAGCGCTACGGGCGCGTGGCAGAGACGGTCGCCGATCGGTTCGCCGAGGTCGACCCGGCGCACGCCGAGGACTACCAGGCCAACGCCGCCGCCCTCGTCAGCGAGCTGACGGCCCTCGACGAGGAGTTCGTGGAGGGGCTGGCCGACTGCGCCAGCAGGGACGTCGTGACGACGCACGAGGCCTTCGGCTACCTGGCCCAGCGCTACGACCTGCACCAGCTCGGCATCACCGGCCTCTCCCCCGAGGCCGAGCCGTCCGCCGCCCGGCTGGCTCAGATCACCGCGCAGGTCGAGGAGCTCGACGTGCGGACCATCTACGCCGAGCCGATCCTCAACGATGCGGTCGCCCGCACCGTGGCGCAGGAGACCGGCACCCAGGTGCTGACCCTCGACCCGCTGGCGGGCATCACCGAGGAGTCCGCCGGGCAGGACTACCTCGCGGTCATGCGCGCCAACCTGCAGGTGTTGTCCGACGGGCTGGACTGTTCGTGAACGGGGAGAGGGAGCCGGTCCTCGCCCTGACCGGCGCTGCCTTCGGCCACGACGGCACACCGGTCGTCTCCGGGGTGGACCTGACCGTCCGCCGCGGCGAGGTCGTCGCCGTCCTCGGGCCCAACGGCTCCGGCAAGACCACCCTCGTCACCGGCCTGCTGGGGCTCTCCCGGCACCTCGGCGGGCAGGTCGAGATCCTCGGCGCACCGCTGTCTCGCCTCTCCGAGCGGACCCGGCCCGGCTACGTGCCGCAGCGGCATACCCTCACCGGCGGGGTGCGCGCCACCGTGACCGAGGTCGTCGCGACCGGACTGCTGGCCTCCCGGCCCTGGTGGCGAGCGGCCGGTCGCGCCGACCGTGACGCGGTGCAGCGCGCGCTCGAGGCCGTCGGGCTCGGGGACCGGGCACGCTTCGACGTGGCGACCCTCTCCGGCGGGCAGCAGCGGCGGGTCCTCATCGCCCGCGCCCTCGTGGCGCGCCCCGAGGTCGTCGTCCTGGACGAGCCCACCGCGGGCGTCGACCGCGCCAGCCAGACCGTGCTCGCCGGGGTGCTGCAGCGCCTCGGCCGCGACGGCACCACGATGCTCGTCGTCACGCACGAGCTCGCCGCCCTGCACGGCGTCGTCGACCGCATCGTCGAGATCGACACCGGTCACCTCACCTTCGACGGCACGCCGCAGGAGTATGCCGAGCACCAGGCGCGGCGGGCCCGCGCGGCGGGACGGGGGGCGGCATGAGCGACATGCTGGCCCTGGACTTCATGCGCAACGCGCTGCTCGCCGCGCTCCTGGTCGGGCTCGCAGCGCCGATGGTGGGGATCTTCCTCGTGCAGCGCCGGCTGTCGCTCATCGGTGACGGGCTGGGGCACGTGGCCCTCGCCGGCGTCGCGATCGGCGTCATCACCGACAGCGCACCCGTCTGGACCGGCCTGGCGGCCGCGGTCCTCGCCGGTGTCGCCGTCGAGCTGGTCCGTGCGCGCGGCCGCACGTCGGGCGACATCGCGCTGGCGCTGATGTTCTACGGCGGCATCGCCGCCGGCGTGGTCATCATCAACCGCGTCGACGGCACCCAGACCGCCAACCTCACCGGCTACCTCTTCGGGGCGATCACCACGACGACGCGCGCCGACCTCGGCCTCTTTGCAGTGCTCTGCGCCGCCGTCGTCGTGGTCGTGACCGTCCTGCGGCAGCGGCTCTTCGCGGTCGCCGGCGACGAGGAGTATGCCCGCGCCGCCGGGCTGCGCGTCCTCGCCCTCAACATCACGCTGTCGGTCCTCACCGCCGTCACGATCGTCGTGGCCATGCGGGTGATCGGGCTGCTGCTCATCAGCGCGCTCATGATCATCCCCAACGCCGCCGCGCAGCAGGTCTCCGGCAGCTTCCGGGCCGCGACCTGGTGGGGTGTCGTGCTCGGGATGGTGTCGTCGGTCGGCGGGGTGGTCACGAGCTACTACGCGGACACCGCCACCGGCGGCACGATCGTGCTGCTCGCCATCGCGATCTTCGCCCTCGCCGTCGCGGCGGGCGCGGCGCGACGCGCCCTCGCCGCCGCCCGTCACCGGCACGCCGAACGGCACCCGCACGAGCACGGCCCGGGCTGCGGCCACGAGTCGGTGGCCCACGGCGACCACGTCGACTACCTCCACGACGGCCACCGGCACGCGGCGCACGAGGGCCACTACGACGAGCACGCGGACCACGCGCATACCCTGGACGACCCGGAGGAGGTGCACCGATGAGCAGCCCACGACGACCCACCCGCCAGCAGAGCGCCGTCATCGACGCCCTGGGCTCGACCCAGGACTTCACCAGCGCGCAGGACCTGCACGCCACGCTGCGGGCCTCTGGCGACAAGGTCGGGCTGGCCACGGTCTACCGCACGCTGTCCACCCTGGCCGACGCCGGCGACGTGGACGTCCTGCGCACCGGGGACGGGGAGGCGGTCTACCGCAAGTGCTCCACCGGCCACCACCACCACCTCGTTTGCCGCGCGTGCGGGCGGACCGTCGAGGTCGAGGGTCCGGCCGTCGAGCGGTGGACCGACAGCGTCGCCGCCGAGCACGGCTTCACCGACGTCGCGCACACGCTGGAGATCTTCGGCACCTGCCGCGACTGCTCCTGACCGTGACTGGGAGCGCTTCGTCAGCTCTGCGCCGGTTCGTCACATCGGAGCCTGTTCGAGGAGGCTCTCAGATGACGAACCGGCGGGACGTTGACCCACCGGCGTCCAGTCGGACGAGAGAAACTCGTTGCCCTCTTGCGCGGCGGCACCTAGCCTCACCGACACCATGGGCTTCACCCTCCGCGACTACGCCGACCTCGACGAGCCGTCCTGGCTCCGCTGCCGCGCCCTGTCTTTCCTCGGCTCGTCCTACTTCGACGACGTCAAGACGCACCGGACGGTCTTCGAGGGCGAGTCCCTGCAGCTGGTCGCGGTGACACCCAAGCCGGCGGGGATGACGACCCCGGGCCCCGAGGAGGTCGTCGGCATCCTCGACGTCGAGCTGTGGGAGGACGAGGGCTCATCGGTCGCCACCATCGACACCGTCGCCGTCCACCCCGACCACCAGCGCGCGGGCGTCGCCGGGGCGCTCCTGGACGAGGCACTGGACCGGCTGCGGGGGCGCGACCTCGCCTGGATCGACGCCTGGACGCGCGAGGACCCGGAGGCCACCTCCTGGTATGCCGCGCACGGCTTCGTCGCCGACGAGACCTACCTGCACGTCTACCGCGGCGGCGACGAGCAGCACGCGGACGCGCACGGCGAGGAGGGCTTCGAGGCGCCCTTCGACCTCGGCGCGCCGGTCAAGGGCTTCTTCCACGGGCCGGACGAAGACCCGCAGCCCTGGCGGGAGCGCTTCGCCCGGGTGCACCAGTGCCGCCGCTACCTGCGCCGCCTCGACGTGACCGCGTGGCCGGAGGACCCGCGGCTCGCCGCGCTCTACGACCTGGAGAACTCCGGCACGTGGGACCACGACTGGTTCCGCGCCCTCGCGGCACGCGTCGGTGCCCGCCGCGTCACCGACGTGGGATGCGGCACGGGGACGCTGACGATCGCGCTGGCGCGGGACGGGCACGAGGTCACCGGGCTGGAGCCCGCGCGGGCTGGCCTGGACGTCGCGCGGGCCAAGCCCGGCGCCGAGGCGGTCTCCTGGATCCACGGGTATGCCGACGCTCTCCTGGACGGGGCTGCCGACCTCGTCGTCATGACGGCGCACGTCACGCAGTACTTCACCACGGACGAGGGCTGGGACGAGGTGCTCGGGCACCTGCACCGGCACCTCGTGCCCGGAGGTCACATCGCCTTCGACTCCCGGAATCCGGCGGCACGCGCCTGGGAGCGGTGGACCCCTGAGGCGACGCGGACGGCATACCAGCATCCGGACGGTGGCGAGGTGACGGCGTGGGTGCAGGTCGAGCGGGTCGATGAGGTGCCCGGCGAGGTCAGCGGTGAGCCGCGGGGTCCGGTCGTCACGCACACCGGGCACACGGTCCTGCCGACGGCCCACCTCGCCTATCCCGAGAGCCTTCGCTTCCGCACCCGCGCCGAGCTGGAGGCCTCGCTCACCCGGGCCGGCTTCGAGGTGGTCGAGGTCACCGGTGACTGGGACGGCTCCCCCGCGACGCCCGACTCCCCCGAGCACCTGGTCCTCGCCCGGAGGACCTGACCCCTCTTCCCGCCGAGGGATCCCCGGTCCACCTCCGGCCCCCGACCTCCCCCGCGCCTCCCTGGGCCGCGCGGATCAGGACCCCGAGTCGCCGGGGGCATCCACCGCGCCGCCGTAACGCCGGTCGCGCGCGGCATACTGCTCGATCGCGCCCCACAGGTCGCGCCGGTCGTAGTCCGGCCAGAGCACGTCCTGGAAGACCATCTCGGCGTAGGCGCTCTGCCACAGCAGGAAGTTGGAGGTGCGCTGCTCGCCGGAGCTGCGCATGAAGAGGTCCACGTCGGGGACCTCGGGGTGGTAGAGGTAGCGGCCGATCGTGCGCTCGTCGATGCCGCGCGGCGAGAGCCTGCCGGCCTTGACCTCCTCGCCGATCCTGCGGACCGCGTCGCCGAGCTCGGCCCGCCCGCCGTAGTTGACGCAGAAGTTGAGCGTGATGACGTCGTTGTCGCGCGTCTGCCGCTCCGCCGACTCCAGCTCGGAGATGACCGAGCGCCACAGCCGCGGCCGTCGACCGGACCAGAGGACGCGCACCCCCCAGGAGTCGAGCTCCTCGCGGCGCCGGTGGATCACGGCGCGGTTGAAGCCCATGAGGAAGCGCACCTCGTCGGGGCTGCGGCGCCAGTTCTCGGTGGAGAAGGCGTAGGCGCTGATGCAGGTGACGCCGATCTCGATGGCCCCGGCGATGACGTCGAGCAGCGCGGCCTCCCCGGCCTCGTGCCCCTGGGTGCGCTTGAGGCCGCGCTGGTTGGCCCACCTCCCGTTGCCGTCCATGACGACCGCCACGTGCCGGGGCACCAGGTCGCGCGGGACGGGGGGCGGTGTCGCGCCCGACGGGTGCGGGAAGGGCCGCCGCGGCTCCCGCGTGCTCACGGGGTCCGCTCCAGGTGGCGCAGCGAGCGCACGCCGCGTTCCAGGTGCCACTGCAGGTATGCCGCGACCAGCCCGCTCGCCTCGCCCCGGTGCCTGCTCTGGCTGGCGTCGGCGACGGTCCAGTCGCTGGTGAACAGTGCCCCCAGCAGGGCGAGGGTCTCCGGTGCCGGGGCGGTGGACCCCGGTGGCCGGCAGACCGGGCACACGACCCCGCCCGAGGGCACGTGGAAGGCGCGGTGCGGACCGGTCATGCCGCAGCGGGCGCAGTCGGCGAAGCTGGCGCGCCACCCGGCGATCGCCAGCGCACGCAGCAGGTAGGAGTCGAGCACGAGGCGCGGGTCGTGCTCGCCCCCCGCGAGCGCGGCGAGCCCACCGGCGAGCAGCCGGAAGTGCTGCAGCGCGGGCGTGCCCTCCTCCGTCAGCTGCTCGCAGGTCTCGAGCATGACGCTGGCCGCGGTCCAGGAGGGGTAGTCGCGGGAGATCGTGTCGCCGTAGGGCGCCAGCCCGTCGGCCTGGGTGATGGTGTCGAGGCTGCGGCCCTCGTAGCACTGCACGTCGACGACCATCCCCGGCTCGAGCCGCGCGCCGAACTTGCTCGACGTGCGCCGGACGCCCTTGGCGACGGCACGGATGCGGCCCCGGGTGCGTCCGAGCAGGATGACGATCCGGTCGGCCTCGCCCAGCTTGTAGGTGCGCAGCACGATCGCGGCGTCACGGTAGGTGGGCATACCCCAGTGTCCCACCACGCCCCCGGCGGCGGTCGGCGCGGCACACCGCCCGATCCCTGGCGCAGATCGAACACGTGTTCCATACTGAGGTGATGATGCTGCAGGGTTCGCTGCTGGACCAGGTCGACGAGGTCGGCCTCCGCCCGCTGGAGGCGCTGCGGCGCACCCGGCTCGACCACGGCGCCTGGGTCGACGTCCGGCCCGGGTGGCTGACCGGCTCCGACGAGCTCTTCACCCGGCTCGCGCTCGGTGGTCCCGCGGGCGTGGAGTGGCACGGGGAGGAGCGCCAGATGTGGGACAAGCAAGTGACCACGCCACGGCTGCTGCGCTTCTACCGCGAGGGCGAGCGGCTCCCGGACCCGGTGCTGGAGCGGGCCCGGGTGGACCTCAGCACGAGGTATGCCGACGAGCTCGGCGAGCCCTTCGTCTCGGCAGGGATGTGCCTCTACCGCGACGGCCGCGACAGCGTGGCCTGGCACGGGGACCGGATCGGGCGCAGCAAGGACCAGGACACGATGGTCGCGATCGTCTCGCTGGGCGCACCCCGGGCGCTGCTCCTGCGGCCGCGGGGCGGCGGCGCCAGCATCCGGCACGTCCTCGGCCACGGCGACCTGCTCGTCATGGGCGGGTCGTGCCAGCGCACCTGGGACCACTGTGTGCCGAAGACGACCACCCCGGTGGGCCCTCGCATCAGCATCCAGTTCCGCCCCCGCGGGGTCCGCTGAGAGGTCTCAGGGAGCGGTGAGCAGGAGCTCACGCACCGCGGCGGCGTCGCGGGCCGCGACGGCACCGGCGGCGAGGTCCTGCAGCTCCCGCAGTGACACGGTCCGCAGCCGGGCCTTCACGGTGGGCACCGCGCTCGGCGAGGCGCTGAGCTCGCGCACCCCGAGGCCGACGAGCAACCCGGCGACGTCCGGGTCGCTGGCGAGCTCTCCGCAGACGCTGACGACGACGCCCTGGGGCGCACGGTCGCAGATGTAGCGCACGAGCTGGAGCAGCGCGGGGTCCAGCGCGTCCGACCACCTGCTCACTGCAGGGTTGCCGCGCTCCGCGGCGAGGGTGTACTGGCTCAGGTCGTTGGTGCCGATCGAGACGAAGTCCAGCCCCCGGGCGAGCCGCGTGAGCCGCACCGCGACCGCCGGGACCTCGACCATGATGCCGACCCCGAGCTGGTGCGGCGGGGCGGACAGACCGACGCGACGCGCGGCCTCCTGGAGCCGGGCCCGGGACCAGTCGACATCGTCGACCGAGGTGACCATGGGGAAGAGCACGTTGATCCGGTGGGTCCGCGCCACCCGGCACAGCGCCTCCAGCTGGTCCAGCAGGAGACCTGGGTCGTCACGGAAGGCGCGGATGCCCCGGACCCCGAGGAAGGGGTTGGCCTCCTCGGCGACGGGGATGAAGTCCAGCGGCTTGTCGCCGCCGACGTCCCACGTGCGCACGGTCACCGGGTGCGGTGCGAAGGCCTCCGCCATGGCGGTGTAGACCTCCACCTGCTGCTCGACGGTCGGCGCCCGGTGCCACTGGGCGAAGACGGCCTCGGTCCGCACCAGCCCCGACCCTTGCGCACCGAGCCCCGCTCCGAGGCGGGCGGTGGCCACCGATGAGACGTTGGCCTTCACTGCCACCCTGGCCCCGTCCCTGGTCAGGGCCGGCAGGTGGGCGTCGGCCAGGGCGCGCTCGCGCTCGCGGCGGCGCCGGTCCAGCATGTCGCCGAAGGCCGCCTGGACCTCGGCCGGCGGGTCGATCTCGAGCCGCCCGGAGCGCACGTCGAAGGCGATCATCGTGCCCGCTGTCACGGCCGCCCGGTCCCCCACCCCGGTGAGCACCGGGACGCCACGGGCCCGCGCGATGAGCACGCCGTGACCCAGCCCGCCCCCGCGTCGGGTCACCACCCCCTGGATCTCGGCCGCGTCCAGCGAGATGGCGAGTGCGGGATCCAGCTCGTCGACGACGAGGATCCCCTCGCCCAGCGACTCGGGCTCGGTGACCCCCAGCAGGAGACGCATCACGCGCTCCCCGATGCTCCGCACGTCCTGCGCCCGCTCCTGCAGGTAGGCGTCCGGCAGCCGCTCGAACCTGTCCGCCACGGCGTCGACCGCGTCCTGCCAGGCCAGCGCTGCCGGACGGCCCTCCCCGATGCGCCGGTCGGCGTCCGCGCTGAGCTCGGGGTCGCGCAGCAGGGTCGCGTGCGCGTCGAAGACTTCCGCCTGTCCCTGGCCCAGGTGCGCCTGGCGTGGCCCGCCAGCTCGCGCAGCCGGTCGAATGCCTCGTCCACGGCCTCGCCCAGCCGCCCCCGCTCCTCCGCGGGAGATCCCGTCTCCAGGTCCCGCGGCTCCGGCACGGTCTGGTCGAGCACGGCCGGCCCCATGGCCGCCTCCAGCCCGGACCCGGCCACCCCCGGCTCCTCGGAGACCGCCGGGGCGGGCGTCTCCACATCGGCCATCGGCTCGGCGGGTCCCGGCTCGTCCCCGAAGGCGGTACGGGCGAGGTCGGCGATCTGCGCGAGGATCTGCTCGGCCTGCTCTCCCGTGGCCTCGACGCGCAGCACGTGTCCTTGCTGTGCCCCGAGCGTCGCCACCCCGCTCAGGCTGAGCGCGTCGACCGGCCCGGTGCCGGTCGTCTGGTTGCGCACCCGCACCCGGGTCCCCGGCGACACGGCTCCGGCCGTCGTGACGAGCCGTGCGGCCGGGCGAGCGTGCAGCCCGTGCTCACCCGTCACCGACACCTCGATGCAGCCCCACTCGCAGGGGTCGTCCGCGGCCTCGCCCTGGGCGTCGCCCGGCGTCTGATCCGCCGCGCCGGGCTCGCGAGGTGGGTGCGCTTCGCGTCGAGACCTCGGACCGCCTCGGCGGCGCAGGCGTCGAGGTCCGCCCCGGTGCCGGCGGCGACCACGGCGGCGATGAGCCCCTCGACGAGCGGCGCGGCGCTGAGCCGCACCCGCTCGGCCACCTCGGGCTCGAGCATCTCGAGGGCCATCTCGCCGGACAGCACCGCGCTGCCGAGGTCGAGCAGGACGAGCACGCCCTCGCCGCCGCTCGCGGCGTCGGCACGGGTGACCGCCTCGGAGATGGCGAGGGCGTCGGTGCCGGTCGTGTCCTCGTCCAGCCCGGCGGCGACCTCGACGGCGGGCCCCTCGGCCGAGCTCATCTCCGCGGCGAGCGCCGCCGCCGCCCGCGCCAGGGGGCGGCTGTGCGAGACGACGACCAGCGAGATCATCGGGAGACGCTCACGACAGGGTCTGCGCGGCGGCCTCGATGAGCACGGTGGCGCTGGTGGCGCCGGGGTCCTGGTGTCCGGCGCTGCGTTCGCCGAGGTAGGAGGCGCGACCCTTGCGCGCGATCATCGGCTCGGTCGCGTCCCGGCCCTCTGCGGCGGCCCGGGCGGCCGCCTGCAGCGACTCCCCCAGCCCGGCGCCGGTGGCCGAGGTCTCGTCGAAGGCCTCCAGCGCGGGTGCCAGCGCGTCATACATGGTCTTGTCGCCCGCCTCGGCCTTGCCGCGCGCCACGATGCCCTCGACCCCGGCCCGCAGGGCCTGCCCGAACTCACGGGGACCGATGTCCTCGCTGGAGGCCAACGGCCCGGCGAGACGCAGGAAGAAGGTGCCGTAGAGCGGGCCGGAGGCGCCGCCGACGGTGCTCACGAGCGTCATGCCGACCTTCTTCAGGTAGGCGTCCACGCTCGTGAAGTCCTCCTGCTCGGCGAGCTGGGCACAGGCGCCGAAGCCGCGCCTCATGTTGCTGCCGTGGTCGGCGTCGCCGATGGCACGGTCGAGCTCGGTCAGGTCGTCGGCGCGCTCGTCGATGCCTGCGGCGCAGGCGGCGATCCACGCCTGGAATGAGTTCAGGTCAGCCATGTGCTCATCCTCCCCATCGCAGGCCGGGAGTGTCCACAGGAGCGTCCCACAGGCGCGTCATCTCCTCGTCGGCGCGCAGCAGCGTGACCGAGCACCCCGCCATCTCCAGCGAGGTGATGTAGTTGCCGACGAGCGACCGGGCCACCTCGATCCCCGCGTCGTCCAGGAGGCGCTGCACCTCGCCGTACATGAGGTAGAGCTCGAGCAGCGGGGTGCCGCCCATGCCGTTGACGAAGGCGATCACCTGCTCGCCACGCTCCAGCGACAGATCCGAGACCACCGGCTCGACCAGTCGTGCGGCGATGTCCCGGGCGGGCGCGAGCTTCTCCGTGGACCGACCCGGCTCGCCGTGGATCCCGATCCCGATCTCCATCTCGTCGTCGGCGAGCTCGAAGGTCGGCTTCCCCGCCGCGGGCACGGTGCAGGAGGTCAGCGCGATCCCCATGGAGCGTCCCTGCTCGTTGACCCGACGGGCCAGGGCGGCGCAGGACGCCAGGTCCTGCCCCTCCTCGGCAGCGGCCCCGACGATCTTCTCCAGCAGCACCGTCACGCCGACGCCGCGCCGCCCGGCGGTGTAGAGGCTGTCCTGCACGGCGACGTCGTCGTCGGTGACGACAGCCTCCACCTGGATGCCGGACTCGCCGGCCAGCTCGGCGGCCATCTCGAAGTTCATGACGTCGCCGGTGTAGTTCTTGACGACGTGCAGCACCCCGGCGCCGCCGTCGACGGCGGTCGTGGCGGCGAGGATCTGGTCGGGGACCGGCGACGTGAAGACCTCCCCGGCGCAGGCGGCGGAGAGCATGCCGCGACCGACGAAGCCGCCGTGCAGCGGCTCGTGGCCGGAGCCGCCGCCGGAGACGAGGGCGACCTTGCCGGAGACCGGCGCGTCGGCGCGGAGCACGAGCTTGTGGTCGAGGTCGACGCGCAGCTGGTCGGGGTGGGCGGCCGCCATCCCCGCCAGCGCCTCGACGACCACGTCGGCGGGGTCGTTCAGGAGCTTCTTCATAGGCGTCACTCTGCCACGGATCGTGACCAGGGGCGCAGGTATGCCGATGTCGCGTCCCGGGGTCGGCCGAGGTAGACGCCGCACCGCGCGGCGGATGCCGACCTGGGGCACGATGACGGCGTGAGCAGCGAGCAGCAGGGTCCGAGCACCGGGGCCAGCGAGTGGCAGGTCCTCTCCGGCCCGGGGGTGAGGTGGTGGCGCCTGCTGGCGGTTCTGCTCGTGGTGCTCGTGCTGACGCAGGTCGTCCTGGTGCTCCTCGCGGGACCGGGCCCCAGCAGGGTGGTGGGGCTGGTCGCCAACCTCCTGCTCGTCCTCCTCGCCCTGGCCCAGGTGCGTCCGCGGACCCGTGCGACGGCTGACGGCCTGCTCGTGCGCGGATACCTCACCCGAGAACGGCTTCTCCCGTGGTCGGACATCGAGAGCATCGACACCGAGGGTGGACGCTGGGCCACCGACGTCGCCGTCCGTCTCACCGACGGCAGCCGGGTCACGCTGCCCGCCGTGCCGCCCGAGCAGGGTGACGCCGTCCGTGCGGCGCGCCCGCCGCGGGCCACCCTCGCCCGCGAGGCCGACCCGACGGACCGGTGCTGATCGGTGGGCACCTCACACCGGGCACGCTGCGCGCGATGCGACAGCCTCGACTTCGAGCGCACCGCCGACGACCCCGGCGAGGGCCCTGTCGTGGAGGACCAGTGGCACGGCATGACCGTCCGGTTCACCTATCGCTGCACCGCCTGCGGTGAGCAGACCCGGCTCATCCCTTCGGGGCGGGACGAGCCCTACCCCACGCGGGGCTGAGCGCACGACTCACCCCGGTGCGAGCCCACCCCGGCTCAGAAGCCCAGCCGGTCCAGGGCCTTGGGGTCGCGCTGCCAGTCCTTGGCCACCTTGACGTGCAGGTCGAGGTTCACGCGGTGGCCGAGCAGGTCCTCGATGCCGCGCCGGGCCTCGGTGCCGACCTCTCGCAGCCGTGAGCCGCCACGGCCGATGATGATCGCCTTCTGGCTGGACCGCTCGACGAAGACGTTGACGCGCACGTCCGACAGCGGGGAGTCCGCCGGGCGGTCCTCGCGCGGCACGATCTCCTCGACCTGCACGGCCAGGCTGTGCGGGAGCTCGTCGCGCACCCCCTCGAGCGCGGCCTCCCGGACCAGCTCGGCGATCTGCACCACGGTCGTCTCGTCGGTGATCTGGTCGGCGGGGTAGAGCGGGGGCGAGACCGGCAGGTGGGCCGCGAGCAGGTCGGCAACCTCCTCGACCTGGTCGCCGCCGGTGGCCGAGCACGGGATGATCGCGTCCCAGTCGCCGAGACCGTCGATCGCGACGAGGTGCTCGGCCAGCCGGTCCCGGCTCACCGTGTCGGCCTTGGTCGCGATGGCGATCACGGGCACCTTCCGGACCCGGTGCAGGTCGGCGAGATCGCGCGCGATGAAGGTGTCGCCGGGTCCGACCCGCTGGTCGCTGGGCAGGCAGAACCCGATGACGTCCACCGACAGCAGGGTCTCGCGCACCAGGTCGTTGAGCCGCTGCCCCAGCAGCGAGCGCGGGCGGTGCAGGCCCGGGGTGTCGACGAGGATCAGCTGCGAGCTGTCGGTGGTGCGGATGCCGCGGATCGCGTGCCGCGTGGTCTGCGGCTTGGAGGAGGTGATCGCGACCTTGCTCCCGACGAGCGCGTTGGTCAGCGTCGACTTCCCGGCGTTGGGTCGGCCGACGAGCGAGGCGAAGCCCGCGCGGTATGCCGTCTGCTCAGCGGACACGGGTGCTCACCTCGTCGTCGTGGCGGTCTCTGTCGCGATCACGGTGTCGAGGGCGGTCGCGGTCGCGAGGACGGACGGCCTCTGCCTCGTGACCCTCGCCACGCCTGGTCGCAGCCGCGCGGTCGCTGCCGTCGTCCTCGTCGGCCTCATCGTCGTGGCCGTCGTCGATGGCCTCCGGCTCGGGAACCCGGCGGACCAGGACCGTCGCCACCCGCCGCCGACGACCGGCCATGCGCTCGGCGGTCAGCTCCAGACCGGCGAACTCGCCGACCGCACCCTGGATGGGCACCATCCCGATGGCGGTCGCGAGCAGCCCACCCACCGAGTCGACGTCCTCGGTCTCGATCTCGACGTCGAACATCTCGGCGAGGTCGTCCACCGGCAGGTTCGCCGGGACGCGGGTGCGGGTCGTCCCGTCCTCGTCGACGACCTCCTCCACCTCGACGCTGTCGCGGTCGTACTCGTCGGTGATCTCCCCCACGATCTCCTCGACGATGTCCTCGATGGTGATCAACCCTGCCGTGCCGCCGTACTCGTCGATGACCACGGCGACGTGCTGCCGGCCCTGCTGCATCTCCTTGAGCAGGTCGTCGACCCGCTTCATCTCCGGGATCCGCTGTACCGGCCGCATCACCTCGGTGACCGGCACGGCGTCCGCGGACGCGGCTCGGCTGTTGACCGCCCGCGCAACGTCCTTGAAGTAGAGCATCCCGAGCACGTCGTCGGTGTCCTCGCCGACCACGGGCACCCGGGAGAACCCGGAGCGCAGCAGCAGCGACATCGCCTGCCGCAGCACCTTCTCGGCCTTGATGGTCACGAGGTCCGGGCGCGGCACCATCACCTCGCGGGCGACGGTGTCGCCCAGCTCGAAGATCGAGTGGATCATCTCCCGCTCGTCGTCCTCGATGACCGAGGACTCCCCCGCCAGGTCGACGAGCTCGCGCAGCTCGGTCTCGGTCGCGAACGGCCCCTCGGTATACCCGCGTCCCGGCGTCACGGCGTTGCCGAAGACGACGAGCAGCTTGGCGACCGGGCCGAGGAAGAGGCGCAGCAGCCGGACCACCGGCGCGGCGACCAGGGCCACCGACTCGGTGTGCTGCCGGCCGAGGGTGCGCGGCGAGACGCCCACCACGACGAAGGTGAGCACCGACATGATCGCGATCGCGACGAGCGCGGTCTGCAGGTGGGAGTCGGTGAGCACGTCGACCGCCACCGTCACCATGACGGCGGTCGCCGCCTCGGCGGCCACCCGCACGAAGGCCGCGACGGCGAGGTAGGGGGCCGGGTCGGCGCTGATCCGCAGCAGCGCCCGCGCCCCCGAGCGCCCCTCGTCGAGGAGCTGCTCCACCCGGCGGAGGGTCACGCGCTGCAGGGCTGTCTCCCCCGCCGTGAGCAGGAAGGCGATCACGGTGGTCACCAGTGCCACCAGGACCAGCGTGGTCACGCCTGGCCCACCACGTCGTCGTCCGCCGCCCGGGTGGTGCGACCCCGGTGGGCCAGGAAGGTGAGCAGCAGGGTGCGCTGCAGGTCGAACATCTCGCGCCGCTCCGCCTCCTCGGCGTGGTCGAAGCCGAGCAGGTGCAGGATGCCGTGCGTGGTCAGCAGCAGCATCTCGTCACCCACGGCGTGCCCGGCCTGCGTCGCCTGCTTCCGGGCGACCGACGGGCAGAGCACCACGTCCCCCAGCACCCCGCCAGGCTCACCCTCGCCGTCGCCGTGGCTCGACCCGCGACCTCCCGGACGCAGCTCGTCCATAGGGAAGCTCATGACGTCGGTCGGGCCGGGCAGGTCCATCCACCGCTCGTGCAGGTTGGCCATCGTGTCCTCGTCGACGAGCGTGATGATCAGCTCCACGCGAGGGTTGACCCGCAGCTGGTCCAGGACGTGACGTCCGAGGTCGGCCAGCTCGCTCTCCGGGACCGGTGAGGGGATCTCCCCGGACTCGTTGAGGACCTCGATCATCCGCTGCCCTCTTCCGGCGCGGGTCCAGGACGGGGCGTAGCCCGTGCCTCGCGCCGGGAGCCGGCGCGGCGCGCCCGGTCGTCGAAGCGGCCGTAGGCGTCGACGATGTCGCTGACCAGCCGGTGCCGCACGACGTCCTGGCTGGTCAGGTGCGAGAAGTGGATGTCGTCGACGTCGGCCAGGATGTCCTGGACCACCCGCAACCCGGACCGGGTGCCGCCCGGGAGGTCGACCTGGGTGGTGTCACCGGTGACGACCATCTTGGAGCCGAAGCCCAGCCGGGTGAGGAACATCTTCATCTGCTCGGGCGAGGTGTTCTGCGCCTCGTCGAGGATGATGAAGGCGTCGTTGAGCGAGCGCCCCCGCATGTAGGCCAGCGGCGCGACCTCGATGGTCCCGGCCGCCATGAGCTTCGACATCGAGTCGCTGTCGACCATGTCGTGCAGCGCGTCGTAAAGCGGCCGCAGGTAGGGGTCGATCTTGTCGGTGAGGGTGCCGGGCAGGAAGCCCAGCCGCTCCCCCGCCTCGACCGCGGGGCGGGTGAGGATGATCCGGTTGACCTCCTTGGCCTGCAGCGCCGCCACGGCCTTGGCCATCGCGAGGTAGGTCTTGCCGGTGCCGGCCGGGCCGAGCCCGAAGACGATGGTGTGCGCGTCGATCGCCTCGACGTAGTGCTTCTGGTTGAGCGTCTTGGGCCGGATGGTCTTGCCCCGGTTGGACACGATGTTCATCGTCAGCACGTCGGCCGGCCGGTCCGAGGTCGCGGTGCGTAGCATACCGATGCTGCGCTCGACGGCGTCCCGGTTGAGCGGCTGCCCGCGCCCCACGATCGCGAGCAGCTCGTCGACGAGGCGCTCGACCAGCGCCAGCTCGGCGGAGTCGCCGGTGAGCCGGAACTCGTTGCCGCGCACGTGCACGTCGACCTTGGGGAAGGCGCGCTCGACGGTGCGCAGGAGCTCGTCGCGGGGACCGAGGAGGGTCACCATCGGGACCTCGTCGGGGATGACGACGGTATGCGTGGGCTGCGGTGCGGCGGTGGGATCGGTCTGCGTCATGAGGGATCCCAGTCTAGACGGCGGCACGGACAGGCGCCGGGTCCGCGGGACGGGCCCGCAGCGCGCTGCCCACCGAGAGCAGCCCGACGGCTACCGCGACGACCAGGGTGCCGACGAAGGCGGTGTGGGGGGCGGTGGCGTAGGAGACGCCGAAGACGACACCGGTGACCGCCAGGACGAAGGCACTGGTCAGCGCTTCTCCCACCTGCAACGAGGAGGAGTTGCGCCCGATCTCGGCCTCCGGCGACAGCCGCATCGTCAGCAGCGAGGTGGTCGGGTAGGCGATCCCCACCCCGAGCGTGGCGAGACCGTAGAGCGCGATGACCGCCCACCCGGGCCACGAGGCCGACACGGACACGGCCAGGAGCACCATGAGGACGGCATACAGCAGCGTGCCCGCGACCATGAGCCGGTAGCGGTCGCGGCCCGGGCCGACGCGCGCCTGGCCCCACGACCCGAACGCCCAGGTGCACGACGCGACGGCGAGCACGGCACCCGCCTGCGCCGGGCTGTAGCCGTGCTCGTCGCGCAGCATGAGCGGCAGGTAGGCCTCGGCCGCGATGAACGACCCGCCGAGGGCCGCGCGCACACCGACCACCGAGGGCAGCCCCCGCCGCAGCGAGAGCGTCCCCCGCGGCAGCAGGCGGCGGGCCGCCAGGACCAGCAGGACCAGGACGAGCGCGCCGACGGCATACTCCCAGCGACTGAGCCGGTCGCCGGCGAGGTTGAGCAGACCCACGCCGAGCGCGGCGACCACCGCCCAGCCGATGACGGAGCCGCGCAGGTAGCCCGCGTCGTCACCGGGGTAGGTGGCGCGCAGCGCCGGGCGGAGGACCCAGACCGACAGCAGGACCACGGGCACCACGCCGAGGAAGACCCACCGCCAGGACAGGTGCTCGACCAGGGTCCCGGTCAGCAGCGGACCGGCGAGACCGGGCAGGACCCAGGCCGCGGCGAGCAGGGAGAAGACCGCGGGGCGCAGGCCGTCCGGCACCCGCTGGGCGATGACGACGTAGATCGCCACCGAGGCCAGCCCACTGCCCAGGCCCTGCAGCGCCCGCCCGACGATGAGGACCTCCATCGTCGGCGCGAGCCCGGCCACGAGCAGCCCGGCGGCGAAGACCGCGGACCCGGCGACGACCACCGGCCGGGGCCCGGAGCGGTCGGACCACCAGCCCGCGAGGATCATCCCGACCACGCTGAGGGCGACGGTGGCGCCGAAGGCCATGTTGTAGAGGTGGTAGCCGTCGAGCGCATCCGCGACCGTCGGCATGGCGGCGCCGACGGCGATGTACTCCAGCGCGAACATCGCGATGAGCACGGTGGCGCCGACCGAGGCGCTGCGGATGCCCGGGGCGAAGACCGCCCCGCTGCGGGGAGCCGCCTCCCGCGTCGTCCTTGCGCTGCTGCTCACCGCCACCTGCCCGAGGCGCCGAGCACGGCGAGCGCCGCCGGGCCGGCGGTGGAGGTCCGCAGGACGGTCCGCCCCAGACGGACCGGTCGGGCACCGGCGTCGACCAGGTCGTCGAGCTCCTCGGGAGAGATCCCGCCCTCGGGCCCGACGACGAGCAGCAGGTCCCCGGAGTCCGGCAGGTCGACCGAGGCCAGCGGCTCGGTCGCCTCCTCGTGGAGCACCAGGGTCAGTGCGCTCCCCGCGACCCGGTCGAGCAGACCGGTGCGCCCGACAGGCTGGCCGAGCGCGGGCCGGCGCAGCCGTCGCGACTGCTTGGTCGCGCTCCCGAGTGCCTGGTCCCAGCGGCGCAACGACTTGGCGACGCGCTCCCCGCGCCACCGGACGACGCTGCGGTCGGCCTGCCACGGCACCACCTCGTCGACGTCGAGCTCGGTCGCGGCCTCGATCGCCTGCAGGTCGCGGTCGCCCTTGGCGAGCGCCTGGGCGAGCACCACGCGCAGTGCCGGCTCGGGCTCGTCCAACCGCTCCACGACCTCGAGCTGCAGCTCGGACCGCTCCGCACCCAGCACCCGGCAGCGCGCGCCCCGACCCCGGCCGTCGGACAGCAGCACCGTCTCCCCTGCGGTGATGCGCTGCACGGTCGCGGCGTGCCGCCCCTCGGTGCCCTGCAGCCGCGGTCGGTCCGTCCCGAGCTCCTCAGGGTCGACGAGGAAGAGCGGGTCGCTCACGCCTCACCGGCCCCGCAGGGCGTCCCACAGGCTGTGCTTGCGACCGGCGCCACCGCCGGAGCTGCCCATCCGGCCGGTCGGGCTCGACTCACCGCGGCTCTCGGCGAGCTGCGCGAGCAGCTCGCGCTGCCGGTCGTCCAGCTTGGTGGGCACCTTGACGTCCAGGTGGACGACCAGCTCGCCCCGCCCCTGGCCCCGCAGGTGGGTGACACCCTTGCCGTCCAGGGAGAGGGTGTGCCCCGGCTGCGTGCCCGGCCGCAGGTCCACCTCGACCGGCCCGTCCAAGGTCTCCACCGGCAGGGTCGCCCCCAGCGCGGCCGCCGTCATCGGCACCTCGAGCGTGCAGTGCAGGTCGTCGCCGCGCCGGGTGAAGACGTCGTGCGGCTCGACCGCGATCTCGACGTAGAGGTCGCCGGGCTCACCGCCGAAGGGACCCACCTCGCCCTCGCCGGCGAGCGCGATCCGGGTCCCGGAGTCGACGCCGCCGGGCACCTTGAGGGTGAGGTCGCGCCGGGTGCGGACCCGGCCCTCGCCGGAGCAGTCGAAGCAGGGGTGCTCGATGACGTCGCCGAAGCCGCGGCAGGCCTGGCACGGCCGCGAGGTCATCACCTGGCCGAGGAAGGATCGCTGCACCTGCTGGACCTCACCACGTCCGCTGCAGACGTCGCAGCTGCGGGTGCCGGTGCCGGGCTGGGCGCCGGCGCCGCTGCACGTGCTGCACACCACCGCGGTGTCGATCTGCAGGGTCTGCTCGCCACCGAAGACGGCGGTCTGCAGGTCCACGTCCAACCGGATCAGCGCGTCGTGCCCGCGCTGGGTGCGCGAGCGCGGCCCGCGGGCGCCGGCAGCGGTGCCCCCGAAGAAGGCATCCATGATGTCGCTGAAGGTGAAGCCCTGCCCGAAGCCACCGGTCGCGCCGCCGTAGGGGTCCTGCCCCCGGTCGTAGGACGCGCGCTTGGCCGGGTCGCCCAGCACGTCGTAGGCCTGGCTCACCCGCTTGAACTCCGCCTCCGCCTCGGGGCCGGGGTTGACGTCGGGGTGCAGCTGGCGGGCCTTCTTGCGGTAGGCCTTCTTGATCTCCTCGGCGCTGGCCTCGCGGGCCACCCCGAGATCGGCGTAATAGTCGTTCACGGCGTAGGACGTCCTTGCGGTCGTGGCGTTTGCGGTCTGGTCGGGTTCAACGATGGGCGAGGTCGGGGTATGCCGTGAGGTGGCTCACCCATCCAGGATGTCGGCGACGTAATGGGCGACGGCGCGGACGGTGGCCATCGCCTGCGGGTAGTCCATCCGCGTCGGTCCGACCACCCCGAGCCCGCCGGCGGTGCCGTAGGTGGTCGCGACGACGGAGGTCGTGCGCAACGGCTCGTAGGGGTTCTCGGCACCGATGGAGACGGCGACGGTGCTGGCGTCGTCGAGGCTCGCCATGCTCCCCATGAGCTTGAGCAGGACGACGTGCTCCTCCAGCGCCTCGAGGACCTGCGAGAGAGACGTGGGGAAGTCGCTGCCGACGCGCGCCAGGTTGCCGGTGCCCGCCATGGCGATGCGCTCCTCGGTCTGCTCGTCGGCGGCGTCGGCCAGCGCGTCGAGGACGACCTCGGCGAGCGCGCGGTCGGCGGGGGCCACCCGGGTGCCGGTCGTGGCCGTGCCGGCGGCGACCGTGCTGAGCCGCTCGCCCACCGTGAGCTCGTTGACGACGGCCCGCAGCTGCGCGACCACCTCGGGCTCGAGGGTGAGGTCACGCCCGACGTCGACCACCCGCTGCTCCACCCGCCCGGTGTTGACGATGAGGACGATCATGAGGCGGGTGCCACCCACCGGGACCAGCTCGACGTGCCGGACGGTGGAGCGGGACAGGCTGGGATACTGCATCACCGCGACCTGCTGGGTGAGGCTGGAGAGCAGGCGCGTGGTGCGGGAGACGACGTCGTCGAGGTCGACGGCGCCGTCGAGGAAACGGGCTATCGCGGTGCGCTCGGCCCGGGTCATCGGCTTGATCTGCTGCAGCCGGTCGACGAAGAGGCGGTAGCCGGCATCGGTGGGCACCCGGCCCGCGCTGGTGTGCGGGGCGGTGATGAGCCCCTCCTCCTCCAGCACGGCCATGTCGTTGCGCACCGTGGCGGCCGAGACGCCCAGCTGGTGCCGCTCCAGCAGGGACTTGGAGCCGACCGGCTCCGAGGTCCGCACGTAGTCCTGCACGATCGCGCGCAGCACGTCCAGCCGTCGGTCGTCGCTCACCGGTCTGCCTCCTCCCTGGGCACTCGTTGGCACTCGTCGGACAGGAGTGCCAGTCTACGGGAGCGGCGAGGGGAGGCATACCATGTCCGCCATGGACAGCGGAGTGCGCATCGAGACGGACAGCATGGGCGAGGTCGAGGTCGCCGCCGACCGCTACTGGGGGGCGCAGACGCAGCGCAGCATCCGCAACTTCCCCATCGGCCAGGACACCTTCGTCTGGGGGCGGCCGATCATCCAGGCGCTGGGGATCCTCAAGAAGGGCGCCGCCCAGGCCAACGCCGAGCTGGGCGAGCTGCCGCAGGACGTCGCCGACCTCGTCGTCCGGGCGGCCGACGAGGTCATCGCCGGGGACCTGGACGACCACTTCCCGCTCGTGGTCTTCCAGACAGGGTCGGGCACACAGAGCAACATGAACAGCAACGAGGTCATCTCCAACCGCGCCATCGAGCTGGCCGGCGGCGAGATGGGCAGCAAGACCCCGGTGCACCCCAACGATCACGTCAACCGCGGGCAGAGCAGCAACGACACCTTCCCCACCGCCATGCACATCGCGGTGCTGCTGGAGCTGCGGGACCGGCTCGAGCCGGGGGTCACGACGCTGCGCGACACGCTGGCGGCCAAGGCGGAGCAGTATGCCGACGTCGTCAAGGTCGGCCGCACCCACCTGCAGGACGCCACTCCCATCACGCTCGGCCAGGAGATCGGCGGCTGGGTCGCCCAGCTGGACTACGCCCTGGGCGAGGTCCGGCACGCCGGGGAGGGGCTGCGCGAGCTGGCGATCGGCGGCACGGCGGTCGGCACCGGGCTCAACGCCCACCCCGACTTCGGCGCGCTCGCCGCGCGGAAGATGGGCGAGGAGGCGGGCCTGGAGCTGCGCAGCGCGGACGACAAGTTCGCGGCGCTGTCCGCGCACGACGCGCTGGTGCAGACCTCGTCCTCGCTGCGGACCTCGCGGGGGCCCTCATGAAGATGGCCAACGACGTGCGGTGGCTGGCCTCCGGGCCGCGCAACGGCATCGGCGAGCTGCTCATCCCGGAGAACGAGCCGGGCAGCTCGATCATGCCGGGCAAGGTGAACCCCACCCAGTCCGAGGCCATGACGATGGTCGCGACGCGGGTCTTCGGCAACGACGCGACCGTCGGCTTCGCCGGCAGCCAGGGCAACTTCCAGCTCAACGTCTTCAAGCCGGTCATGGTGCACGCGGTGCTCGAGAGCATCCGGCTCATCGCGGACGCCTGCCTCGCCTTCGACGCCGGCTGCGCCCAGGGCATCGAGCCGCACACCGAGCGGATCGAGGCCAACCTGGCCAGCAACCTCATGCAGGTCACGGCGCTCAACCCGCACATCGGCTACGACAAGGCGGCCGCGATCGCCAAGTCGGCCCACAAGTCCGGGCAGACGCTGCGCGAGGCGGCCCTGGAGAGCGGCCACCTCACCGCCGAGGAGTTCGACGCCTGGGTCGTGCCGCTGGACATGACCCGACCTCGGCAGGTCTGACCCGTCCGACGCCGCGACCGACCGCGTCGAGGGCGCGCCTCACCGACCTCATCAGTCACACGCGTTACGGTCGTCCGTTGTGAACGACCGCTACGGCACCGATGTCCTGTCGACCGACTGGCGTGCCCCCCGGCGCGGCCGCGCCCAGGAGGTGAGCGCCGATCCGGGCCTCGTCGTCGAGGACGTCGACACCGGATGGTGCGGCGCCGTCGTCGGGGTCGAGAAGGTCGGGGGCATGCAGGTGGTCCACCTGGAGGACCGGCGTGGGCGGCGCAAGGGCTTCCCGCTCGGACCAGGCTTCCTCCTCGACGGCAGCCCCGTCGTGCTCACCGCGCCCGTCGACCAGCGGGCGAACGACCACCTGGCCGCCCGTCGTGAGACCGCGCGCCGCACCGCGAGCGGATCGGTGCGCGTCTCCGACCAGCCCGCCCGGGTCGCCACCGGTTCGCGTCTCTGGGTCGAGGGACGGCACGACGCCGAGCTGGTGGAGAAGGTCTGGGGTGACGACCTGCGGGTGGAGGGCGTGGTCGTCGAGATGCTGAACGGCGTCGACGACCTGGCGGCGGAGATCCGTGGCTTCGGCCCGACCCGGGACCAGCGGCTCGGCATACTCGTCGACCACCTCGTGCCCGGCACCAAGGAGACCCGCATCGTCCAGGAGGCGCAACGGGTCAGCCCCTGGGTGCGGATCCTCGGTCACCCCTACGTCGACGTCTGGCAGTCGGTGAAGCCGGCCCGGCTCGGGCTGGACGCCTGGCCGGTCATCGAGCGTGGTCGCTCGTGGAAGCACGGCATCCTCGCCGAGCTCGGCTGGCCGCACGCGTCGCAGGCGGACGTCGCCCAGGGGTGGAAGAGGATCCTGGGCACCGTGCGTTCCTACCGCGACCTGGAACCGACGCTGCTCGCCAGCGTCGAAGAGTTGATCGACTTCGTCACGGTTCCACCACCTCACGAGGAGTGAGCAGCATGACCCAGACACCACCTCCCCCGAGCAGCCAACCTTGGCAGGACCCCAGACAGGGCGACGGGCAGCAGAGCCAGCCGCAGCCGGGCACACCCTCGGGGCCGCCACCGGGCCCGCAGAGCTACGGCGGATCGACCGGGTACGGCAGGGAAGCACGAGGCCCCGCCCTCGAGGGCGACGAGCGCACCATGATGCTGCTCGCCCACCTGTCGGCCCCGCTGTCGATGCTGCTCAGCGTCGGCTGGGTGCCCTTCCTCGGGCCGTTGCTCATCTGGCTGTTCTACAAGGACAAGTCGGCTGCGGTGCGGACGGCCTCTGCCGGTGCCTTCAACTTCAACCTCACGCTGGCGATCATCAGCGTCGGGCTGTGGATCAGCGTCTTCCTGACGCTCTTCATCGGGCTCGTCTGGGCGATCCCCGGCTGGATCGCCCTCGTCGTCATCCAGCTCTGGTGCCACATCAAGGGCGCGTTGCGCGCCGCGGACGGGCGGGTCTACGACTACCCGTTCCAGCTGCGCCTGCTGAGCTGAGGCCCCACCAGCCACACCCCTCACCGCTGCTCGGCGTGTCCACCGCGACACGCCGAGGGGCGACGAATTCTCCGTCGCGACCTCTTGCGCGGGCGGGCCTCCAGGCGTAGACATGTCTGCACGCACTCCCCTCGGGGAGTGCGGGTCGCGAGACGGCCGAGGATTCGACCGCCCCTCGGGGCGGACCTCCCGGTGATGCGGGAGCAGAGCCTCTGGCCCCTTGCGCACCGCCAGCAGCATCACGGCTGGCCGTGGCCCGGTTCGCGAACTCATACTTCGCGAACCGGGCCACACCTCGTCCGGGGTGTTCAGGCCCTGCAGGCTCATACCCGGCAGGGTCTGCCCCCAGTGTCGGGGCAGCAGGTGTCGTGACAGGGGACCACCGTTGGCGTGTCGGTGAACTGCGCCGGACGGGCGAGGTCTATCTCGCGCGTGGCCGGAGCGGGGGCGGCCCCGGGGTCCAGGGCACGACGATCTCCTGCTCGACGGCGCGGACGGCCAGCCCCCTGGCCCGGGTATGCCCGTCCGCCACCATCGCGTCCTCGATGGCCCTCGCCACCTTCTCCGGCTGGGGACTGCCCAGGAGCCACCACGCGTAGCCGGAACCGCGTCGGCCGTCCCGCGACGGGTTGGTCGCCGTGTCGAGGCCGTTCACAGCCAGCGAGCGGTAGGCCAAGGGGCCGGTGCCGATCCGGTAGTGCGGGCTGACCTGCGGCATCCCCCGGTGCCGCGAGATCAGCTGCCCTCGGCGCAGCAGGCGCACGCGCCCGGGGTCGACGCTCGACCAGGGGACGACATACCTCGCGCTGCGCGTGGGACCGTAGCCCAGCACCAGACCGTGCTCGCACACCCGGTGCCGTTCGAGGATCCCCGGCAGCGCCAGCGCTGAGCAGAGCAGCAGCATGAGGAACAGCACGAAGAACCGGAACCAGAGCGGGTCGTCCGGGACGGCCCACCACTGCCAGGCCACCACCCCGACCGTGATCAGGGTCATCACTGCCGACGAGATCGGTCCGGGCCAGCAGCGGAAGGTCCGCAGCACCCGACCCATGTCCGTCCCGCGCAGCGGGCCGGGGCACTCACTCACCGGCGCTGCCCAGGGAGGACGACGACGGGCTGCGCTGCGGCGTCGGGAGGAGGCGGTGGACCACGGTGTCGGCCAGCAGCCGCCCGCGCAGGGTCAGCACGACCCTCCCCTGCACCGCCGACCGACCGTCGACCAGCCCGTCGGCGACCAGCCCGGCCACCGCGGCACGACCCGACTGCTCGAGGGCGCCCAGCGGCAGCCCGTCGGCCAGCCGGACCCCCAGCAGGACGCGCTCGGCATACCGCTGCTCGTCGTCGAGGACCTCGCGCTCGTGCACCGGGCTGAGACCCCGACCCAGCCGGTCGGCGTAGGCGCGCGGGTGCTTGACGTTCCACCAGCGGACCCCGCCGACGTGGCTGTGCGCACCGGGCCCGACCCCCCACCAGTCCGCGCCGTTCCAGTAGGCCACGTTGTGCCGGCACCGGTGCTCGGGCGAGCGCGCCCAGTTGGAGATCTCGTACCACCCGTAGCCCGCGGCCGCGAGCAGCTCGTCGGCCAGCTCGTACTTGTCCGCCTCGTCGTCGTCCTCCGGCGCCGGGACCTCGCCGCGACGCACCTGTCCGTGCAGCCGGGTGCCCGGCTCCACGACCAGGGCGTAGGCCGAGACGTGGTCCGGCTCCAGGGCCACCGCCTCCTCCAGGCTCGTGCGCCAGTCCCCGAGCGACTCGCCCGGGGTGCCGTAGATGAGGTCGAGGCTGACCTGGAGCCCGGCCCCGCGGACGGCGGTGACCGCCCGCGCCACACCGGCCGGGTCGTGGGTCCGGTCGAGGGTCTGCAGCACGTGCGGGACGGCCGACTGCATCCCCAGGCTGACCCGGGTGTAGCCGTGCGCCGCGAGCTGCTCGGCGACCTGCGGGGTGATCGTGTCCGGGTTGGCCTCCGTGGTCACCTCGGCGTCGGGCGCCAACCCCCACCGGTCCCGGACCCCCGTGACCAGCGAGCCCAGGGCGACCGGGGACAGCATGGTCGGCGTGCCGCCCCCGACGAAGACCGTCTGCACCGGCCCGGGGCCGCCGGGTGCCAGCACCCGGGCGGCCACGTCGAGCTCGCCGTGAGCCGCCGCCAGGTAGCCCTCCGGCGCCGCACCGTCGTCGAGCTCGGGAAGCGTGTAGGTGTTGAAGTCGCAGTAGCCGCAGCGGACCCGGCAGAACGGCACGTGCAGGTAGACCGAGAAGGGACGGCCGGGCATACCCTCCAGCGCGGACGGCGGCAGCGAGCCGTCCTCGGGCGCGGCCTCGCCCGGGGGGAAGGTGGAGGGCATACCGGCGATTCTCCCACCCGTGAACTTCGTCGACGCCGGTCCCGGGTCGTCCACCTGCACGTCACCGGCGCGCGCTAGGGTCAGAGGGTGCAGCAGCGCCTCCGCGAGTACATCGACACCCTGCGGGTGCAGGGGTACACCGTCCGGGACGACCAGGGGTCGGACCCGGACCTCATCACGCCTGACGGCAGTGCGGTCGACACCTGGCGCGAGGACTACCCCTACAGCGAGCGGATGACCCGGGACTACTACGAGGTCGAGAAGTGGCTGCTGCAGGTGGAGCTGCTGAAGTTCCAGTACTGGGCCAAGGACCACGGCAGCCGGCACGTCCTGATCTTCGAGGGACGCGACGCCGCCGGGAAGGGCGGCTCGATCAAGCGCTTCACCGAGCACCTCAACCCTCGCGGCGCCCGGGTGGTCGCGCTCAACAAGCCGACCGAGGTCGAAGCCGGGCAGTGGTACTTCCAGCGCTACATCCAGCACCTGCCGACCGCCGGTGAGATGGTGCTCTTCGACCGGTCCTGGTACAACCGCGCCGGGGTCGAGCGGGTCATGGGCTTCTGCTCGAGCGCGGAGTACGACCGGTTCATGATCCAGGCTCCGCTCTTCGAGCAGATGCTCGTCGAGGCCGGGGTGTCGATCACGAAGTTCTGGTTCTCGGTCACCCAGACCGAGCAGCGCACCCGCTTCGCGATCCGGCAGCTGGACCCGGTGCGGCAGTGGAAGCTGTCGCCCATGGACCTGGAGAGCCTGGACCGGTGGGAGGCCTACACCGAGGCCAAGGAGGAGATGTTCCGGCGCACGGACACCGACTGGGCGCCCTGGGTGACGATCAAGAGCAACGACAAGAAGCGCGCCCGCATCAACGCCATGCGCCACTTCCTGTCCCAGTTCGAATACGAGGGCAAGGACCACGACGTCGTCCTCCGGCCCGACCCTCGGCTGGTCAAGCGGGCCCGGGACAGCGCCGGCGACTGATCATCAGCTGAGCTGACGGCGGGACCGTCATAGGGTGAGTGCCGTCCGCCCGGTGGCGCTCTCCGGAGGTGCAGACCGGGCCGGCCGGGCGCAGGAGGGGGTGACGAAGCCGTCCTTGTTGACGAAGGTCGTGATCTGCCGGTCGACGTCCTCGAACTCCTCGTGGCACCCGATGTCGGCATGGCCTCCACCCACGCCCGATCGGTGACGTGCGCCCGGCAACACACCCCTGGCCCCCCGTCGCGGCGACCCGGTGTGGGCGATGCGCCGCCCGACCGACGGCGCCTCAGCCGCGCCGGTACGCCAGGTCGGTGATGTGCCGACCGGCCTCGATGCCGCGGCGCTCGAAGCGGGTCATCGGCCGCAGCGGGGCGCGCTCGGTGGACTCCAGCTCCCAGGCGGTATGCCGGTCCAGCACCGTGCGCATCGCGTCGGCGTAGTCGGCCCAGTCGGTCGCGAGCCGCCACAGGCTGCCGGGGCGCACGAGGTCGGCCACGGTCGAGGCGAACTCCGCGGAGACGAGCCGGCGCTTGTGGTGGCGCGTCTTGGGCCACGGGTCGGGGAAGAAGGTCCACACCTCGTGGGCGCAGCCCGGCGGCAGGATCGTCTGCAGCGCCAACGCGGCGTCGGCCTCGACGAAGCGGACGTTGGTGAGCGGCTCCCCCTTGTCCATCTTGGCCATCGCGTGCCCGATGCCCGGGCGCCACACCTCCAGGGCCAGGAAGTCCCAGCCCGGCTGCTCGGTCGCGGCGTTCACCAGGGCGTCCCCCGAGCCGGAGCCGATCTCCACCACCAGCGGCGCCGTCCGCCCGAAGACTTCCTCCGGGTCGATCCGGTGTGCCGGGTCCACCCCGGTCGAGCCGTCCGCGCCGTGCGGGCGGGGGACGTCGAGGACGAGGGCGTCGGCATACCGGTCCCAGGCGGCCTGGTGGGAGTCCTTGAGCATCCGGCCACCGCGCCGGGTGAAGGACCGGGTGCGTGCCAACGGGCGCGGCCCCACGGCCGGGTGGCCGTGCGCCTGGTGACCCGTCGGGGCCTCGGGGCGGACGGACGGGGTGTCCGGTCGGGTCACTTCTTGCTCTTCGCGGGCTCGGCGCCGCTGCCGTCCTGGGAGAGCGCGGCGATGAAGGCCTCCTGCGGCACCTCGACGGAGCCGACCATCTTCATCCGCTTCTTGCCCTCCTTCTGCTTCTCCAACAGCTTGCGCTTGCGGCTGATGTCACCGCCGTAGCACTTGGCCAGGACGTCCTTGCGGATGGCGCGGATGGTCTCGCGGGCGATGACGCGCGAGCCGATCGCCGCCTGCACCGGCACCTCGAACTGCTGCCGAGGGATGAGCTCCTTGAGCTTGCCGGCCATCTGCACGCCGTAGGCGTAGGCCTTGTCCCGGTGCACGATGGCGCTGAAGGCGTCGACGGTGTCGCCCTGCAGCAGGATGTCCACCTTGACCAGGTCCGCCTCCTGGTCGCCGGAGGGCTCGTAGTCGAGCGAGGCATACCCCCGGGTCCTGGACTTCAGCGCGTCGAAGAAGTCGAAGACGATCTCCGCCAGCGGCAGGGTGTAGCGCAGCTCGACCCGCTCCGGCGAGAGGTAGTCCATCCCGAGCAAGGTGCCGCGGCGCGCCTGGCACAGCTCCATGATCGCCCCGATGAACTCGCTCGGGGCGAGCACGGTCCCGCGGACCACCGGCTCGGTGATGGAGGCGATCTTGCCGGCCGGGAACTCGCTGGGGTTGGTCACCTCGAGCTCGGTGCCGTCGTCGAGCCGCACGTCGTAGGAGACGTTGGGCAGGGTCGAGATGAGGTCGAGGTTGAACTCCCGCTCCAACCGCTCCCGGACGATCTCGAGGTGCAGCATCCCGAGGAAGCCGACGCGGAAGCCGAAGCCCAGGGCCCCGGAGGTCTCCGGCTCGTAGACCAGCGCCGCGTCGTTGAGCTTCAGCTTGTCCAGCGCGTCGCGCAGGATCGGGTAGTCCGAGCCGTCGATCGGGTAGAGCCCCGAGAAGACCATCGGCTTGGGGTCCTTGTAGCCGCCGAGCGGCTGGTCGGCCTGCCGCCGCTCCCCCGTCACCGTGTCGCCGACCTTGGACTGGCGCACGTCCTTGACCCCGGTGATGAGGTAGCCCACCTCACCCACGCCCAGGCCCTTCGTCGGCGCCGGCTCGGGGCTGATCGCCCCGATCTCCAGCAGCTCGTGGGTGGCCTTGGTCGACATCATCGCGATCCGCTCGCGCGGGGACAGGCTGCCGTCCACGACCCGCACGTAGGTGACGACGCCGCGGTAGGTGTCGTAGACCGAGTCGAAGATCATGGCACGCGCCGGGGCGTCCGCGTCACCCACCGGCGGCGGGATCTCGGCGACGATGCGGTCCAGCAGCTCCGGGACGCCCTCGCCGGTCTTGCCGGACACCTTGAGCACGTCCTGCGGGTCGCAGCCGATGAGGCCCGCGATCTCCTCGGCATACTTCTCCGGCTGGGCCGAGGGCAGGTCGATCTTGTTGAGCACCGGGATGATCGCGAGGTCGTTCTCCATCGCGAGGTAGAGGTTCGCCAGCGTCTGCGCCTCGATGCCCTGCGCCGCGTCGACGAGCAGCACCGCCCCCTCGCAGGCCGCGAGGCTGCGGCTCACCTCGTAGGTGAAGTCGACGTGACCCGGGGTGTCGATCATGTTCAGGACATACGTCCGCTCACGGCTCGGAGCTCCCTGCGGTCGCTCGCTCCCGCTGCTCCGTGGACCAGGCTCCTGCGTCGCGGTCCACGGCATCCGCACGGCCTGGCTCTTAATGGTGATGCCACGCTCGCGCTCGATGTCCATGCGGTCGAGGTACTGCGCCCGCATCTGCCGTTGGTCCACCACACCGGTGACCTGCAGCATCCGGTCGGCCAGGGTCGACTTGCCGTGGTCGATGTGCGCGATGATGCAGAAGTTGCGGATCACCTCCGGCGGGGTCGCGGCCGGCTGCGGCACGGTGTCGGGGCGGGCGAGCGGAGACAGGGCGGGCACCTCACAGGTATGCGTCGCGCGGACAGGGGTCTGCCCTCCAGTCTCCCATGCCGGGCACGCCGGACCGGCCAGGGAGACGAAGGCGCGCGCCCGGGCTCCCGACGGAAGGGACGGGGCCCGGACGCGCGTCTCGGGAAGGCGCCGCCGCGGGTGGTCTCTTCCCGCGGTGGCGCCGGTCTTGGGGGTCAGCCCTGCGGCATCAGCACACCGTCGATGAGGTAGACGGTGGCGTTGGCGGTCTGGACGCCACCGCAGATGACGGAGGCGTCGTTGACCATGAGCTCGTCGCCGGAGCCGGTCACCTCCAGGGTCTCGCCCTGGGCGGTGGTCTGCTCGCCCGCGACCTCGTCCGGGGTCATCTGACCGGGGACGACGTGGTAGGTGAGGATCGACTGGAGCAGCTCCGCGTCCTCGCCGAGGGTCGCCATCGTCTCGTCGTCGATGGCCTCGAAGGCCTCGTCGACCGGGGCGAAGACGGTGAACTCGTCGCCGTTGAGGGTGTCGACCAGGTTGACGTCCGGGTTGACCTCGCCGGAGACGGCAGCGGTCAGCTGGGTCAGCAGCGGGTTGTTGGAGGCGGCCACGGCGACCGGGTCCTGGGCCATGCCCTCGACCGAGCCGGCGCCGTCCGGCACCTGCGCGGCGTAGTCCTCGCAGCCGGGACCGACCAGGCCCGCGGCCGGGTCCATGGCCATGTCGTCCTCGGTGGCCATCTCGTCGTCGGCCATGTCCTCCTCGGACTCCATGTCCTCAGAGCTCTCCTCCTCCGAGCCCATGTCCTCGCTGGCACTCTCGGCGGCGCTGCGGCCTCGTCGGACATGTCCTCGCCCCCGCCACAGGCGGACAGGGCGAGCATCGAGGCCATGGAGACGGCAAGAATTCCCTTGGAGATACGCATCGTGCATTCCTTTCTGATGGGTCGGTGGTCAGGCGACGGAGACCGTCACGCTGTGCCACCCGGTCGACCCGTCAGGAGCGATGGGCTCCCGCCGGGAGGTCTGTACCTGGCCCGCGCGATCGGTCGCGCGGACCTCGAGCCGGCGGTTCCCCGGCTCGGCCGGCCACACCCAGCGCCAGGCGCGCCAGGTCTGGTCGGAGTCCTCGACGCCCAGCTCGGCGTCGTGCCACTCCCCCTCGTCGACGCGGACCTCGACCCGCTCGACGCCGACGGTCTGCGCCCAGGCGACGCCCGCGACGGTCACGTCCCCCGCGCCCAGCTGGGCGAAGGGGCCGGGCACGTCGATCCGGGAGGAGAGCTTGATCGGGGCCTTCGCGGCATACCCGCGGTCGGTCCAGTAGGCGGTGAAGTCCTCGAACCGGGTCACCTCCAGCTCGGTGAGCCACTTGGTGGCGGAGACGTAGCCGTAGAGACCGGGCGTGACCATCCGCACCGGGTAGCCGTGCTCGGCCGGCAGCGGACCGCCGTTCATCCCGAGCGCGACGAGGGCGCCGCGGTCGTCGGTCAGCACGCCGAGCGGGGTGCCGGCGGTGAAGCCGTCGGTGCTCACCGAGCGGACCGCGTCGGCGCCGTCCTGCACGCCAGCCTCGGCGAGCAGCTCACGCGTGGGTATGCCGATCCAGGTCGCCGTGCCCAGCAGGTCACCACCGACCGGGTTGCTCACGCAGGTCATGGTGATGCGGCGCTCGACGAGGTCGCGCTCCAGCAGGTCAGCGACGGTGAGCTCGAGCGGGCGGTCGACCATCCCGGTGATGCGCAGGACGTGGTCCCGTGCCTCCACCTGGGGCACCTGCAGCGCCGTGTCGACACGGTAGAACTTCTCGGTGGGCGTGATGTGCGGCGTGAGGCCGTCCACGTCGAAGCTCACCCCGGAGGGAACCGGCTCGGCCGCCGTCGCCGGTTGCGGCAGGTCCAGCGCCGCCGGGCCGGCAGAGCGGCTCCCCGCCGTCCGCGCGGCGGCGCCGACCGCACCGACGGCGGCCACCCCCGAGGCCGCGGCCAGCACGCTGCGCCGGCGTGGACCGTCCTCGCGTGCCGGGGCATCGAGCGAGGAGAGCATCCACGCCAGTCCCCCCAGGCCGACCGCCAGCATCACGGCGACGCACGCGAGGATCTCCAGCGACCCGGCCCCCTGCGCCGGGTCGAGGAGCATCGCGGCGGCGGCGAGCGCGATGAGGACGGCCAGCCCGGTGAGCGCCGCCGCGCGGCGGCGCACCCCGACCATGCCGAGGACGGCGAGCGCGACCGCGAGGACGACGAGCACCCCGGAGAGCAGCACGAGCTTGTCCGCGCTGCCGAAGGTCTCGATGGCCCATTCCTTGACCGGGCGGGGCGTCAGGTCCACCACCCGGTTGCCGACGGCCACGACCGGTCCGGTGACGCCCAGGACCGCCGCCAGCCCCGTGCCGGCGAGCACGCCGGAGGCCCCGGCGAGCAGGCCGGAGCCGGCTCCGGCCGCGCGGGCCGTCCGGCGGGTGGGTGTCGTCGTCATGCCCAGGGTTCGGCCCCGGGCACTCCTCCGGATGTGTGACCTAGCTCACACCAGGCTGGCTGAGCTGCACGAAGGCCCGCAGCCGCCCCTCCGCGTGGTCACGGATCTCAGTCCAGCCCAGCGCCTCGTAGAACGCGCGCTGCCGCGGCTCGTCCTCGGTCAGGAGCACCTTCTGCCGGCACCCCTCGAAGGGCTCCAGCGCCGCGACCACGAGCGCCCGGCCCACGCCCTCGCGCTGCAGCTCGGGGCGCACGAGCACGTCCTGCAGGTAGGCGATGCTGGCCCCGTCGGAGATCACCCGGGCCAGGCCCAGGAGCTCCCCGCCGTAGCGGGCGGTGACGACCCGGGTGGACCCGGCCACGGCCGCCTCCAGGGCGTCGGGGTCGGTCGTGTAGGCGGACCAGCCGACGGCGTCGTAGAGGCCCAGCAGCTCCTCTCGCGCCGGTCGGTCGTCAGCGGTGATGACGATCTCGTGTCCGGTCACGGCACCGAGACTAGGTGAGCACGCGCGGGCCTGCCACAGGGCGCGGCACCACCGGTCAGGGCGTAGATATCTCCACGTCGAGACGATACTGTGTCTTCCGACCAGTGGATATCTGTTTCCCCTAGACGGAATGCCGAGGAGTCTCATGGCCAGCACCGACGCCCACATCACCCTGGATCTGCCCGAGGGGGTGCTGGTCACCGGCGAGCTGCGTCCGGGCTACGACGAGATCCTCACCCGACCGGCCCTCGAGCTCGTCGCGCAGCTGCACCGCTCGCTGGAGACGCGACGGCAGGAGTGCCTGGCCGCCCGCGCCGACGTGGTGCGCAGGGTCGCCGACGGCGAGGACCTGGACTTCCTGCCCGAGACCGCGCAGGTCCGCGCCGACGACACCTGGCGGGTCGCCGACCCGGCGCCGGGCCTGGTCGACCGCCGCGTCGAGATGACCGGCCCCACCGACCGCAAGATGACGATCAACGCGATGAACTCCGGGGCCAGGGTGTGGCTGGCCGACCAGGAGGACGCCAACACCCCGCTGTGGGAGAACGTCGTCGAGGGTCAGATCAACCTCCGTGACGCGATCAGCGGCACGATCTCCTTCACCTCCCCCGAGGGCAAGGAGTATGCCCTCACCACCACCGACCAGCAGCAGCTCCCCACCATCGTCATGCGCCCGCGCGGGTGGCACCTGGACGAGAAGCACATCACGGTCGACGGGCAGCGGGTCGCGGGAGGCCTGGTGGACGTCGCACTCTACCTGTGCGCCAGCGCCCAGCTGCAGCTGGACGCCGGCAAGGGTCCCTACCTCTACCTGCCCAAGATGGAGCACCACCTCGAGGCCCGCCTCTGGAACGACGCCTTCGTCCTCGCCCAGGACGCACTCGGCATACCGCAGGGCACGATCCGCGCCACCTGCCTCATCGAGACCTACCCCGCGGCCTTCCAGATGGAGGAGATCCTCTACGAGCTGCGCGAGCACTCGGCCGGGCTCAACGCGGGGCGCTGGGACTACCTCTTCAGCGTCATCAAGACCTATCGCACCCGGGGAGCCGACTTCGTCCTACCCGACCGGGCCGCCGTCACCATGACCGCCCCGTTCATGCGGGCCTACACCGAGCTGCTGGTGCGGACCTGCCACCGACGCGGCGCGCACGCCATCGGTGGCATGTCGGCCTTCGTCCCGGCCAACGACGAGGAGGTCAACGCCGCGGCCTACGAGAAGGTCCGGACCGACAAGGAGCGGGAGGCGCGTGACGGCTTCGACGGGTCGTGGGTCGCCCACCCGGCGATGGTGCCCACCTGCCGGGAGGTCTTCGACGCCGTGCTCGGCGACCGGCCGAACCAGCTCGACCGCACCCGTGAGGACGTCCAGGTCCGCGCCGCCGACCTGCTGGACGTCGCCTCCACCCCCGGCGAGGTCACCGAGCAGGGGCTGAAGGCCAACATCGAGGTGGCCATCGCCTACCTCTCGGTCTGGCTCACCGGCCGCGGCGCCGTGGCCATCCACAACCTCATGGAGGACGCCGCCACGGCGGAGATCAGCCGCAGCCAGGTGTGGCAGTGGCTGCACCAGGGCATCACCCTGGACGACACCGGGGAGAAGGTCACCCCCGAGCTCGTCCGAAAGCTCACCGACCAGGTCCTGGAGGAGCTGCCCGGTGGCGCGGACGAGCACCGCGCGGCGACCGAGCTCTTCCTGCAGGTGGCCGTCGCCGAGGAGTTCGCCGACTTCCTCACCGTGCCGGCCTACGAGACCATGCCCTGAGTCCGTCCGCGCTGGCGGCTAGGGTGACAGGACGAGCCCGGACGGGGCCGTCGAGGAGAGTGACGATGACGCAGCACGAGCGGACCATGGACGATCTCCTCACGGACCTGCGCGGATCGCTGCCGGCGCACACGCTGGTCACCGACCCCTCGCAGCGGGACACGTATGCCTGCGACGGGCTCGCGGCATACCGCGTCCGGCCCGGGCTGGTCGTCCTCGTCGAGGACGCGGAGCAGGTCGCGACCACGGTCAGGGCGTGCGCGCGCCACGGCGTGCCCTTCGTCGCCCGTGGCTCGGGGACGGGGCTGTCCGGCGGCGCCCTGCCGCACGCCGACGGGGTGCTCGTCGTCACCAGCCGGCTCCGCACGCTGCACGACGTCCGGCCGCAGGACCAGCGCGCCGTGGCCGACCCCGGGGTCATCAACCTCCAGGTCAGCCACGCGGCGAACCCGCACGGGTACTACTTCGCCCCGGACCCGAGCAGCCAGCAGATCTGTTCGATCGGGGGCAACGTGGCGGAGAACTCCGGCGGCGCGCACTGCCTGAAGTACGGCTTCACCGCCGGGCACGTGCTCTCCCTGGACGTGGTCACGCCCGAGGGTGACCACGTCACCCTCGGCACCGAGGCACCGGACGCCCCAGGCTACGACCTGCTCGGCGCCTTCGTCGGGAGCGAGGGCACCCTCGGGATCGCCACCCGCGCCACGCTGCGGCTGACCCGGCTGCCGCACGACGTGCGGACCTGCCTGGCCGGTTTCGCCAGCACCGACGAGGCCGGCGCGGCGACCAGCGCGATCATCGCCGCCGGCATCGTCCCGGCGGCGATCGAGATCATGGACGCCCTCGCGATCGAGGCCGCCGAGGAGGCGGTGTCGTGCGGCTACCCGGAGGGCGCCGGCGCCGTGCTGGTGGTCGAGCTGGACGGCCCGGAGGTGGAGGTGGCGCACGAGCTGGAGCAGGTGCGGCGGCTCTGCGACGGGCAGGGTTGCTTCGAGTTCCGCGCCGCGACCGACGCCGCGGAGCGCGCCGAGATCTGGAAGGGCCGCAAGTCGGCCTTCGCGGCGGTGGGGCGAATCTCTCCCGACTACATCGTCCAGGACGGCGTGGTGCCGCGGACCTCGCTGCCGGAGGTGCTGCGCGAGATGGGGCGGATCTCCCGCGAGCGCGGCGTGCGGGTCGCCAACGTCTTCCACGCCGGCGACGGCAACCTGCACCCGCTGGTGCTCTTCGACGCGGCGCAGAGCGGCGCGACCGAGCGGGCCGAGGAGGTCTCCGGGATGATCCTGGACCTCTGCATCGAGCACGGCGGGTCGATCACCGGGGAGCACGGCGTGGGAGCCGACAAGGCGCGCTACATGCCCCGCATGTTCGGCGACCAGGACCTGGAGACGATGCAGCTCGTGCGCTGCGCCTTCGACCCGCAGCACCTGGCCAACCCCGGCAAGATCTACCCCACCCCCCGCATGTGCGGCGAGCGCCCGCGGGTCGTCCACGCCGCCGACGAGCCGGTGGTGGACGGCGCCGAGGTCTTCTGATGTCGGTGGTGGAGCGCCTCTCGGGAGCCTGTGCGGTGCGCCCGGCGGGCGAGGCCGACACGGTCGACGGGGTGCCGGCGCAGGCCGTGGCGCGACCGTCCTGCGCGGAGCAGACCTCGGCCTTGCTCGCGGCCTGCCACGCCGAGGGTCTTGCGGTCGTCGTCCGGGGCCACGGCAGCAAGCTCACCTGGGGGCGGGCGCCGGAGCGGGTGGACGTGATCCTCGAGACCGGCGCTATGGACGAGCTGGTCGAGCACTCCCGCGGCGACCTGGTCGCGACGGCGGGGGCCGGTATGCCGCTGGCCCGGCTCGGCGACCTGCTCGCCGGGGGCGGGCACCAGCTCGTCGTCGACGACCTCGCCGCGGGGCGCGGTGCCGACGGCGCGGGCTCGACCCTGGGGGGCGCGGTGGCCACCGGGCTGTCGGGGCCGCGGCGCCTGTGGGCCGGGCCGTTGCGCGACCTCGTCATCGGGGTGCGGCTGGTGCTCGCCGACGGCACGATCGCCCGCAGCGGCGGCAAGGTCGTCAAGAACGTCGCGGGCTACGACCTGGCCAAGCTGCTGACCGGTTCCTACGGCACGCTCGCCGTCGTCACCGAGGTCACCGTGCGGCTGCACCCCCTCCCCCAGGAAGAGGCCACGGTGCTCGCCCGGGTCCCCCATGACCGCCTCGGCCCGGCCCTGGCCCTCCTCGTCGCCTCCCAGCTCGCGCCCCGCACGCTGGAGGTCTCGGCACGGCCCGGGGCCGACCCGCTGCTGAGCATCGGGCTCGGCGGCTCGGTCGAGGGCACCCGGGAGCGGGCGCAGACGCTGGCGGCCGAGCTGGGGTCGCCCGACCTCGCCGGCCCGTCGGTGGCGGTGGTCGGCCCGGAGGGCCCCCCGGAGAAGACGGCCCAGCTCCTCGCCGACGAGACCGGAACGCACGGGACCGCCACCGACGAGACCGACGCCGACCAGTCGGCCCGTCCGACCCTGGTGCGCGCCACGAGCCGGCTCAGCGGCATACCCGAGCTGGTGCGGGAGGCCACGGACCGGGGGTTCGCGGTGACCGGTTCGGCCGGGGTGGGGGTGCTGCACGCCCGGCTCCCCGAGGGCACCGCCCCGGACGCGGTCCGTCGCGCCGTCGAGGAGGTCCGTGCGCTCACCCTGCGGCTGGGTGGCTCCACCGTGGTCCTGGACGCACCGCCGGCGGTCAAGGCAGGGCTCGACGCCGAGGCCACGTGGGGTTCCGTGCCGGGTCTGGATCTCATGCGCCGGGTCAAGGCCGAGTTCGACCCCGTGCGCCTGCTGGCGCCGGGCCGTTTCGTGGGAGGACTGTGATGAGCACCGGAGGCCACACCCACCTCGGTATGCCCCGGGTCCGGGGGATCGAGTCCGCCGTGCTGGCGCAGCCGCCTTCGACGCGCTGCGGCCGCCCGACCCGGACCTGCTCGACGACTGCGTGCACTGCGGCTTCTGCCTCACCACCTGCCCCACCTACCAGCTCTGGGGCGAGGAGATGGACAGCCCGCGCGGTCGCATCGACCAGATCAGGGCCGCGGCGCAGGGCGCGCCCCTCACCGCCGCGACGGTCGGCCACCTGGATGCCTGCCTCGGCTGCATGGCCTGCGTGACCAGCTGCCCGTCGGGCGTGCAGTACGACCGCATTCTGGAGTCGACCCGCGCCCAGGTGGAGCGCCGCGTCACCCGCCCGCGACGGGACCGCGCGCTGCGGCGGCTGATCTTCTCGCTGTTCCCCTACCCCACCCGCCTGCGGGCGCTGCGCGGCCCGCTGCGCGCCGCCCAGCGCTCCGGTGCGCTCGGCCTGGTGCGACGCAGCGGCCTGGTCGGGCGCGTCAGCCCCGAGCTCGACGTCATGCAGTCGCTCGCCCCGCCGCTGGGCCCGCGCGTCATGGTGCCGGAACGCACCCCTGCCGTCGGGACCCGCCGGGCCGTGGTCGGGATGCTCACCGGGTGCGTCCAGCGGGAGTTCTTCGGCGACGTCAACGCCGCGACCGCCCGCGTGCTCGCGGCCGAGGGCTGCGAGGTGGTCGCGCCCGCGCGCCAGGGCTGCTGCGGCGCCCTCTCGGTGCATACCGGCCGCGAGGAGGAGGGCATCGGCTTCGCCCGCCGGCTCATCGACACCTTCGAGGAGGCCGGCGTCGAGACCGTGGTGGTCAACTCCGCGGGATGCGGGTCGACGATGAAGGACTACGTCCACCTGCTCGCCGACGACCCGGCGTATGCCGAGCGTGCCCACGCGTTCAGCGACCGGGTGCGCGACCTCGCCGAGTTCCTGCACGAGCTGGGACCGGTCGCGCAGCGCCACCCGCTGCGCACCGGCGGGCTGGGTGGGCCCGAGCTGACGGTCGCCTATCACGACGCCTGCCACCTGCGGCACGCCCAGGGCGTGGTGAGCGCGCCGCGCGAGCTGATCCGGGGCATACCCGGGGTGGAGCTGGTGGAGATCCCGGACGGCGAGATCTGCTGCGGGTCGGCGGGGGTCTACAACATCCTCAACCCCGAGCCGGCGACCGAGCTCGGCGACCGCAAGGCGGCCTCCATCCTGCGCACCGGCGCCGAGCTCTTGGTCACCGCCAACCCGGGGTGCCTCATGCAGATCACCCAGGCGCTGGAGCGGGCCGGGCGGCCCCTGCCCTTCGTCCACACGGCCTCGCTCCTGGACGCCTCGATCCGTGGGGTGCCGGTGCGCTGACGCCCCGTCGCCTCACGCGCCCACGTGGGTGCGCGCGTCGCGGCGGCGCGCCCACACGACGAGCCCCACCAGCAGGGCGAGCAGCGCCACGAGCTGGAGCAGCCCGAGGTTGAGCCCGACGCCATAGATCCACAGGTAGCTGAGGGCGCCGCCGGCGAGGCAGTAGTAGGCCGTGACCAGGGCGGTCTTGCGGATGAGGTCGCCCTCGCGGCCCAGCAGCCCGACCGTCGCGGAGGCGGCGACGATGTTGTGGATCGCCACCGGGTTGCCACCGGCACCACCGATTGCCTGGGCGGCGACCACGCTCTCCGGCGCCACCCCGATCTCCTCACCGGTCGCGAACTGGAACAGCGAGAAGGTCAGGTTGCTCACCGTGTTGGAGCCGGCCACGAAGGCGCCCAGCGCACCGATCCACGGCGCGACGAGCGGCCAGTTGGAGCCCGCCACCGCCGCGGCGCCCTCGGCCAGGGTGACCGGCATGGAGGCCAGGCCGGACTCGGTGAACTCGGGACCGGAGCGGATGAGCAGCCGCACGAGGGGCACCGCGAAGAGCAGCGCGACCCCGGTGCCGAGGATCTGCCGACCGGCGACGGACCACGTCTGCCTGATCTGTCGGGCGCTCATGCGGTGCAGGGCGTAGGTGAGCAGACAGGTCAGGATGAAGACGGTCCCCGGGCTGTAGAGCCACTGCCAGGTCGTCGAGATCCCGGTGCCGAGCAGGTCCTCGAAGGGGAGGGTCACCGCGGGGTTCTCCGAGCGCAGCGCCGCGGTGAGCGGCTCCACCAGCCGCGTCGCCAGCAGCAGCAACGCGATGAGGACGTAGGGCAACCACGCCGTCACCAGGCCCATCCGACGGGTGTCCAGGTCACCGAGATGGTCGGTGTCCAACGTGCCCATCCAGCGCTCCTGCCAGCCGGACCGCGGCCCGAAGTCGAAGGTGTGCTCCCGGTCGGGCATGAGGAAGCCGCGCGAGGAGGTGAACATCACCAGCGCGAGCCCGGCCAGCCCGCCCAGGAGCGAGGGGAACTCGGGGCCGAAGAACCGGGCGACGAGCACCGAGGGCACGGTCATCGCGACCGAGGCGTAGAGGGCGAAGGGCCACACCTTCAGTCCCTCGGCGAAGCTGCGTCGCTCGCCGAAGAACCCGGTGAGGAAGACCGCGATGAGCAGCGGCACGAGCAGTCCGACGACCGCATGGATCGCCGCCACCTGGAAGCCGATCTCGGCGATGAGCCCGTCGTAGTCCAGACCCAGCTCGCCGGCGCGCTGCTCCACCCCGGCACCGCCCTGCAGGCCGGTGCCCACCCCCACGATGATCGGCGTACCGACGGCCCCGAAGGAGACAGGGGTGGACTGGATGATCAGACCCACCATGACCGCCGCCATCGCGGGGAAGCCCAGCGCCAGGAGCAGCGGGGCGACGACCGCGGCGGGCGTGCCGAAGCCCGAGGCGCCCTCGAGGAAGGACCCGAAGAGCCAGCCGATGATGATGGCCTGCACCCGGCGGTCCGGGGAGATCGCGGTGAACCCGGAGCGGATGGTGGCCATCGCCCCGCTGGAGATGACGGTCGCCAGGAGCAGCAGGGCGCCGAAGACGATGTAGAGCAGCGTGACCGCGATGATGAGGCCCTCGAGCGTCGCCGCGACGACCGCGGTGGGGCGCATCTGCCAGACCACGAGCGCGATGACGACGGTCACGGCATACCCCACCGGCATGGCCAGCTTCGCCGGCCACCGCAACCCGGCGAGGAGGACCCCCACGACGGCGATCGGCGCGATCGCCAACAGGCTCAGCACAGCCAGGTTGTCCACGTCGACACCTCTCCTCGCAGGGCGACGCCCCCTCCTCGGCGCGCCGTCACCTGGGCGCACTGTAGCCCATGACCGACCCGTCGCGCTGGCGACGGGCCCGAGGCCGTCCGGATGCGCCGGTAGGGTGCACACCATGGAGGACCGACCACGCCTCGGGTATGCCCCGGTGGCGGACGACCGGGCCGATCCAGGCGAGGTGGTCTGGGCCTGGGTGCCCTACGAGGAGGACGCCTCCTAGGGCAAGGACCGGCCGGTGCTGGTCATCGGGCGCGAGGGGCCGCGGCTGCTCGCGCTGCCGCTCACCGGCCAGGACCACGACCGGGACGCCGCTCAGGAGGCTGCGGCGGGCCGGTACTGGACCGACATCGGCTCGGGCGACTGGGACCACCGACGTCGGCCCAGCGAGGCGCGGGTCGACCGGCTGCTGCGGCTCGAACGCGACGCGGTGCGACGCACCGGGGCGCAGCTGGACGAGGACGTCTTCGACCGGGTCCTGGCCGAGGTCCGCAGGCATCTCCCCGACCTGTGAGGGCTGCGGTCACCCGTCGGCCGACCGTCGCCGACGGTCGATGCGACCGACGCGGTGCGCCACCCACCCGGCGCCGAGCAGGCATACCGTGCCCGCCGTGACGCAGGCCACCGCCAGCGGGGCGAGAAGGGTCAGGCCGGAGAGCGAGGAGGGTGAAGCCGATCAGGCCCTGGCTCAGCGGCAGGAGCAGCACCCCGGCACCGATGAGCAGCACCACCGTGACCGCGACGCTCCTGCCGTAGCGGTCCATCACCCAGCCGGCGGGGTAGAAGAGCAGGATCTTCGAGAAGGCCGCCAGCCCGAAGACGAGGGAGGTCGTGGCCGCGGACACGCCGATCTGCTCGGCCCAGAGGGGCAGCAGGGTGATCCGAAGGGTCCGGGCCCCGGAGATGACGACCACCGCGCTGCCGACCGAGGCGAGGGTTCGCCGGTGCTCCCAGATCACGGAGAGCACCCGGGTCGGGGCCGGCGTGCCGGGGGTCCGTTCGAGACCAGCGGTGAGGTCGGGCGCGGCCCGCACCACGAGCGCGGCCATGAGCCCCATCGCCGCACCGAGCCAGAAGACCGACGACACCTGGCCCGTGGCGCCGATGAGCACACCGCCCAGCACCGGCCCGAGCAGGCTGCCGAGGCCGAGCAGCGCCACGACGAGTGCGGCCTGCCCGACGCTGGCCCCCAGGTCGCGGGCGTGCAGCGCCAGGACCGGGGTGACGGCGCTCAGGCCGACCGCGTTGACGATGCTCGGGGGCGACGGCCGGCAGGGCGATGTCCCGCAGCCGGAAGGCGTCCTCGTGCCGCGGCACCGACCCCCTCCTCTCACGCGTGCGGGCCGGACACCTGGTGGTGTCCGGCCCGCTCGTCCGGTGGAGCTGAGGGGATTCGAACCCCTGACCCCCTCCATGCCATGGAGGTGCGCTACCAACTGCGCCACAGCCCCGGGGTGGCCCCGTGAGGACTGGACTACTTTACCCAGCGCCCTCGGCAATCGCCAAATCCCTGGTCAGGGCACGGGGTGGGCGATCGTCGGCACCGCGTGGTCCTCCGGGACCCCCACGTTCCAGGCCTCGAGGCGCCATCCGGTGGCATGCTCCACGAGCTCGGCCCAGTGGCAGTTGCGCAACCCGACGAGGGCCTGCGAGGCCTGCTGGAAGTCCAGGCCGACGACGGCGCAGACGAGGGCGCGGGACGCCAGACCGTGGGAGGCCAGCACGGCGGGGCCGTGCTCGGGCAGGTCGGCGACGACCTCCTCGAAAGCCGCCCGGGCACGGGCCGCGACATCGGCCACCCGCTCCCCCGTCTGGCCCCGGACGACGTCCTCGCCGCGCTCCAGCGCCTGCTGCGCTTCGGGGTCGCGGGCGAGCACCTCCTGGTGGGTCAACCCCTGCCACCGGCCGACGTGGATCTCCCGCAACCGCGCGTCCGGCTCGGTCCGCAGCCCGGTCCGCTCGGCCAGGCAGGTCGCCGTCTGGACGGCCCGGGTCAGGTCGGAGGTCACCAGGCGCACGACCCCCCGCGCGGCGAGCACCTCGGCCGCACGCCGGGCCTGCTCGCGACCGCGGACGGAGAGCTCGGTGTCCAGCTGGCCCTGGTAGATGCCGCCGGCGTTGTGCTCGGTCTCGCCGTGCCGCCAGACGATGACCCGCCGCATACCTCAGCTCTCGCCGGCAGGGGTGCCGGGCTCGGGGAGCAGCACGGGCGGGCAGTCCTTCCAGAGCCGCTCCAGGGCGTAGAACTCCCGGTCCTCGGCGTGCATGACGTGCACGACGATGTCGCTGAAGTCCAGCAGCACCCACCGGCCCTCGTGCTGCCCCTCGCGGCGCAGCGGCTTGGCCCCCAGTTGGAGCAGGCGCTCCTCGACGCGTCGACGATGGCACCGACCTGCCGCTCGTTGGGCGCCGAGGCGATGACGAAGACGTCGGTCAGGGCGAGCTGGCCGGAGACGTCGAGACCGACGACGTCCTGCCCCAACTTGTCCTGCGCCGCGGCCGCGGCGGCCTGGGCGAGCTCGATCGCACGCTGCGTGGCCCTCACTCACGGTCCTTCCGGTAGAGGTCGTACTTGCCGATGTACTGGACGACGCCGTCCGGCACGAGATACCAGACCGGGTCGCCCTCCGCGGTGCGCTCGCGGCAGCCGGTGGAGCTGATCGCCATGGCGGGCACCTCGAGCAGGGTCACCTTGTCCTCGGGGAGCCCCGCGTCGGTGAGCACGTGGCCCGGGCGGGTGACCCCGACGAAGTGGGCGAGGTCCCACAGCTCGTCCACGCCCTTCCACGACAGGATCTGCGCCAGGGCGTCGGCGCCGGTGATGAAGAACAGCTCGTCGTCCGGCCGCTCCGCCCGCAGGTCGCGCAGCGTGTCGCGGGTGTAGGTCGGACCGTCCCGATCGACGTCCACCCGGCTGACCGTGAAAGACGGGTTGGAGGCGGTCGCGATGACGGTCATGAGGTAGCGGTGCTCGGCGTCGGTGACCTTGCTCGCGTCCTTGCGGTAGGGCTGGCCGGTGGGCACGAAGACCACCTCGTCCAGGCCCAGCAGGTGCGCCGCCTCGCTCGCGGCCACCAGGTGGCCGTGGTGGATGGGATCGAAGGTCCCACCCATCACCCCCAGACGCATCAGTGCTGGGTTCGACCCATGTCGGGGTCGTGCTTGCCGTCCGCGACACCGTGCGGGTCGAGCGCCAGCGTGTTGCGGAAGGCCCAGAGGAAGCCCAGCAGCAGCAGGAAGGCGAGCATCGCGAAGACGCCGAACATGATCGGCGGGAACGGGAGCTCGTTGACGATGTGGTGGCCGCCTTCCTCGGCGGCCGCGACGAAGAACTGCGCGGGCGTCATGGTGACACTCTACCTCCGCACCGGGACGGCTCGGCGTCAGCGCACCTGCCCGTCCCCCTCGACGACCCACTTGGTCGTCGTGAGCTCGGGCAGCGCCATCGGGCCGCGGGCGTGCAGCTTCTGCGTGGAGATCCCGATCTCGGCACCGAAGCCGAACTCGCCGCCGTCGGTGAACCGGGTCGAGGCGTTGACGAGGACCGCTGCCGCATCGATCTCGGTGGTGAAGCGTCGTGCCGCTGCCCGGTCGGCGGTGACGATCGCCTCGGTGTGGCCGCTCGTGTGCTCCCGGATGTGGGTCAGGGCCGCGTCGAGGTCGTCCACCACCCGTGCCGAGATGTCCAGGGAGAGGAACTCGGTGTCGTCGTCCTCCTCCGTGACCGGCTGGTATGCCGCCCCGGCGGCCTCGGCATACCCCTGCACGCCGGCGTCGCCGTGCACGGTGACGCCGGCGGCGGCGAGCTCACGCATGATGGGCGGCAGCACGCGCTGCGCCGCGTCCCGGTGCACGAGCAGCGACTCCGCGGCGTTGCAGACCGAGGTGCGGTGCGTCTTGGAGTTGGTGACGATCGCCGTGGCCATGTCGGTGTCGGCGCTGGCGTCGACGTAGACGTGGCAGTTGCCCACCCCGGTCTCGATGACCGGGACTGTGGACTCGGTGACGACCGTCTGGATGAGGCTGGCGCCGCCGCGCGGGATCACCAGGTCGACCAGGCCGCGGGCGGTCATCAGCGCCCGGGCGGCGTCGTGGCCGCCCTCGGACAGCAGGTTGACCGCGTCGGGGTTGATGCCTTTCGCCTCGAGCGCGTCGCGCAGGATCGTGACGAGGGCGGCGTTGGTGGACCCGGCCGCCGAGCCGCCGCGCAGGATGACCGCGTTGCCGCTCTTGAGCCCGAGGCCCGCGGCGTCGACGGTGACGTTGGGGCGTGCCTCGTAGATCATGCCGACGACGCCCATCGGCACCCGGACCTGGCGGATCTGGAGGCCGTTGGCCAGGGTCGACCCACGGACCACCTCACCGACGGGGTCGGGCAGCCCGGCGACCTGGCGCAGGGCATCGGCCACCGTGCGCACCCGCTCCTCGTCCAGGGTGAGCCGGTCCAGCAGGTTGGCGGCCAGGCCCCTGTCCTGGCCCCGGCGCAGGTCCTCGTGGTTGGCCTGCACGACATGCGCGGCCCTCGCGTCCAGCGCGTCGGCCAGGGCCAGGAGGGCGGTGTCCTTCTCCGCCCGGGTCAGCAGCGCCAGCTCGCGTGCGGCGACCCGCGCGGAGCGGGCGACCGCGGCAACCTGCTCGGTGACGTCGGGGGCGATGGTGACGGTCATGTGCTGCTCCTGCGGGTGGGGGCTCGTGCTGGGTGGTCAGAGGACGACGAGGTCGTCGCGACGGACGACCGGGCGGGGGGCAGGGGTGCTGGAGCGCAGGGCGGCGTCGCGGACCAGCCGGCGCCCGACGAGCGTCCCGAGCTCCTCGGCGCCGTAGCCGACGAGACCCCGCGCCACCACGCTCCCGTGCTGGTCGCACAGGTCCACGGTGTCCCCGGCGCTGAAGCGTCCCTCGACGCGGGTGATGCCGACCGGGAGCAGCGAGGTGCGCCGGCGCACGACGGCCTCGACCGCTCCGTCGTCCAGGACGACGCGACCGGTGGCGCTGCTGGCGTGCGCCAGCCAGCGGCGGCGGGCGGGGCTCTTGGTCCCGACCGGGGTGAACAGGGTGCCCACGTCCTCACCGAGGAGGGCCTGGTGCACCTGCTCGGCATTCGTCAGCAGCACGGGTATGCCCTCGGCGACCGACATCTGGGCGGCCCCCACCTTGGTCTGCATGCCGCCGGTGCCGACCGCCGACCCGGCGCGCGAGACGTCGACCTCGGCCAGCGCCTCGGGCCCCGCCACGAGCGGGATGCGCTCGGAGCCGGCCCGGGCGGGGTGCCCGGTGTAGAGCGCGTCGACGTCGGAGAGCAGCACCAGGGCGTCGGCGTCCACGAGGTGGGCGACGAGGGCGGCCAGCCGGTCGTTGTCGCCGAAGCGGATCTCGTCGGTCGCGACGGTGTCGTTCTCGTTGATGATCGGGACCACCTCGAGCTCGAGGAGCCGCTCCAGGGTGCGGGAGGCGTTGACGTAGTGGCTGCGCCTGTGCATGTCGTCGGCGGTGAGCAGGACCTGGCCGACCTGGACCCCGTGCATCGTGAAAGCCCGGGTGTAGGCCGACATCAGCGCCCCTTGCCCGGCGCTGGCCGCCGCCTGCTGGGTCGCGAGGTCCTTGGGGCGGCGCTCCAGGCCCAGCGGCACCATCCCGGCGGCGATGGCGCCGGAGGACACGAGCACCACCTGGGTGCCGGACATCGCCTTTTTCGCCAACGAGGTCGCGAGCGCCTGCAGCCGGAACCCGTCCAACCCGCCCTTCGGGCCGGTCAACGAGGACGAGCCGACCTTGACCACCATGCGGTGCGCGTCGCGGATGACGCTGCGGTCGACGGTCGAGCCCATGGGACGAATACTATTCCACTGTCACGCATACTCATGCATCCACGAGGTGGAGGGCCCCACACGGGCGTGGGCGCCTCAGCCCTGGTCCGCCGGCCGTGGCGCGACCTCGCCGCCATGGCGCTCTCGCGCCTCCGCATCGCGACGGGCCGACCGCTCGGCGTGGTCCAGGTGCAGCTGGATGACCGGCTCGTCGTAGAACTGGTCCTCGGCGCCCTGGGGGCGCATACCCCCGTGGAGGTAGAGGTCGATCGTGTGACCGGGCGTCTCCCAGAAGGCGGTGAACCGTCCGGTCTCCGGCTCGGTCACGTGCTCCTGCGCCGGCTCGCCGAACCGCTGCGCCAGCTGGTCACGCAGGGCGCGCGCCGCCAGCTCGGACCCCTCCATCGAGGTGCCCCGCCACAGGAACCAGAAGACACCGACGAACTCGTCCTCGAAGGTGCTCCAGCCGCACCTGGACCATCCCCACTGCTCCGGGCCGGTCCCGACCCACGCCTGCGACCCACCGTCCCGGGGCTCCGGCTCGGGTCCCGCCACGACCAGGCCGTGCTCGGCGAACCACGCGACGCGCTCGGACTCCGTGGTCGGCCAGGGCGAGGCGACCAGCTCGGTGAGCAGGTCGACGAGCTCCGCGGGGCTGGGCCTGACGTCGATCTCGGTCATCCCCACACCCTACGGACCGGGGTCGGCCGGGGTGCTCCATGGTGGGGCCGGGGTCGGAGCCTGGCTCAGGTGTCGTCGGTCCAGTGACCGGCGCGCCGCTCGGACTCCAGCTCCGCGCGCGCCTCGCTCTGGGCGTCCTTGCGGTCGTGGAAGGCTTCCCGCCGCTCGGCGCGGGTGGGCCGGGAGCGGTCCTCCAGCCGGACATCCGTGCCACGGCTGCCGAGCAGCTCGGCGCCGCCGGCCATGGTCGGCTCCCAGTCGAAGACGACCGCGTCCTGCTCCGGTCCGATGAGCACGGTGGACCCGGCGACGGCGCCCGCCTTGAGCAGCTCCTCCTCCACGCCCAGCCGCCCCAGCCGGTCGGCGAGGTAGCCGACCGCCTCGTCGTTGGCGAAGTCCGTCTGCCGCACCCACCGCGTCGGCCGCTCACCCACGACCCGGAAGACCTCGCCGTCGGCGGTGTTCTCGCGACGCACCGTGAAGCCCTGGTCGTCGACGGCCCGGGGCCGGATGACGACCCGCTGCGGCTCGACCTCGATCTGCTCCTCGCGGGCCCGTCGCACATGACCCGCGAGCGCGAAGGTCAGCTCCTTGAGTCCTTGGTGGGCGACGGCCGAGACGACGTGCACCTCGTAGCCCTGCTCCTCCAGGTCCGGCCGCACCATCTCCGCCAGCTCCCGCGCCTCGGGCACGTCGGCCTTGTTGAGCACGACGACGCGCACCCGCTCGGCCAGGGGTATGCCGCCCAGCTCGCCGTGGGGCACGTAGGCGGCGAGCTCCTCCTCGATGACCTCCAGGTCGGTGAGCGGGTCGCGCCCGGGCTCGAGGGTCGCGCAGTCCACGACGTGCGCGAGCACGTGGCACCGCTCGACGTGCCGGAGGAACTGCAGCCCCAGACCCTTGCCCTCGCTGGCGCCGGGGATGAGCCCGGGCACGTCGGCGATGGTGAAGCGCTCGCCGCCGGCGGTGACCACCCCCAGGTTGGGCACGAGCGTCGTGAAGGGGTAGTCGGCGATCTTCGGGCGCGCCGCCGACAGCACGCTGACCAGCGACGACTTCCCCGCCGAGGGGAAACCGACGAGCGCCACGTCGGCAAGCGTCTTGAGCTCGAGGACGACCTCGGCCTCCTCGCCCGGCTCCCCGAGCAGGGCGAAGCCGGGTGCCTTCCTGCGGGGCGAGGCCAGGGCCTTGTTGCCCAGCCCGCCACGTCCGCCGCGGGCGGCGACGAGCTCGGCGCCGTCCCCGACCAGGTCGGCCAGGACCTCGCCCCCACGGGTGGTCACCACCGTCCCGGAGGGGACGGGCAGGACGAGGTCCTCCCCCTGGGCCCCGTTGCGCTCGTCCCCCTCCCCCGGTCGGCCGTTCGGGGCGGTGCGGTGCGGGCCGTGGTGGTAGTCGATGAGCGTCGTGACCTGCGGGTCCACCCGCAGCACGATGTCCCCGCCCCGACCCCCGTTGCCACCATCCGGACCGCCGAGCGGCTTGAACTTCTCGCGGTGGACGGAGGCGACGCCGTGCCCGCCCTTGCCGGCACGCAGGTGCAGCACGACACGGTCCACGAAGTTGGCCATGGGTGATCCTCTCAGGGTGGTGCAGACAGCGCGACGCCGGCGGAGCCTCGGGCTCCGCCGGCGTCGCTGCGGTCTGTCGTGCCGCGCCTCAGGCGTCGACGGTCTCCGTCGCGCCCGCGACGATGTTGACGGTCTTGCGGCCCCGCTTGGCGCCGAACTCGACCACACCGGGGACCAGCGCGAACAGCGTGTCGTCGCCGCCGCGCCCCACGCCCTCACCGGGGTGGAAGTGGGTCCCGCGCTGCCGGACGATGATCTCGCCGGCGCCGACGACCTGACCGCCGAAGCGCTTCACGCCGAGACGCTGGGCGTTCGAGTCACGACCGTTGCGGGTCGAGGACGCACCCTTCTTGTGTGCCATCTGCTGACTCCTTCGTGGCTCGTGACGACGCTCAGGCGTCGATAGCGGTGATCTTGACCTGGGTGAGCGGCTGGCGGTGGCCCTGCCGCTTCTTGTAACCGGTCTTGTTCTTGTACTTCTGGATGACGATCTTGGGGCCCTTGGCCGCGCCGAGGATCTCGGCGGTGACCGTGGCCTTGCCGAGGGCGTCGGCGTCGGTGGTCACGGTCTGGCCGTCGACCAGCAGCACGGGGGCGAGCTCGACGGTGTCGCCGGCCGTGGCGTCGCCACCGACCTTGTCGATGGTCAGCACGTCGCCGACGGAGACCTTCTCCTGGCGGCCGCCAGCACGGACGATCGCGTACACGTTGAACTCGCTTTCTGACTTCTGGTCGCGGTGGGCTCGGACGCGCACCTGGTTGTGGCACGGTCGAGCCGACACGGGATGCCGTCTGCGAGACCGGGCCGACCCTCCAGGGCGAACCGACGCACCAGGCTACCGTGCCGACCGGCGTCGCTCCAAACTCAGGACTCGTCCTGCGGGGCGGCCTCGGAGGGCTCCGCGGAGCCCGGCGCCGGGTCGGTGCCGACCTCCCCGGTGGGCGGACCGGCGGGTGAGACCACCCGACCCCGACGACGGCGCTTCGGGCGCGGCGCGGCGGCCTCCTGCTCCGCAGCCGGAGCGGACGTCGTCGCCTCCTCGGCGGCGTCCGGGACCGTGGTCTGGTCGGAGGACGGTGCGTCGGGGCGGCCGTCGGGTCGTCCGACCCGGCAGCCGCGTCGGCGCCCTGCGCCGGTGCCGGATCGGTCGTGGCCGCGGCGGCCTGCCGGGGCGCCTCCTCGGTCACCTCGCCGGCCGCGGCCTGCGCAGCGGCGTCCGCCGCCTCCGAGCTCGCGCCGGCGGTGAGGGCAGCGGCGTGCGCCGCCGCGGCGATCTGGGCCGGGGTCGGACCGTTGGGGTTGGGCGTGGGCAGCACGTTCTTCGGCTCGGCCGGGCCGGCACTCTTGCCCCGGCCCTTGCCACGACGCTTGCCGCCGCCGTTGCTGCCGCCCTCGTCGCCGCCGGTGCGGACCACCGGCTCGGACTGCACGACGACCCCGCGCCCGGAGCAGTGGGCGCAGCTCTCCGAGAAGACCTCGATGAGGCCCGAGCCGACCCGCTTGCGGGTCATCTGCACGAGGCCGAGCGAGGTCACCTCGGCCACCTGGTGCTTCGTGCGGTCTCGCCCGAGGCACTCCAGCAGCCGCCGGACGACGAGGTCCCGGTTGCTCTCGAGGACCATGTCGATGAAGTCGACGACGATGATGCCGCCGATGTCGCGCAGCCGCAGCTGGCGGACGATCTCCTCCGCCGCCTCGATGTTGTTCTTGGTGACCGTCTCCTCGAGGTTGCCGCCGGAGCCGGTGAACTTGCCGGTGTTGACGTCGACGACGGTCATCGCCTCGGTGCGGTCGATGACCAGGGACCCGCCCGAGGGCAGCCAGACCTTGCGGTCCATCGCCTTGGCGATCGCCTCGTGCACGCGGTGCGTGGCGAAGACGTCGGTCGTGCCGGTGTACTTCTCCACCCGCTCGGCGAGGTCCGGGGCGACCTCGTCGATGTAGCGCTTGACCTCGGTCCAGGCCTTGTCGCCGGAGACCACGAGCTTGGCGAAGTCCTCGTTGAAGACGTCGCGGATGACCCTGACGGTCATGTCCGGCTCGCCGTGGAGCAGCGCCGGGGCGTTCGCGGTCTTCGCCTTCGCCTCGATCCGCTCCCACATCGCGGTGAGCCGCTCGACGTCGGCCCGCAGCTCGGCCTCGGAAGCGCCCTCCGCCGCGGTGCGGACGATCACGCCGGCGTCGTCGGGGACGACCTCCTTGAGGATCTTCTTGAGCCGTGTGCGCTCGGTGTCGGGCAGCTTGCGCGAGATCCCGGTCATGGAGTTGCCGGGCACGTAGACGAGGTAGCGGCCGGGCAGGGAGACCTGCGAGGTCAGCCGGGCGCCCTTGTGACCGATCGGGTCCTTGGTGACCTGCACCAGGACGGACTCGCCCGAGCTCAGCGCGTTCTCGATCCGCTTGGGCTGGTTGCCCTCGAGCCCGGCGGCGTCCCAGTTGACCTCACCGGCGTAGAGGACCGCGTTGCGGCCCTTGCCGATGTCCACGAAGGCGGCCTCCATGCTGGGCAGGACGTTCTGGACCCGGCCCAGGTAGACGTTGCCCACCATCGTGGACTGTGCCGAGCGGGACACGTAGTGCTCCACCGGCACCCCGTCCTCGAGCACCGCGATCTGGGTGCGGTCCTCCAGGCCCCGGACGACCATGACCCGCTCCACGCTCTCGCGCCGGGCCAGGAACTCGGCTTCGGTGATGACGGTCCGGCGCCGCCCGGCCTCGCGCCCCTCACGCCGACGCTGCCGCTTGGCCTCCAACCGGGTCGAGCCCTTGACGGAGGCGACCTCGTCCTTGGCCGGACGCTCGCTGCCGCTGCGGGACCGGCGACGACGACGCTTGGTGCCACCGCCGTCCCCCTCGGAGGCGGTGTCGTCGGCCGTGGCACGGTTGTCGGACCCTTCGCCGGAGCCGTTCTTGACGGCCGCGTCCTTGCCGGTGTCCTTCTGAGCCCCCTTACCGGAACCGCCCTGCGAGCCGTCCCCACCGTGACGACGCCGGCCGCCGCCCGAGGTCGTCCCCTTCGCCGGCGTCCCGTCGTCACCCTCGTCGGCACCGTCCGCGGCCGCTCCGTCGCCTTGCTCATCGGAGCGCGCCTTGCGCCCCTTGCCCCCGCGCCGACGACGACGGCGGCCACGCCCACCCTGCTCGTCGTCCCCGTCCGCGTCGTCGGACGACACGGCGTCGTCCCCGGAGGAACGTCGTCGCCGGTCCCGCTCGGGTCCTCGGCCGCCGGCGCCGGCGCGGCGGAGGCCGCGGTCGCCCGTCGCGAGCGGCGCTTGGGCAGGTCGGTCAGGTCGGGGGCCTGGAAGACCAGCCCGAAGGACGGCACCGCCGAGGTCGACGCCTCGGGCTCGGGCCCGGGGGACGCCTCGTCGTCGGCCTCCGCGGGGGCGTCTTCGGGCTCTGTCTCGGACGTCCGGTCAGGCTCCTCGACAGTCTCCTCGTCGCTCTGCTCCGGGGCGTCCGACTCCTGGACTGCGGCGCCCGGGCCGGCTGGCGCCGTGTCGCTGGAGCCCGTCGACGTGGCCTCGGGGGTGTCGCTCGTCAGTCGCTCGTCGGTGGGGGTGTCGGTGGTGCGCTCGTCAGACACGTCGTGTCCTTCCAGGCCGCGCGTGGCCAGTCCACACCTCGGGGCCGGTCGGACCGCCCCACTGCCCGCGCGGCGCGGGTGCTGTGTCGCCGCGACCGGCCGGCCGCGACGGAAGTCATCCGTGTCACCGACGAGGACGGCTCGCGCACTCGCGCGGCACCGACCAGCGGTGCGGTGCGGGCCGGTCCGGGCTCACCTCGAGCAACCGTGTCCCGCGTGCCGACCTGCTTCCGGGCCGCACCGCGAGGGACTCGCACCGGGTCTCACGCAGGTGTGGGTCCGCGCTCGACCGCTCAGCAGTATCGCACACGGGTGAGGCCCTCCCCGGCCACTCGGGCCGAGACCGGGCGCGCCGTTCCTTGACGGTACGGTAGGTGCCCGTGCGAGTCTTCAACTTCTCAGCCGGTCCAGCCACCATGCCGCTCGAGGTGCTCGAGCGCGCCCAGTCCGAGCTCACCGACTGGCGCGGCTCGGGGATGTCGGTCATGGAGATGTCCCACCGCAGCCCCGAGTTCGTGTCCATCGCCGCCGAGGCCGAGCAGCGGATGCGCGCCCTGCTCTCGGTCCCGGACGACCACGCCGTTCTCTTCCTGCAGGGCGGAGCCACCGGCCAGTTCGCCGGCGTGCCGCTCAACCTGGCCGCGTCCGGCCAGGCCGCGGCCTATCTCAACACCGGGTCGTGGTCGAAGAAGGCGATCAGCGAGGGCGAGAAGTATGCCGACGTCCGGGTCCTCGCGGACGAGAAGGCGTCGAACTACTCCACCGTCCCCGCCGAGAGCTCGTTCGACGTCCCGGACGACGCGGCCTACCTGCACTACACCCTGAACGAGACGATCGGCGGCGTCGAGTTCCCCTACGTGCCCGACTCCGGCGACGTCCCGCTGGTCACCGATGCCAGCTCCACGATCCTGTCCCGCCCGCTCGACGTGTCCCGCTTCGGCGTGATCTACGCCGGGGCGCAGAAGAACCTCGGGCCCGCCGGGCTCGTCGTCGTCATCGTGCGCCGTGACCTGCTGGAGCGGGCCCGCGCCGAGGTGCCCGCCGCCCTGGACTGGAAGGCCATGGCCGCCGCCGACTCCATGCTCAACACCCCGCCCACGCTGGCGTGGTACCTCGTCGGGCTGGTCCTGGAGTGGGTCGAGCAGCAGGGCGGCGTGGCCGAGATGGGCCGCCGCAACCAGGCCAAGGCCGACCTGCTCTACGGCGCGATCGACGCCTCCGACTTCTACTCCAACCCGGTGCAGCCGCAGGCGCGGTCGTGGATGAACGTGCCCTTCCTCGTGCCGGACCCCGCGCTGGAGAAGCCCTTCGTCGCGGCCGCCGCGGAGGCCGGGCTCTCCGGGCTCTCCGGCCACCGCAGCGTGGGTGGCATGCGCGCCAGCATCTACAACGCCATGCCGATCGAGGGCGTCCAGGCCCTCGTCGACTTCATGACCGACTTCGAGCAGCAGAACGGCTGAGAACACCACCCCCATGACGCAGACCTACCCGATCCAGACCCTCAACGCGATCTCCCCCGTCGGCCTGCAGCGGCTCGACCGCGAGATCTTCGACCTCGGCACCGACATCCCCGAGCCGCGCGGCATCCTGCTGCGCTCGGCCGACCTCCACTCGGCGCCGATCCCCGACTCGCTGTACGCCGTCGCCCGCGCCGGGGCGGGCACCAACAACATCCCCGTCTCGGAGATGGCGTCCCGCGGCATACCGGTCTTCAACACGCCGGGGGCCAACGCCAACGCGGTCAAGGAGCTCGTCATCGCGGGCATGCTCCTGGCCGCCCGCAATCTCTACCACGCGGCCGACTACACCCGCGGTCTCGTCGCCGAGCAGGAGCTGACCGGGGCCGAGCTGGACAAGCAGGTCGAGGCCGGCAAGAAGCAGTTCGCGGGCTACGAGCTCCCGGGCAAGACCCTCGGCGTCATCGGCCTGGGCGCCATCGGCGTGCTGGTCGCCAACGCGGCGCAGTCGCTCGGGCTCAAGGTCCTCGGCTACGACCCGGCCATCACGGTCGAGCGTGCCTGGCAGCTCTCCCCCAACGTGGAGCAGGTGACCAGCGTCGAGGAGCTCTTCGCCCGGAGCGACATGATCACGCTGCACGTGCCGCTCGTCGAGGCGACCAAGGGCCTCGTGGACGCCGACCGGATCGCCTCGATGGCGCCCGGCGGCGTGGTGCTCAACTTCGCCCGCGGCGGCGTCGTGGACGAGCAGGCGGTGCTGGACGCGCTCGACGCGGGGCACCTGCACGCCTACGTCAACGACTTCCCCTCCGAGGCCGGCTCGGTGCACCCGAAGGTCATCGCGCTCCCCCACCTGGGCGCGTCCACCGGTGAGGCCGAGGACAACTGCGCGGTCATGGCGGCCGACCAGCTGTCGGACTACCTGCTGCACGGCAACATCCGCAACTCGGTCAACTTCCCGGAGGTCGTCATGGCCCGGACCCCGGGCACCACGCGGCTGGGCATCTTCAACGCCAACAAGCCCAACATGATCGGCCAGATCACCGCGGCCCTGGCGGACGCCGGCCTCAACGTGGCGGAGTTCACCAACAAGTCCAAGGGCGAGGTCGCCTACACCCTCGTCGACGTCGAGGGCGAGGTGCAGGACGAGCTCAAGGAGTCGATCCTGGCGATCGACGGCGTCATCCGCGCACGCAAGATCGACTGAGACCGGCTCCGACCCTCGCCCGGAGTTCTAGGGTGGCTCGTATGAGTCGAGCCAGCTACCCCTCCGGCGAGGGTTGAGGCCGGATCCGGACGCTCGCGGTCGCCTACCGCGCCACGCACGAGGCGATCCCGCTCTTCGGGATCTATGCCCTGCTCTTCGCCGACAGCGGCCTGAGCACGGCGCAGATCTCGGTGCTGCTGGCGGTCTGGTCGGTGAGCGCCTTCGTGCTGGAGATCCCCTCCGGCGCGTGGGCGGACCTGCTGGACCGCCGCCGGATGCTCCTCGCGTCCGGTCTCGTCTATGTCAGCGCCTTCGCCGTCTGGATGGTCTGGCCGACCTTCTGGGGTTTCCTGCTCGGCTTCCTCCTCTGGTCGTGCTCGGACGCGCTGCACTCGGGCACGTGGGAGGCCTACCTCTTCGATCAGCTGACCGCACAGGGGCACGCCGTCCGGTATGCCCACGTCAAGGCGCGCTCGGAGAGCATCGCCCTGCTCGTCATGGCCGGCGCGATCGCGGCCGCCGCGCCGCTGCACCATCTGGGGGGATATCCCCTGGTCGGCGCGGCGAGCCTGGCTGCGGCGCTCGTCCACGTCGGCGTGACCCTGCGCCTCCCCCGACCGGGACGACCAGGCATTCCAGCGACTGCGGAGCGGCTGACGTCCCCCCACCCGACGTCACCCCGCGCCGTGGACCCGGTGCCCGACCCGGCAGCCGGTGCAGCGAGCGCCGGTTGGGCGGCGACCCTGCGGGAGGGCCTGGGCCAGGCCCGGGCGGCAGGGCCGGTGCGCAGGGTGCTCGTCGGGTATGCCGCGGTCGTGACCCTCGTCGCGTCGACGAGTACTTCCCGCTCGTCCTCGCCGAGGACGGCCTGGCCGTCGGTCGGGTGGCCCTCGCCATGTCTGGGGTCGTGCTGCTCGAGGCGCTCGGCACCTCGATGAGCGACCGGGTCGCCGGCCTCACCGGCTGGCGGCACGCCGGCCTGGTGCTCCTCGCCGGGCTGCTCCTGGGCCTGGGAGCCTGGGGCACCGGGTGGGCCGGGGCCCTGGCGCTGGGCCTGGGGTACGCCGCGGCGAGCAGCCTCTACCTGGCCGGTGACAGCCGCCTGCAGCACGCGCTCGGGGCGGACAGCCAGGTGCGCGCGACGGTGACGTCGGTGGCGGGGGTGGCCAGCGAGGTGGGTTTCCTGGTGACCCTGACGCTGGTCGGCCTGCTCACGCTGCACCTCGAGCTCACCCCGGTGGTCGCTGGCACCGCGATCGCGCTCAGCGTGCCCGCCGCCGTAGCGGCCTGGCGCATGCCGGCCGGCAGCCCGGAGGATGGCCACGGGTGCTAGCGGTCAGCCTCAGGCCAGCTCCAGCATGGCCTGCGCGGTGTCGTGCGTGGTGACCAGGCCGTTGACCAGGTCCCCGGTCATGGCGGCGCGCAGCGCCTCGACCTTGCCCTCCCCGTGCGCCACCGCGATCACCGTGCCGATCGACCGGAGCTGGTCCGGGGAGAGGGCGATGAGCCGGTCGGTCAGGCAGGTGCTCACCAGGGTGCCGCCGGCGTCGAAGCAGGCACCGACGGACTCGCCCACGACACCGGCCTCGCGGACCCGGTCCCGGCACTCCTCGTCCACGGCGTCGAAGATCGTCGACTGTCCGGGCTCCCAGGCACCGACGCCCACCATCGCCACCGTCACCCGGTCGGCCGCCGACAGGGTGTCCCGGACCGCGGGGTCACGCCGCACGGCCTGGGCCGCCGCGTCGTCCGGCATGACGAGGGGAGCGAAGAACACCTGTCGTCCGCCGCCGGCGATCCGGCCCGCGCGACGCACCAGGTCCACGGCGCTGGAGTCCTCCCGCACCCCGGCGAGCGCCCCGCTGAGCTGGATGATCGGCACCTGCGGCAGCGTCTCCAGAACGGCCACCATGTCGTAGACCGAGCGGCTCCAGGGCAGGCCGAGGACGTCGTCGGGCCGCAAGGTCTCATCGAGGAGCCGCGCGGCGGCCCGACCCACCTCGGCGCGCACCTCGGGCGCGGACGAGGGCATCGGGACGACGCTGCAGCACCGCAGGTCGAAGGCGCGCTCCAGCTCGCGCGCCAGGCCCCCGTCGGCGACGGGCTCGACGATCTCGATCCGCACGACCCCCGCCTCGTGGGCCAGGTCGAGCAGGCGGGCGACCTTGAACCGGCTGATGCCGAGCGCCTCGGCGATCTCCGTCTTGGCCTGGTGCTGCTCGTAGTGCCGCCTGGCGACCGCGACGGCCAGGACGAGGTCGTACTCGTCTTTCACCGGCACCCGAACCTCCCTGAGTCCGCCGCGGTCCGCGGCCTGTGAGCCACGCCATTATCCCGGCTCGAGCCGCCGACGTCCATGTCCTTGACAACCCGACCGGCGGCGGATTCACTGAGCATACTCATATGTGCGTACGCACGTGCTCTGATGAGCACCAGATGTGGAGGCTCGAGTGCACTTCGTCACCAGCCAGGGGCTCTTCCTGGCCAAGGTCTGCGCCGCCTCCTTCGTCGTCTCGCTGCCCGTGCTGGCGGCCGGCTTTGCGGCGCAGGACAAACTGGTGCAGGGTCTGTCCATGGGAGCAGTCAAGTGAGCACGGCACGGATCACCCTCCGCGACGACACCCTGCCCGGGCTCCCGGAGGAGGTGGCCCGCCCGACCTACGACCGGTCCAGGCTGCGCCCGGGGATCGTCCACTTCGGCGTCGGCGGGTTCCACCGGGCGCACCAGGCGATGTACCTCGACACCCTCATGGACGAGCAGCCCGACGACTCCCTGGGCTGGTCGATCGTCGGGGTCGGCACGATGCCCGGGGACGCGCGGATGCGCGACGCCATGGCCGCGCAGGACTGCCTCTACACCCTCGTCGTCAAGCACCCGGACGGCCGGCTCGAGCCACGCGTCCTCGGAGCGATGTCCGCCTACCTCTTCGCCCCGGACGACCCGGAGGCCGTCCTGGCTCAGCTCACCGACGACCAGGTCCGCATCGTCAGCCTCACGATCACCGAGGGTGGCTACCACGTCAACCAGGTCACCGGAGAGTTCGACCCCGCCGACGAGTCGCTCCAGGAGGACATCGCCGCCGGTCCCGGGGACGCGCCCCGCAGCGCCTTCGGCTTCATCACCGAGGCGCTGCGCCGTCGCCGCGAGGCGGGCACCGAGCCCTTCACGGTGATGTCCTGCGACAACCTGCCGGGCAACGGCGACGTCGCCGGCCAGATGCTCACGTCCTTCGCCCGCATGCAGGACGAGAACCGTGAGGGTGCCGACCCGCTCGCGGACTGGATGGAGGAGCACGTGCAGTTCCCCAACTCCATGGTGGACCGGATCACCCCGGTGACCACCCAGGAGGACATCGACGCGCTCGCCGACCGGTTCGGCGTGGAGGACGCCTGGCCGGTCGTGTGCGAACCGTTCACCCAGTGGGTGCTCGAGGACCACTTCACCGCCGGTCGCCCCGCGGTCGAGGAGGTCGGCGTCCAGGTGGTCGACGACGTCGTGCCCTACGAGCTCATGAAGCTGCGGCTGCTCAACGCCGGACACCAGGCCCTGGGCTACCTGGGCTACCTCGCCGGGTACCGCTACGCGCACGAGGTGGCCCAGGACCCGCTCTTCGTCGACTTCCTCCTCGGCTACATGGAGAAGGAGGCGATCCCGACCCTCCCCGAGGTGCCGGACGTCGACCTGGCGGACTACAGCCGGACCCTCGTCGAACGCTTCGCCAACCCCGAGGTGCGCGACACGCTGGCCCGGCTCTGCGCCGAGAGCAGCGACCGCATACCCAAGTGGCTCGTCCCCGTCATCCGGCACAACCTCGAGCACGGCGGCCAGATCGAGCGCTCTGCCCTCGTGGTGGCTGCCTGGGCCCGGTATGCCGAGGGCGTGGACGAGCAGGGCGAGCCCATCGAGGTCGTCGACCGCCACCAGGACCGGGTCATGGCGGCCGCCGCGCGACAGCGGGAGGAGCCGCTGGCCTTCCTCGAGGACGAGACCTTCTTCGGCGACCTGCGCGAGCAGGAGATCTTCACCGCCGCCTACACCCACTTCCTCGAGCAGTTGCACGAGGTGGGGGCACGCGCCACGCTTGAGGGTCATGACTGGAGCTGACGGCACACTGGTCGCCGGGGTCGACACCTCGACCCAGTCCTGCAAGGTCGTCGTGTGCGACGCGGACACCGGCGAGATCGTCCGGCAGGGACGGGGCACCCACCCGAACGGCACCGAGGTCGACCCGGAGCACTGGTGGACCGCCTTCGAGCAGGCGACCGCCGACGACCTGCTCGACGGTGTCGGGGCCATCGCGGTCGGGGGCCAGCAGCATGGCATGGTGCTGCTCGACGAGCACGACCAGGTGATCCGTCCGGCCCTGCTGTGGAACGACACGCGCTCGGCGCAGGCGGCGGCGGACCTGGTCACGCAGCTGGGCGACGCCACGGCGTGGGCGCAGCGTGTCGGGGTCGTGCCGCTGGCCGCGATCACCGTGAGCAAGCTGCGGTGGGTGGCCGAGCACGAGCCCGAGCACCTGTCCCGGGCCGCGACCTGCGTGCTGCCCCACGACTGGCTCACCGGACAGATCGCCCGTCGTCTAGGGGGCGAGGTCGACGGCTGGACGACCGACCGGGGTGACGCCTCGGGGACCGGCTACTACAGCGCGGCCAGCGGTGACTACGACCGCGAGCTGGTACGGCTGGCCACCGGCCGGGACCTGACCCTGCCGGCGGTGCTCGGACCTGCCGACCGGGCCGGCACCACCGGGACCGGCGCGCTCCTCGGACCCGGTACCGGTGACAACGCCGCCGCCGCGCTGGGTCTCGGCCTGGAGCGTGGCGACGTGGTGATGTCCCTGGGGACCAGCGGGACCGCCTTCGCCCGGCACGACGCCCCGACCTCGGACGCCACCGGCGAGGTCGCGAGCTACGCCGACGCGACGGGAGGCTTCCTCCCGCTCGTCTGCACCCTCAACGCCGCCCGCGTGCTGAGCGCCGGGGCAGCTGTCCTCGGCACCGACCTGGCCGGACTGGAGCGTCTCGCGCTGGCTGCCGCTCCCGGCGCCGGCGGGCTCACGCTGCTCCCCTACCTCGACGGCGAGCGCACCCCCAACCTGCCGGACGCCACCGGCACGGTGTCCGGGATGACGCGGGACAACATGACCCCGGAGAACGTCGCCCGGGCGGTGGTGGAGGGCATGCTCCTCGGGGTGGGCGCAGGCGTCGACTCGTTGCGCCGCGAAGGGGTCCCGATCGACCGCGTGCACCTCATCGGTGGCGCCGTCGCCTCCCGCGCCGTCCGCGAGATCGCGGTCGACCTCCTCGGCGTCCCGGTCGTCATCCCCGAGCCGGGAGAGTACGTCGCGCTCGGCGCCGCACGCCAGGCCGCCTGGACGCTGCGGGGCGGGGAGCTGCCACCGTGGCGTGCCGGGACCGCCGAGCGGCTGGAGGGAAGCCCGTCGTCCGCAGGGCAGGACGTCCGCGACCGCTACCGGGACCTCGTCGCCACCATGCACGGCGTGTGAGGGCGGTTCCGCCACCGGCTCCCCGAGACCCGTCGGCCCGACGCACCGAGGCCTGCCCGGCGGGTGGGGATCGTCAGCCGGTGTAGAACCGGTCGAGCTCGTCCTTGTACTTCGCCGTCACGGCCCGCCGCTTGAGCTTCATGCTGGGGGTCAGGTCGCCCTCCTCGATGGACAGGTCGTGGTCGAGGATGTGGAACTGCTTGACCTGCTCGTGCCGCGCCAGCTTCTCGTTGAGCTGGTCGACGTGCCCCTGCACCATCTCCCGTGCTGCGTCAGAGGTGACGATCTGGGCGTACGAGTCGCCGGCCATGCCGTTCTTGGCCGCCCAGCCGGTGATGGCGTCCTGGTCGAGGGTGATGAGGGCCGAGACGAAGTTGCGCCCGTCCCCCTCGACGATGAGCTGGCTGGCGTAGGGGCAGACCCCCTTGAAGAGCGACTCGATGCGCGAGGGTGCGACGTACTTGCCGCCGGAGGTCTTGAACAGGTCCTTCTTGCGGTCGGTGATGCGGACGTAGCCGTCCTCGTCGATCTCGGCGATGTCGCCGGTGGCCAGCCAGCCGTCCTGCAGCGCCTCGGACGTGGCTTCGTCGTTCTGGTGGTAGCCGGTCATGATGCCCGGGCCGCGCATCAGCAGCTCACCGTCGTCGGCGAGGCGCACCTCGGTGCCGGGCAGCGGCCACCCCACGCTGCCGATCTTGTTGACGCCGTCCTGGGGCCGGTTGACGATCGATGCGGCACTGGACTCGGTCAGGCCGTAGCCCTCGATGATCCGCAGGCCCATGGCGTCGAACCAGTGCGCGATGTCGTGGTTCAGCGCGGCGGACCCGGAGATGAAGAAGCGGATGCGGCCCCCGAAGCGCTCCCGGATCTTGGAGAGCACCAGCTTGTCCGCGACGGCGTGCTTGGCCTTGAGCAGACCACCGGGCTGCCCCCCGGCGGCCCGGATCTCGGCGACCTCCCGGCCGACGCCGCTGGCCCAGTCGAAGAGCTGCTCCTTCACCCCGCCCTCGTCGGCCATCATCGTGGTGATCCGGCCGTAGGCCTTCTCGAAGATGCGCGGCGCGGCGCCCATGAAGGTCGGTCGCACGACGCCGAGGTTCTCGACGATCTTCTCCACCCGGCCGTCCACCGCCGTGGGGAAGCCCATCTGCAGCGGCAGCACCAGCAGGCACTTGGCGAAGACGTGCGCCAGCGGCAGCCAGAGGTACTGCAGGTCGTCCGGTCCGAGCAGGCGCACCGCGTCGACGCTGGCGCCCTCGTAGGTCCAGGCGGAGTGCGGCAGCCGCACCCCCTTCGGTCGACCGGTCGTGCCCGAGGTGTAGATGATCGTGGCCAGGTGGTCCGGGGTGAGGCTGTCGATCCGCTCGTCCACGACACCGGGCTCGGCCGCCAGCCGGGACCGGCCGAGCTCCTCCAGCTCGGCGAGGGTCATGACGTCGCCCCCGTCCCCCTCGCCGTCGATGACGACGATCTTGAGCACGGCCCCGAGCTCGGCCCGGTGCTCGAGCACCTTGGCCACCTGCTCCTGGTCCTCGGCGACCACCACCCGGCTGCCGGAGTCGGTGACGATGAAGGCGACGTCGTCGGACAGCGTGGACGGGTAGATCGTCGTGGTGGCGGCGCCGGCGCACATGACTGCGAGGTCGACCAGGACCCACTCGATCCGCGTCGAGCAGGCGAACGCCACGCGCTCCTCCGGCTGCACACCGAGCTCGATCAGCCCTGCCGCCAACGCGTAGGCGCGATCACCGGTCTGGGACCACGTCAGGGCGGTCCAGCTCTCGCCCTCGGGGTAGAGGAAGGCGTCGGCGGCCGGGGTGGCCGCGACCCGCTCACGGAGGAGGTGGCCCACGCTCGGGGCGCGGTTCTCGATCACGGACAGGTCTGGCTGCTCATCGATGAGACGGGCCACGGCAACTCCTGAGGTCGAAGGGTCCTGCGGGTGCTCATCTTGGCAGGTTCGATCGGACCGGCCAAGACGGGACCGTCCGCGGCTCGCGCCGGCTGGCGCAGGCGAGCAGCCCCAGGGCCAGCCAGCAGGCGAGCATCGAGGACCCCCCGTAGGAGAGGAAGGGCAGCGGCAGCCCCGTCACCGGCATGAGCCCGAGGTTCATCCCGATGTTCTGGAAGATCTGGAAGCCGAACCAGGACGCCACCCCGACCGCCAGGAGCCGGCCGAACGGGTCCTCGCACCGCAGCGCCACCACCAGTCCTCGCATCACGAGGAAGCCGAGCAGCAGGATCAGGCCCCCCGCGCCGAGGAGACCGAGCTCCTCCCCGGCCACCGAGAAGATGAAGTCGGTGTACTGGAACGGGATGAACCCGCCCTGCGTCTGAGGCCCCTCCCCCAGCCCGGTGCCCGACCAGCCGCCGGACCCGATCGCCAGCCGCGCCTGTCGGGTCTGGTAGCCGATGCCGCCGGGATCCAGCGCCGGGTCCCGGAACGCCAGCAGCCGGTCCACCTGGTAGGGGTCGAGCAACGGCACCCGGATCGCGGCCACCACGGCGCTCACCGTCCCGACCAGGGCTGTCGCGGTCCAGCGCCACGAGGCGCCGGAGGTCGCGACCATCCCGATCGTGAGCACGCCCAGGACGAGGGCGCTGCCGAGGTCCGGCTGCAGCATGATGAGGCCCACCGGGACCGCGGCGAGCACCCACGCGGGCAGCACCTCGCGCCACCCCGGCCGGGCATAGGGGTCCCGACCCTCCGCCAGGATCATGGCCAGCCCCACCACCAGTCCGATCTTGGCGAGCTCCGCAGGTTGCAGCGAGAACCCTCCCGGGAGGAAGAGCCAGGACCGGGAGCCGTTGACCGTCTGGCCCAGAGGGGTGAGGACCGTGGCGAGCCCGACCAGCCCGGCGAGGTAGACCCACGGCGCCGCGGCGCGCAGCCATCGCACGTCCGTGCCGATCAGCACGAGGGCCAGCACGATGCCGACCGCGGTGTTGACAAGGTGGCGGACCGCCAGCGCCGACCCGGCCCAGGTATGCGTCGTCGACCACACGAGCAGCGCACCCACGAGGCAGAGGCCGAGGGCCGCGACGACCGGTGCCCAGTCGGTGCGCAGATAGCGCTCGCGCACCCGGCGCTAGTCCTGCTGCAGGAGGTCGCGGCTGCGGTCGACGTCGGCGGCCATCTGTGCCATGAGCTCGTCGAGCGAGTCGAACCGGACGTTGCCGCGCAGCCGCTGCACGAAGTCGACCCGCACGACCTCGCCGTAGAGGTCGAGGTCGTCCCGGTCGAGGACGTAGGCCTCGACGGTCCGCTGCTCGACGTCGTCGAAGGTGGGGTTCGTGCCGACCGAGATGGCTGCGGGCAGCCGGCGGTCGGGGTGCCCGGCGGGGAGGTCGGGACGCTCCAGCCAGCCGGCGTAGACGCCGTCCGCCGGGATCATGCCGACGCAGTCGAAGGCGAGGTTGGCCGTCGGGTAGCCGAGCTCCCGGCCACGGTGGTGGCCGTGCACGACCTCGCCGGACACCCGGTGCGGACGATCGAGGATCGCGTTGGCGGTGGCGAGGTCCCCGTCGGCGAGCGCCTGGCGCAGGGCGGTCGAGGACCAGGTGCGCAGGCCCCCGTCCAGGGCGCCGGCGGTGTGCTGCACCACGACGTCGAAGCCGTGCACCTCCCCGAGCTCACGCATGGTGCCGACGTCGCCGGAGTTGTGCAGCCCGAAGCGGGTGTCCTGCCCGACGACGACGACCTCGGCGCGCAGCCCGTCGACGAAGGTCTCGACGACGAAGTCCTCCGGCGAGAGCCGGGCATACTCCTTGGTGAACTCGATGACGACGACGGCGTCCAGCCCGGCCTCCTCCAGGAGGTCGAGGCGGTGCTCGAGACCGGCGATCTCCTGGGGTGCCCGCTCCGGGTGGAGCACCGCCACCGGGTGCGGGTCGAAGGTGACGGCGACCGAGGCGAGTCCCCGCTCCCGCGCGATCCCGGTCACCGTCTCCAGCACGGTCCGGTGCCCCCGGTGCACACCGTCGAAGTTGCCGAGCGTGGCCACGGTCGGCCCGAGCTCGGCCGGCACGTCCTCCAGGCTGGTCCAGCGATGCACGGGCGTCACTCTAGCTCTCGCCGGCCGGGGCGAGGACCACGTGGGCACGGGCCTGCTCGGCCCGCTCGTCCAGGACGGCGACGAGCCTGCCGTCCGGGCCGAAGGCCGCCACGGGCTCCTCGCGTCCCGGGCGGGCGGAGGCCACGCGCTGCCCGTAGCCCAGGGCCCGTGCCTCCGGCTCGTCGAGCTCGCGCACCGCCAGCGCGCTCCGGGCCGCCACCGCGAGCGAGATCAGGTGCCTCTCGGCGCCGTCCGCCTCGAGCGACTCCAGGGTCACGGCACGGTCCAGGTCCAGGCCGCCGACCCTCGTCCGCCGCAGGGCGGTGAGGTGCCCGCCGACGCCCAGCGCGGCACCCAGGTCGCGGGCGAGGGCCCGGACGTAGGTGCCGGAGGACACCTCGACCCGCACGTCCAGGTCCAGGTGCGGACGCGACCTGTGCCTGTCCAGCACCTCGAACCGGCTCACCGTCACCGGCCGTGCGGTGAGCTCGACGTCCTGCCCGGAGCGCACCCTCGCATAGGACCGCACCCCGTCGACCTTGATCGCGCTCACGGCGCTCGGGACCTGCTCGAGCTCGCCGGTCAGTCCGCCCACGGCGGCGTCGATGTCGTCGTCGGTGACGCCGGAGGCGTCGGCACGACGGACGACCTCCCCCTCGGCGTCGTCGGTGACGGTGCTCTCCCCCAGCCTGATCGTCGCCTCGTAGGCCTTGTCGTGGCCGACGAGGAAGGTGAGCAGCTTGGTGCCGCGCCCGACGCCGAGCACGAGCACACCGGTCGCCATGGGGTCCAGCGTGCCGGCGTGGCCGACCCTGCGGGTGCGGCACAGCCGCCGCGCCCGGGCGACCACGTCGTGGCTCGTCCACCCGGTCGGCTTGTCGACCACGAGCAGACCGTCACCCACGCTGGGACCGGGCAGCCGCGCCTCGGCGGCGCTCATCGAGAGCGGTCCGCGCCCGATGCCTGGTCGTCGGGCAGTCCGTCCGGGAGCGGGTCGGCGTCGGCGACCTGCTCGTCGGTCTCGTCCGTCCGCGGCTTGCGATAGGGATCGGCCTCGCCCGCATACCCCGTCGCCGCCCGGCCCGCCGCGAGCTCGGCGTCGCGCTCGGCCACCCGCCGCAGCAGGTCGTCCATGTGCTGCGCGTCCTCGGGCAGCGCGTCGAGGATGAACTCCAGGGTCGGCGTGAGCCGGATGCCGAGGCCCTTGCCCACGAACGAGCGCAGCCGGCCCCGGTAGTCCTGCAGGATCTCCGCGGCCGTCTCCCGGTCCGCGTCGTCCCCCAGCACGGTGTAGAACACGCTGGCGTGCTGCAGGTCGCCGGTCACCCGGACGTCGGTGATCGTGATGAATCCGACCCGCTCGTCCTTGACCACCTGTGACAGGCCCTGGGTGACCAGCTGCTTGGTGCGCTCGGCGATGCGTCGGGCGCGTGCCGGGTCCGCCATGACTCCTCCTCGACGTCGGTGACTGCTGCGGTGCCGGACCCATCCTACGAAGGGGCAGGAGGAGGCACCGTGGGCGCGGGTCGCCCCTCCCGGTGCAGGAAGGGGCCGACCCGGATCCGGTCCGTACCGGGTCAGGTGCGCGGGATCTCGCGCATCTCGTAGGTGGTGATGAGGTCGTCGGCCTGGAGGTCGTTGAACGACCCCAGGTTGACGCCGCACTCGAAGCCCTCGCGGACCTCGGTGACGTCGTCCTTGAACCGCCGCAGCCCGGCGATCTGCAGACCCTCGGTGATGACGACGCCGTCCCGGGTGATCCGGGCCTTCGCACCGCGTCGCATCTCGCCGCTCCTGACCAGGCAGCCGGCGACGTTGCCGAACTTCGAGCTGCGGAAGATCTCGCGGACCTCCGCCGTGCCCGTCTCGACCTCTTCGTACTCCGGCTTGAGCATGCCCTTGAGGGCGTTCTCGATGTCCTCGATGGCCTGGTAGATCACCGAGTAGTAGCGGATCTCCACACCCTCCTTGTCCGCGTAGTCGGCGTTCTGCCCCTCCGCGCGGACGTGAAGCCGAGGATCACCGCGTCCGAGGCGACGGCGAGGTTGATGTTGTTCATCGTGATCGCGCCGACGCCGCGGTCGATGATCCGCAGGTCGACCTCGTCGCCGACGTCGATCTGCAGCAGCGCGTCCTCCAGCGCCTCCACCGAACCGGACACGTCGCCCTTGAGGATGAGGTTGAGGGTCTCGACCTTGCCCTGCGCGAGGGCCTGGTTGAGGTCCTCCAGGCTGATCCGCTTGCGCGACTTGGCCAGGGCGGCCTGCCGGTCGGCGGCCTCGCGCTTCTCGGCGATCTGCCGTGCCGTGCGGTCGTCCGGAGCGACGACGAAGGTGTCGCCGGCCCGGGCCACCGTGTCCATGCCGAGCACCTGGACCGGACGCGAGGGAGTGGCCTCCTCGACGTTGGTGCCGTGCTCGTCGAGCATCGCCCGGACGCGACCGTGGCTGCCGCCGGAGACGATGGCGTCGCCGACCCGCAGCGTGCCCTGCTGGACCAGCACCGTCGCGACCGCGCCGCGCCCCTTGTCGAGGTTCGCCTCGATGGCGACACCGCGCGCGTCCTTGTCCGGGTTGGCCCGCAGGTCGAGCGCCGCGTCGGCCGTCAGCAGCACCGCGTCGAGCAGTTCCTCGATGTTGAGCTGGTTCTTGGCGGAGACGTCGACGAACATCGTCTCGCCGCCGTACTCCTCGGCGACGAGGTTGTACTCGGTCAGCTGACCGCGCACCTTGGCCGCGTCCGCACCGTCGACGTCGATCTTGTTGACCGCGACCACGATCGGCACGTCCGCCGCCTGGGCGTGGTTGAGCGCCTCGATCGTCTGGGGCATGACACCGTCGTCCGCGGCGACCACGAGGATCGCGATGTCCGTCACCTTCGCACCACGGGCACGCATGGCCGTGAAGGCCTCGTGTCCCGGGGTGTCGATGAAGGTGATGGCCCGCTCCTCGCCCTCGTGCTCGGTGTGGACCTGGTATGCCCCGATGTGCTGGGTGATCCCACCGGCCTCGTCGGCGGTGACGTCGGCCTGCCGGATCGCGTCCAGCAGCCGGGTCTTGCCGTGGTCGACGTGACCCATGACGGTGACCACCGGGGGGCGGGCCTCGAGGTCCTCGTCGGACTCGGCGTCGGCCTCGGCCTCCAGGTCGATGTTGAAGGAGCTGAGCAGCTCGCGCTCCTCCTCCTCGGGGGAGACGACACGGATGGTGTAGTCGAGCTCCTGGCCCAGCACGCCGAAGGTGTCTTCGTCCAGCGACTGCGTGGCCGTGGCCATCTCGCCGAGGTGGAACAGGACCGTCACCAGCGAGGCCGGGTCGACGTTGATCTTGTCCGCGAAGTCGGTGAGCGAGGCACCGCGGCGCACCGTGATGGTGGCGCCGTTGCCCCGGGGGATGCTGACGCCACCGATGGAGGGCGCCTGCATCTGCTCGAACTCCTGACGCTTGGCCCGCTTGGACTTGCGCCCGCGGACCTTCCCGCCGCCTCGACCGAAGGCACCCTGGGTGCCGCCACGACCGCGCGGACCGCCTCCGCGGCCACCGCCGGGTCCGCGGAAGCCACCGCCGGGAGGACCGCCGGGGCCGCCGCCCGGACGGCCGCGGCCACCGCCGCGCGTGGGGCGCTCCCCGGGTCGCGGGACGGCCGCCTGGGCAGGCATCATGCCCGGGTTGGGGCGCGGACCGCCCGGGCGCGGCCCGGCAGCACCGGTGCCCTGCCGACCACCGGGACGCTCGGCGCCACGGCTGCCGCCGGGGCGAGGCATGCCCTGGCTCGTCGCGAACGGGTTGTTGCCCGGGCGCGGCGTGCCGGACCGGTCGCCCGACCCGCCCCGCCGGTCACGGGACTGGCCCATGCCCTGGTTGGAGCTGAAGGGGTTGTTGCCCGGCCGCGGGCCGGGCTTGGCGCCGGGTCGGGGCGACTTCGGCGCCTCCTCCTTGGCGGCCGGCGCGGACGGTGTCGCGCCGGGGTCGAGGTGGGCGGCGTGTCGGTCGCCGGCGCCGTCGCCGACGCGGCGTCCTTCGCGGCGCCCGGGGTCGGGGCCTCCGCGGAGGACGCCTTCTCGGCGGCCCCGCCGGCGGGGCCGGGCTTGGGGGCGGCCGACTTCCTGGGCGGGCTCGCGGGAGCCTTCGTCGTCTCCGCGGCCGTGCCACCGCCGCCCTTCTCGGCGGTGGCGGGGGGGTTCTCGCGGATCTTGCGGACGACCGGGGGCTCGATGGTCGACGACGCCGACCTCACGAACTCTCCCTGGTCCTTCAGGTGGGCGAGCAGCTCCTTGCTCTCGACCCCGAGCTCCTTGGCGAGCTCGTAAACCCTGAGCTTTGGCACGGTGTGGTGTCTCCTCGGTGTTGGCGCCACGACCGTGACCCGCTCAGGGGCGGTCGCGACTACTGCTGGTGGGTGCTCATCGCTGAGTACTCATCGGGTGCTCATCAGCGTCAAACCCGCTTCCGGTGTCCTCGATGACAGGCCCTGTCGTCGGGCCCGCCGGTGGTCTCGCCCAGGCCAGGTGGCCCGGGTGGTGCTCTCAGCCGTGCTGCTGCGCGTGCCGGCGGACGTCGCCCAGGTCCACCTCGCCCGACGCCGGGAGGCGCAGGGCGCGGAGGAGAGCACGACGGGTGATCGCCGACTCCACGCACTCCGGGGCGGGGTGCACGTATACACCTCGGCCCGGCAGCCGCCGCCGCACGTCCAGGACCACCCGCCATCGTGCGGGGGCATCCTGTCGTGCAACGAACCGCAGCAGCGCGGTCTGCTCGCAGCGGGTCCGACATCCGACGCAGGTCCGCACCGGTGAGTGCCCGACCTGCGAGGTGGAGACGGCTCCGCTCCGACCCTCCACTCTACACGCCGACGTCGTCGCCGCGGCGTCCACCCCGCCGTCGACCTGCTCCTCGGTGTCGGCCCGGATGTCGATCTTCCACCCGGTCAGCCGGTTGGCCAGCCGGGCGTTCTGACCCTCGCGCCCGATGGCGAGGGACAGCTGATAGTCGGGGACGACCACGCGTACCTGCTTGGCCCGACCGTCGACGATGGTGGCCGAGGACACCCTGGCCGGAGACAGCGCCGCGGCGACGAACTGCGCCGGGTCGTCCACGTAGTCGACGATGTCGATCTTCTCGCCCTGCAGCTCGGCCATGACGGCACGCACGCGCTGCCCCATCGGCCCGATGCACGCGCCCTTGGCGTTGACCCCGGGCACGGTGGAGTGCACGGCGATCTTGGTCCGGTGGCCCGCCTCACGCGCCACCGCCTGGATCTGGACGGTCCCGTCGGCGATCTCCGGCACCTCCAGGGCGAAGAGCCGGCGCACGAGGTTGGGGTGCGTCCGGGACAGGGTGACGTGCGGCCCACGCAGGCCGCGCTTGGCGCTGACCACGAAGCAGCGCAGCCGCTGCCCGTGCTCGTAGCTCTCGCCGGGCACCTGCTCGGAGACGGGCAGCTCCCCCTCGATCGTCCCGAAGTCGACGAGGATCCGGCGGGGGTCGTTGGACTGCTGGATGATGCCGGAGACGATGTCGCCCTCGCGGCCCCGGAAGTCGCCGAGCACGGCGTCGTCCTCGAGGTCGCGCATGCGCTGGGCGATGACCTGCCGGCCCGTGGCCGCCGCCACCCGCCCGAACCCCTCGGGGGTGTCGTCGTACTCAGGTCCGGGCTCCCCCGGCGTGCCGTGCTCGCTCACGGGAGGGTCCTCGCGGGCCCAGACGGTGACGTGCCCGGACGTCCGGTCCAGCTCGACCCGGGCGTGCCGCGCGTGGCCGTCGACGCGCTGGTACGCCGAGAGCAGCGCCTGCTCGATGGCCTCGACGATGACGTCCATCGGGATCTCGCGCTCGCGCTCGAGCATGCGCAGCGCTGCCATGTCGATATCCATCATGCGTCCTTCCGCTCGGGGCTGCTGAACTCCACCTGGACCGTCGCCTTGGCCACGTCGGCCAGCGGCAGCGGGCCGTGGTCGGCGATCGTGAGGTGGTCGGGTCCGGCCTCCACCAGTCGACCTTCCAGGGTGCTCCCGTCGGACCGGCTGACCTTGAGCAGCCGGCCCACGTTGCGTCGGAAGTGGCCGAACTCGGTGAGCGGCCGGTCCAGCCCGGTCGAGCCGACCTCCAGGGTGTAGGGCCGCTCGCCCATGACCGAGCAGGTGTCCACCGCGGCGGACACGCTCCGGGTCGCCTCGGAGACCTCGTCCAGGCTCAGTGGCTGGACGGTCGAGGTGACGTCGTCGGGCGCCAGGCCCGACAGGTCACGTGCCAGCAGCACCCGGACGAGGCGGCGGCGTCCTGCCTCCTGGACGGTCACACCGTCCACCACGACGTCGAGATCGGTGTCCGCCAGCGCCTCGGTCGCGTGCCGCGTGATCGTGGCGGCGGCCGCGCGTGCGTCCATGGCGTGCTCCTCGTCTTCTGCTGTCGTGCCCGCGACGGGCGCGCACGGGTGGGTGGGCGCGGCGGTGCCGTCCGGGGCACACACCCTACCGTCTGCGAGGATGACGGTCATGCCACCCGTCCCGGTTCCCCGGCGCACCGCGCTGCGTGCCGCGGCCTGGGCGGGCGCGGCAGCGATGCTGTCCGGGTGCAGCGGTGACCGGCTGCGGACCCCGTGGGCTCCCGAGCCACCGGCCCAGGACTCCGGTCCTGACGCACCGGACCTGCCGCTGATCCGTGCCGCACGTCACCGCGTCGCCGGCTACCGCAGCGCGCTCGCGCAGGTCGGACCGACGTCGGAGCAGCGGGCGCTCGTGCGCCGCCTCGACGAGCTGTGGACGCTCCAGGCGGAACGGCTGGAGCTGTTGCTCACCGCGCTCGAGCGCCCCTCGGGCAGCGATGATCCCGCAGTCGGCACGAGCCCGCCCGACGACGCCGCCGCGACGAGCTCCGCACCGTCGGACCTGCTGACCCTGGGTCGCACGGTGCGCGCGGACCGAGAGGTGATGGTCGAGGAGATCGGCGCGTCGACCGCCACGAACCGCCCCATGCTGCTCTCCCTGGCGGCCCAGCAGCTGTTCAGCGCGGACCGGGCTGGGGCGCCGGTCGACTGGCCGGCGCTCAGCGGGCCGACCGGTGCCGCGGCGGTGCCGATCCTCGCGACCGCCCGTCCCGCGGTCTACGCCCTCGAGGTGGTCGCCGCCCGATCCGGTGGCGAGGAGCGTGAGGCCTACGAGGCGGTCCTCGCGCCGCTGCGGGGGATGACCAGGACCCTGACCACGCTGGCCGGTGACGCCGCCCCGGTGCCACCGCTCGGCTACGACCTGCCCGAGCCGCTCGCGAGCCGCTCGGACCGCGAGGGGCTGGCCCGGGCGGTGGTCGCGGACATCGCCCCCGCGGTCCTGCGGGTCGCCGACCGCGCCGGGTCCGACCCCGCTCAGGTCGGGTCCACCCTGCGGCTCACGGTCGAGGCCACCGCATGGTCCCGCCGGCTCGGCGCCGGCACCACGGCCTTCCCCGGCATGACCCTGCCCTGAGGACCGCTCGATCGCGACGGTCCTCAGGGCACGGTGCGCCGAGGACCGTCGCACGTTGTCGCTCGGGCCGGCACCCCACCGGTGAGATCGGCCGAGGCAGACTGGGTGCATGCCCAACCGCCTGTCGTCCAGCACCTCGCCCTACCTCCAGCAGCACGCGGACAACCCGGTCGACTGGTGGGAGTGGGGCCCGGCGGCCTTCGAGGAGGCCGGGCGTCGCGGGGTGCCGGTCCTGCTCTCGGTGGGGTATGCCGCCTGCCACTGGTGCCACGTCATGGCGCACGAGTCCTTCGAGGACGACGAGGTCGCCGAGGTGCTGCGTGTCGGCTTCGTGACGGTGAAGGTCGACCGGGAGGAGCGCCCCGACGTCGACGCCGCCTACATGAGCGCGCTGACGGCCCTCACCGGGCAGGGCGGGTGGCCCATGACGTGCCTGCTCACGCCCACCGGTGAGCCCTTCTGGGCCGGCACCTACCTCCCCAAGGACGGCTTCCTCCAGCTGCTGCGGGCCGCGTCGGTGCAGTGGGAGCAGGACCGGCCACGGTTGGAGCACGGCGGCGCAGAGGTCGTGCGGACGCTCACCGAGGCGCAGCAGCGCGCAGCGGCAGGCAGCGCGGAGGGGCTGGACGCCCGACTCGCCGACGAGGCGGCGCGCTCCCTCGCGGCGGATGCCGACCCGCAGTGGGGAGGCTTCGGCGGCGCCCCGAAGTTCCCGCCCTCGATGGTCCTGGCCTTCCTGCTGCGGCACCACGCCCGGACGGGCGAGGCGCGCTCCCTGGAGATGGTGCGCCACACCTGCGAGCGGATGGCCCGCTCGGGGATGTACGACCAGGTGGGCGGCGGTTTCGCGAGGTATGCCGTGGACCGGGCCTGGGTGGTCCCGCACTTCGAGAAGATGCTCTACGACAACGCGCTGCTGCTGGGCGTCTACACCGACCTCGCCCGCACCGACCCGGTGTCCCGCCCCTGGGCGGAGCGCGTGGTCCGGGAGACCGTCGAGTGGCTCCTGCGCGAGCTGTGGACCGAGCAGGAGGCCTTCGCCAGCTCGCTGGACGCCGACACCGACGGTGTCGAGGGCGCCACCTACACCTGGACCCGCGAGGAGCTGGTCGCCGCGCTGGGCGAGGGCGACGGGGAGCGGGCAGCCGACCTGCTCGGGGTCACCCCCGCGGGCACCTTCGAGCACGGTCGGTCGACCCTCCAGCTGACCGCCGACCCCGACGACGCGCCCTGGTGGGCGGCCACCCGGCAGCGCCTGGACGTGCAGCGCAGCCTGCGCCCCCAGCCCGGCCGGGACGACAAGGTCGTCACGGCGTGGAACGGTCTGCTCGTGGCGGCGCTGGCGCACGCCGGGTGGGCCTTCGACGAGGAGGACTGGGTCGACGTCGCGGCCCGGTGCGCGCGCTTCCTCCTGCGCGAGCACGTGGTCGAGGGTCGGCTGCGGCGCAGCTCGCGGGACGGGACCGTCGGTGGCGCCCTTGCCGTGGCCGAGGACCACGGCAACCTCGCCGACGGTCTGCTCGCGCTGCACCGGGCGACCGGCGACCCGTCCTGGCTGGCGGCGGCCGATGACCTGATCACGGCCGCACGGTCGCTCTTCGTGCGGCCGGACGGATCCGTCGCCGGCACCGGGACCGACGCAGACCGCCTGGTGCTGGACCCGACGACGACCGGGGACAACGCGGAGCCGGGAGGACTTTCCGCGATCGCGGTGGCCCTCGTGCGCCTGGGCGCCCAGGGCGGACCTCCCGGATGCTTCGAGGCGGCACGGGACGCGTTGACGCACGTCAGCGAGCAGGCCCGGCAGGCGCCCCGGTTCACCGGGTGGTCCCTCGTCGCGGCCGAGGAGCTGACCGCGGGACCCACGGTCGTCCGGCTCGGGCCCTCGGCGTCGCCAGAGCTCGCGGCGACCACGCGCCGGGCACCCGTCGGGACCCTGGTCCTGCACCGGTCTACCGACGGGCCGGCCGCTCCCCCGCCGACGGCGGCCGTGGTCTGCCACGGCACCGTCTGCGGGCTGCCGACCGAGGACCCGGCCGCCCTGCCGTGAGGCTCGGACCGGGGCCGGAGTTTGCGAGGATGGGGGCGTGCGCACCTCACTCGTCACCGCCGGTCTCACCCTGTCGCTGCTGCTCGTCGGCTGCGGCCCGGGCGAGCAGGTCACCTCCGACACGGCTCCGACCACCGCAGCAGCCACGGGGGATGCCACGACCCCCACCTCGGAGAACTCGGCCACCTCGGCACCGGTGGCGCAGGAGGATGCCACGACCACGGCCACCCCGACCACGAGCACGCCTCCCGACAGCGCCGCGCAGGGCACGACGGGGGCGGAGACGGCGGCGACGACGGCGGCGACCGCGACGATGACACCCGGGACGACCAGCTCCGCGGAGCCGCGCGAGACCACCCCCGACTCGCCGTTGGCGGACGGGCCGGTGACGATCCTGCTCATCGGCACCGACTCCCGGGACCCCGCGTCGATGAGCGGCGCGTCGGACACGATCATGCTCATGCACCTGCCGGAGGACCGGAGCGAGGTGGCCCTCGTCTCGCTCACCCGCGACATGTGGGTCGACATCCCCGGGATGGGGCAGGGCAAGATCAACGCCGCCTTCGCCCAGGGCGGGACCGACACCCTGCGCCGCACCGTCTCCGACCTGCTGGGCGGGGTCGAGATCGACTACGTCGTCCAGTCCAACTTCCAGGGCTTCATCAACCTCACCCGCTGGCTCGAGGGCTTCGAGGTCGACAACAAGCACGCCTCCTCCGTCACGGTCGGCTCCACCGGGCGCCAGGTCGTCTTCGACGAGGGACCACTGTGGTTGGAGAACACCGACGGGCTCATCTACAGCCGGCAACGCAAGGGTCTCCCGCTGGGTGATCTCGACCGCACCGAGCGGCAGCGCGCCGTCCTTGTCGGCATGATGGGCCGGCTGCAGGAGCGGCTCGCGGACGACCCCCGCGCCTTCCCCGAGCTGGTCGCACACCTGCACGGCAACGTCAAGGTCACCGGCGACATCGACCTCCAGGACTTTGTCGCCCTCACCCCGCTGCTGCGCGAGCTCGACCCCGAGGACACCATCTCGCTCATGGTGCCGATCACCGGCTTCGACAAGATCCAGGGACAGTCGGTCAACATCGTCGACCGGGAGCAGACCGCCGCGCTCGGGGCAGCCCTGCGCGAGGACGACGTCGAGGGCTACGTCGACCGCTGGGGCACCGGCTACGCCCCATGAGGGCCTCACGCAGAACCCCGACAGCCGCCCCGCGGCTGGCCGTGGTCCTGCTCGGCCCGATGGCGGTGCTCGGCTGCACCGGGCCGCCCCCGCAGGACGGACCGCCGACGACGGCCCCGACCCGGTCGAATCCCCCGACGCAGTCCCCACCCGCTCCCTCCGACGACGGCCAGCAGGCCCCGGCCACTTCCCCGACGTCGACCTCAGCGGCACCGGAGTCGGCCACGAGCACGCAGCGCCCCTCCGCGCAGCGACCCTTCGAGATCACCATCGCCGCCACCGGGGACGTCCTGGCCCACCACGCCGTCAACGAGTCGGCCCGCGAGTTCGCCCGGCAGTCCGGCGGCGAGGACGTCTTCGACTACTCCCCCATGTTCGACGACGTCTCCCCACTGCTGTCGGAGGCCGACCTCGCCCTGTGCCATCTCGAGACGCCGCTGTCGTCGGACCACTCGTCGCTGACCGCGCCCGGGATCCTGACCTTCAACACCCCGCCCGAGCTCGCGACAGCGCTGGCCGGTGCGGGGATCGACGGGTGCGACTTCGCGTCGAACCACACGATGGATCAGAGGCTCGAGGGACTCGCGACCACCGAGGCGGTGGTCCGGGACGCCGGTCTGGGGTATGCCGGGCCGACCGCGTCCCGGGACCGCGCCGGCCGGGCGGAGACCTACCGGGTCCCGGTCGCCTCGGGTGACCCCGTCACCGTGGCCCACCTGGCCTACACCTACACCTACCCCAACGACGGCAGCCCGACGACGCACATCCCCGCCGAGGCACCCTGGCTCGAGCTCGCGTCGTGGCCCTCGATCGGCGGCGAGGGCATCCGGGAGCAGGCCCGGGCCGCGCGCCGCGAGGGCGCCGACGTGGTGGTCGTGTCGATGCACTGGGGCCAGGAGTACCAGGTCATCCCGACGCAGGACCAGACCCGGCTCGCACGCGAGCTGCTGGAGTCGCCCGACATCGACCTCCTCCTGGGCACCCACGCCCACGTGATCCAGCCCTGCGAGCGGATCGGGGACCAGCACGTCATCCACGGCCTGGGCAACGTCCTGTCCAACCAGGGCTTCGACGTCAACCCGGCGCTGGCCCCCGGCACCCAGGAGGGCATGGTGGCGGTCGTGACCGTGCGGCGGGACGACGAGGGGCGGCTGAGCACCGGGCTCGCCTACCACCCCACCCGGGTCGAGATCGACCCTGCCGACGGTGCGACCCACGTCATCCGGCTCGTGGGACCGGACACCCCGACGTGGGAGCGCACGACCTCGGCCGTGGACCTGCTCGGCGGGTGCGGTGCCCGCCCGATGCCGCCGTGAGCCGTCAGCCGAGAAGCTGGCGCGCGGTGTCCCAGCCGATCTTGAGGATGAAGGCGACCACGATGACCACGAAGACGACCCGGACGAAGCCGCTGCCGCGCGCCACCGCGACGCGTGCCCCGAGGTAGCCCCCGAGGACGTTGGCGGCTCCGAGCAGCAGGCCGACCGACCAGATCACGGCGCCCTGCGGGACGAAGACGACGAGCGCCGCGAGGTTGGTGGCGAGGTTAGCGATCTTGGCCTTCGCGCTCGCCTCGAGGAAGCCATACCCCAGGGCGCTGACCAGGGCGAAGACGAAGAACGAGCCGGTGCCCGGCCCGAGGGCGCCGTCGTAGGCCCCGACGACCACCCCGATGACGACCGCCGTCCCCACGTGCTTGCGACGCGCATGGCCGAAGCGCAGCGCCTGCAGCTGTCCCATGGACGGCTTGAGCAGGGTGTAGGCCCCGACCGCCACGAGCACCACGAGGATGATGGGGTTGAAGGCTTCCTTGCTGATGAGGAAGGCCAGGGCCGCGCCACCCGCGCTGCCGGCGAAGGCCGCCAGGGCGAGGGGGACCGCCGTGCGCAGGTCCGGGCGGATACGGCGGAAGTAGGTGACCGAGCTCACCGTGGTGCCGCAGATCGAACCCAGCTTGTTGGTGGCGAGCAGCTGCACCGGCGTCGCGCCGGGAAGGCCGACGAGCAGCGCCGGGAGCTGCACCAGCCCACCGCCACCGACGACCGCGTCGATGAAGCCCGCGGCGAGGCCCGCCAGGGCGAGGAAGACGAGGACCCGTGGCTCCAGGTCCAGGCTCTCCAGCACGTCGGGGTATGCCGTCAGCCGCGAGCGGGAGCGTCGCCGCTGTCGGCGCCACCGACCTGCGCTCGCACCGCCGCCACGGCGTCCGCCACCGCCACCTCGCGCCGGTCACCGGTGCGCCGGTCCTTGACCTCCAGCACGCCGTCGGCGAGGCCCTTGCCGACGACGACGATGGTGGGCACCCCGAGCAGCTCGGCGTCCTTGAACTTCACGCCGGGGCTGACCTTGGGCCGGTCGTCGTAGATGACCTCCAGACCGGCGCCCTCGAGCTCGGCGACCAGACCCTCGGCGTGGTCGAAGACCGCCTGGTCCTTGCCGGTCGCGACGACGTGCACGTCCGCGGGCGCCAGGTTGCGGGGCCAGACCAGACCGATCTCGTCATGGGTCGCCTCGGCGACCGCCGCCACGGCGCGAGAGACCCCGACGCCGTAGGAACCCATCGTGACGGTGACCAGCTTGCCGTTCTGGTCCAGCACCCGGAGGTCCAGGGCCTCGGCGTACTTCCGGCCGAGCTGGAAGATGTGGCCCATCTCGATACCGCGGGCCAGGGTGAGCGGCCCGGCCCCGTCGGGGCTGGGGTCGCCTTCCCGGATCTCGCCCGCCTGGATCGTCCCGTCGGCCGTGAAGTCACGGCCGAGCACGAGGTCGAAGACGTGCTTGCCGTGCTCGTCGGCGCCGGTGACCCAGGCCGAGCCCTGCGCGACGGAGGGGTCGAGGAGGTATCTGATGCCGCTTCTGCGCTGCTCCCCGAGAACGCCCGGGCCGATGTAGCCCTTGGCCAGCATCGGGTACGCGGCGAAGTCGGCCTCCTCGAACGGGCGCCAGGCGGCGGGCGCGACCTGGGCCTCCAGCCGCTTGGCGTCGACCTCGCGGTCACCGGGCAGGCCGATGGCCAGCGGCTCGGTCGTCCCGTCCGGGTGCTCGAGCATGACGACGACGTTCTTGAGCGTGTCGGCGGCGGTCCAGGCCCGGCCGTCGGTGCGCGGGTGCAGCGCATCGGCCTGGGCGACGAGGGTCGCGATGGTCGGGCTGTCCGGGGTCTCCTCGACGTGGGCGGCCGGGGTCGCCTCGACGACCGCCGCGTCCACCGCGGGCGCCTGCGGCACGACGACGGCCTCGACGTTGGCGGCATACCCGGACGCCTCGCAGCGCACGAAGGTGTCCTCCCCGACGGGGCTGACGGCGAGGAACTCCTCGCTGGCCGAGCCACCCATGGCGCCGGAGTCGGCGTGCACGATGACGTAGTCGAAGCCGAGCCGGTCGAAGATCCTGACGTAGGCCTCGCGGTGACGCTGGTAGGCCTCCTCGAGACCGGCGTCGTCCACGTCGAAGGAGTAGGAGTCCTTCATGATGAACTCGCGGCCGCGCAGCAGCCCGGCCCGGGGCCGGGCCTCGTCGCGGTACTTCGTCTGGATCTGGTAGAGCGTGAGCGGCAGCTCCTTGTAGGAGCTGAACATGTCCTTGACGGTGAGGGTGAACAGCTCCTCGTGGGTGGGGCCGAGCAGCATGTCGTTGTCCTTGCGGTCCTGGAGCCGGAAGAGGTTGTCGCCGTACTCCGTCCACCGGCCGCTCGCCTCGTAGGGCTCGCGCGGCAGCAGCGCGGGGAAGGACAGCTCCTGGCCGCCGATCGCGTCCATCTCCTCACGGACGATCGCCTCGACCTTGCGCAGCACCTTCAGACCCAGCGGCAGCCAGGAGTAGATGCCCGGGGCCGCCCGCCGGATGTAGCCGGCCCGCACGAGCAGCTTGTGCCCGCGCAGCTCGGCGTCGGCCGGGTCCTCGCGCAGGGTCCGCAGGAACAGGGTCGACAGGCGCATGACCACGTGGGGGCACTCCTCGGGGTGGCAGGGGATTCGTCGCGGTATGCCGGTGCGCACCGGCGCTACGAGGGTACCCGGCGCGCGGCTCCCGATTCGACGGGTTTGCGCGGGCGTCTCTCAGGCGGAGACCGCCTGCGCGACACCGTCCACGAGGCGGTCCACCTCTCTCGCCGTGGTGTAGGGCGCCATGCCGGCCCGGACGCCGCCGGCCGCGCCGAGACCGAGGCGGTGGGACAGCTCCCAGGCGTAGAAATGCGAGGCCGGCGCGTTGACGTCCAGGCTCGCGAGGTGCCGGTGGATCGCCGCCGGGTCCACGCCGTCGACGGTGAACAGCAGCGTCGGGGTCCGGCGCTGCGCCCGCGACCAGAGGGTGAGCCCCGGGATCGCTGACAGCCCCTCCTCCGCGCGTCGGCGCATGCCGTCCTCGTGCTCCTCGATCACGGTGAAGGCGGAGGTGAGCCGCTCCGGCCGGGTGGACCCCTCCCCCAGCGAGGCGATGAGGTCGACCGCGGCCGTCGCTCCCGCGAGCAGCTCGTAGGGCAGCGTGCCGAGCTCGAACCGCTCGGGGACGGCGTCGGTGGAGGGCAGCAGCTTGTCCGGCCGGAGCCGCTCCAGCAGCTCGGCGCGGCCGGTCTGCACGCCGAGGTGCGGCCCGAAGAACTTGTAGGGCGAGCAGGAGAGCAGGTCGGCGCCCAGGGCGGCGGTGTCGATCCGGTCGTGGGCCGCCAGGTGGACGGCGTCGACGTGGACGAGGGCTCCGACCTCGTGGGCTGCCGCGCTGATCGCCGGCAGGTCGGGCCGGGTGCCGATGAGGTTGGCGGCACCGGTCACCGCGACCAGGCGCGTCCGGTCGGACAGGACGGCGGTCACGGCCTCCACCGGCAGCTCGCCGGTGGCAGGGTCCACCTCGGCCCACCGGACGGTCGCGCCGACCGCGAGCGCGGCGGTGACCCAGGGACGGATGTTGCCGTCGTGGTCCAGGGAGGTGACGACCACCTCGTCGCCCGGACCCCAGCCCTGGCACCGGGCGAGGGTGCGGGCGAGGTCCATGGTCAGCGCGGTCATGCTGCGGCCGAAGATCACGGTCGCCGGGTCGACAGCCAGCAGGTCCCCCAGGGCCGACCGCGCCGCGCGCACCGTCTCCTCGGCCCGGCGCTCGGAGTCCGTCACCGTGCCGCGGTTGGACAGCGGGCTGGTCAGCGTGCTCGCCACGGCCGCGGCGACCACGGCGGGGGTCTGCGAGCCGCCGGGTCCGTCGAAGAACGCGGTCCCTCCGGCGAGCGAGGGGAACTGGGCACGGACGGCGTCGACGTCGAGCGGCATACCGCGCAGCCTAGGTCCTGGCAGACCGGAGGCCCGGCGGGCGTGTGCCCGCCGGGCCTCGCTCGAACAGCGTGGCTCAGTGCCTCACTGGTGCTCGTCCTCGTGGTCGTGGTCGTCGCCACCCAGCGGACCGGCGAAGGTGTGCTCGGGACCGGCGGGGGCCGGGATCTCGAACTTCCCGGGGACCGCACGCCCGGGGACGCCGTTCACCGCCTCGGTCGACGCGGCGTAGCGGAAGACCGCGAAGGCCACCGCGTCGGCGTTGACGTCCAGGGCGCCCTCGTCCAAATTGTCGATGGTGTCGCACTCCTGGTGGTAGCACGGGTCGAAGGACTCGCCCGCGACGCCGCCCCAGATCTCCTGCTGCTCCGGCGTCTTGACGACCTCGGCGCCGGTGAAGAGCCCACCGGAGGGGATGCCGTTGTCGATGAACGCCTGGTAGTCGCTCCGGCCGCTGAAGGCGGAGTCGTCGTAGGGCTCACCGCGCAGCGTGTAGAACGACTCGAAGGTCTCCTCGATGTCCTCCGAGCCCTCGGGGACGACGACCGGTGCGGCGAAGCTGGACTGGTCGCGTCGTAGACGCCGAGGTAGTAGTTCGGCGACCCGATCATGTCGAAGTTGAGGTAGAGCGCGATCTCGTCGAGCTCCGCCGCGCTGCGCTGGTCGACCCAGGCGCGGGAGCCCAGGAGGCCCAGCTCCTCGGCACCCCACCACGCGAAGCGCACGGTGTTGTGCGGGCGGCTCTTGGACATCTGCTCGGCCACCTCCAGCAGGCCGGCCGAGCCGGACCCGTTGTCGTTGATGCCGGGGCCGGCCGGGACCGAGTCGAGGTGCGCGCCGGCCATGACGACGTTGCCGTCGGTGCGTCCGGCGAGCTCGCCGATGACGTTGTATGACGTCGCGTCGTAGAAGTCGACGGCGATCCGGGCCGTGGAGCCCTCCTGTGCGAGCGACTCGCCGGCGGCGTAGGAGGTGCCGACGACCGGGATGTCGACGACGCCGTCACCACCCAGGGTCGGGTTGAGCACGCCGGTCCGGTCGGCGGCGTCGGTGTCGCCCTGGTTGAAGATGACGACCCCGGAGGCACCGGCCGCCTCGGCGTTGACCGCCTTGTCGGCGAACGGGCACGACCCCCGCTGGACGAGCGCGATCGCGCCGCTGGGGAAGCCCGCGAAGTCCTCGGCCTGGCAGCCGCTGGAGTTCGCGCGCGGCGGGTCGAGGTTGATGTCGACCGGCACCACCTCCGCGGTGACGTCACCCTCACCGGTCCCCGTGGCGTCGGCGTGCGGCCACTCCGCCTGCTGCGGGGCGAGCTGCTCGAGGGTGGAGTCGACGGCGTCGTAGGTGAAGGGCACCACGTCGGCCGACCACCCCGCCGACTCCAGCACCTCGACGACGTAGTCGACGCTGGCGTCGTAGCCAGGCGTCAAGGAGGCGCGGTTGCCCCCGTTGTCGTCCGCGATCTGCTGGAAGGCCTCGAGATGCTCCATGACACCGTCGACACGGACGCACTCCAGGAGCTTGGCGTAGGTGTTGTTGCTGCGGTTGTCGCACCCGTTCTTCGACGGTGCGGCACCCGAGGGTGCCGCCACCAGGGCGGACGTGACCAGGGCACCGGCCGCAGCGGCGGCCAGCGTCCCTCGACGACGGGACAGGCTCATGAGGACTCCTTTGTCTCTCGTGTGGTGTCGGCCCGGGACGGGACCGACACCACACCTCAGAAGACCGTTCCGACAGACGCCCACCCGACGGGCCTGTCCTAGCCTGGGGCGATGCAGCTCGACGCCTCGGACCTCCTGCCCGTCCGCGAGGACGGGATCCTCGGTGACCTGCGGATGTGGCCAGACCTGGAGCTGCCCCACCTGGACCGGCGCAGCGAGGTGTACGTCTGGCTGCCGCCCGACTATGACGGCTCGTCGGACCGCTACCCGGTGCTCTACCTCCACGACGGGCACAACATGTTCCTCCCGCGGGCCTCCTTCGCCGGGGAGGTGTGGCACGTGGACCGTGCCATGACCCGCCTGGCGGCCGAGGGCATCGAGGCGGTCGTCGTCGCGGTGCCCTGTCATCCCGAGCTGCGCGGTGAGGAGTACACCCGCTACGCGCACCCGGAGCACGGCGGCGGACGGGCGGCCGACTACGGACGGTTCCTGCTCGACGAGCTCAAGCCGGCGGTCGACGACGTCCTGCGCACCCGGCCCGGGCCCGAGCACACCGTCGTCGCGGGCAGCTCGCTCGGCGCGGTGGTGAGCGCCGACCTCTGGGCGAGCAGGCCGGACGTGGTCGGCGGCGCCGGGCTCTTCTCCCCGGCCTTCTGGTGGCCGGGCGAGCAGGCGCTGGCCGACGTCGAGGACGCCGCCGTGACGAGGGCCGTCACGGTCCCGGGTCGGGTCTACCTGGACGTGGGCGGCCAGGAGGAGCCGGGCGACCCGGAGATCCAGCAGCGGTACGTCCTCGACGCGGAGCGCCTGCTGGGTTCGCTGCGGCGAGCCGGTGTGCCCGTCCGCTACGTCTACGACTCCGGCGCCCGGCACGTCGAGGCCGCCTGGGCCGAGCGCGTCGGTCCGGCCATCGCCTGGCTGCTGCGCGGGTCCGTCACCGCGGTGTGATGGCATAGCCGGATGACGACCACCGCCTCCCCCGCCGATCCGCACCGCTGGCTCGAGGAGGTGGAGTCGGATGCCGCCCTCGCGTGGGTCCGCGAGCGCAGCGCGACCAGCGAGCAGACGCTGCAGGCGCACCCCCTCCACGACGAGCTGCGCGCCGGGATCCAGGACGCGCTCGAGGCGAGCGACCGCATACCTCTCGTCGCCCAGGTCGGTGACCACCTCTACGGCTTCTGGACCGACGCCGAGCACCCTCGCGGCGTCTGGCGACGCACCACCTGGGAGTCCTACCGCACCGAGCACCCGCGCTGGGAGGTGCTCGTCGACGTCGACGCGCTGGCGGCGCAGGAGGACGTCCCGTGGGTCTGGCAGGGAGCCCGGGTGCACCGGCCCGACGCCGACCGCGCCCTCGTGCACCTGTCCCGGGGCGGCTCGGACGCCGGCACCACCCGCGAGCTGGACCTGACGACCGGGGAGTTCGTCCCGGCGCCGGAGGGCTTCGCCAAGCCCGAGGCGAAGGGCAGCCTGACCTGGCGGGACCGGGACCACGTCTACCTCACCACCGCGGACGACCCGACGGGCGCGACCCGCTCGGGCTACCCCCGGACGGCCCGCCTCTGGCGCCGCGGCACCCCGATGGCGCAGGCCGAGGTCGTCCACACGATCCCCGAGGAGGACCTGGGGCTGTTCGTCGAGCACGACCAGACGCGCGGGACGACGGTGCTCCACCACGCGCTGGCGTTCTACCGGGGTCACACGCTGGTGCTCACCGAGGACGGAGTGCGGCGGCTCGACCTCCCGGAGAGCGCCGAGACCTCGGTCCACGGCGACCACGTGGCCGTGCGGCTGCGGCATCCGTGGGACCCAAGCCCCGAGGAGCACGCGGGCCCGTCCGGCGCGGGCGACCTCGCCGCCGGCTCACTCGTGGTGGCCCCGCTCACGGAGGTCCTCGACGACGTCCGGTCGGCGGCGTGGACGACGCTGGTCGCCCCCGACGACCGCTCCGCGCTGGTCGATCTCGTGTGGACCGCGAACCGGCTCGTGACGACGACGCTGGTCGACGTCCGGCACACCGTCCAGTCGCACCGCCTCGGGGATCACGGCTGGGAGACCCGCGAACTCAGCGCGTCGCTCGGGATCGACCTGCGCACCGCGAGCGTGGCGGCCCTCGACGAGCACCGCAGCGACGACCTGTGGCTCGTGACGACCGGCTTCCTGCAGCCCATGCGGCTGTCGCTGGTCCGGACAGGTGCAGGCACGGACGTCGAGGTCGTGGTGCTCAAGGCCGCACCGGAGCGCTTCGACGCGACCGGGCTCACGGTGACCCAGGAGTGGGCGACGTCCGCCGACGGGACACCGGTTCCCTACTGGCAGGTGGGTCCCGCCGACCTGCCCGCGGACGGCTCCACCCCGACGGTCCTGCACGGCTACGGCGGCTTCGAGCACGCCCTCACACCCGCCTACGACCCGATCGTGGGTCGGGCGTGGCTGGCGCACGGCCACGTCCACGTCGTCGCCGGCATCCGCGGCGGTGGGGAGTTCGGGCCGCGCTGGCACCAGGCGGCGCTGCAGGAGAGCAGGCACCGGGCCTACGAGGACTTCGTCGCGGTCGCGCGCGACCTGGTCGCCCGGGGCGTCACCTCGGTCCCCCGCCTCGGCACGACCGGGCGGAGCAACGGCGGCCTGCTGGTCGGCAACATGCTCACCGGCTATCCCGAGGACTTCGGGGCGGTGGTGTGCCAGGTGCCGCTGCTCGACATGGCGCGCTACCACGAGCTGCTGGCCGGGGCGTCCTGGATGGCGGAGTACGGCGACCCCGACGATCCCGAGCAGTGGGAGTGGCTGCGCACCTTCTCGCCCTACCAGCGTTTCGACCCGGACCGCCCGACACCTCCGGTCTACCTCGCCACGTCCACCCGGGATGACCGGGTGCACCCCGGCCACGCGCGCAAGATGGCGGCGCTGCTGGAGGAGCACGGCCGGGACGTCACCTACTGGGAGAACACCGAGGGTGGTCACGGCGGGGCCAGCACGGCGGCGCAGTGGGCGACCTGGCACGCGCTGGCCTGGACCTTCCTGCACGCGCGGCTCACCGGCTGAGCCGGCGGGTCAGAGCAGCACGGTGGCGAAGGTGCCCGTCTGGACGAACCCGACCCGGCGGTAGGTCGCGACCGCGGGGGCGTTGAAGTCGTTGACGTAGAGCGTGACCACGGGAACGACGTGCGCGATCGTGTGCTCGACCACGGCGGCCATCGCGGGTGCGGCCAGACCTCGGCCGCGCCAGTCGGGGTGGACCCAGACCCCCTGGACCTGCGCCGCACCGAGAGCCACCGACCCCAGGTCGGCCTTGAAGACGACCTCGCCGTCCTCCACCCGGACGAGGGTGTGGCCCTGCTCGATGAGCCCCGCCACGGCGCGACGGTATGCCCCGCTGCTGCCGCGGTAGGGCGGGTAGCCGATCTCCTCGGTGAACATGGCGGCCGCCGCCGGCACCACGAGGTCCAGCTCGTCGATCCGGGCGGGGCGCACCCGTGGATCGACCGGCACGCCCAGGACGGAGGGGCGCTCCTGCATCGTCAGGACCAGCTGGTTCTCCCGCACCTCGCGGGCCGCTCCCCAGTGCGGCTCCAACCGGGACCAGAGGTCGAGCACCTGGTCCACCGGGCCGAAGATCGAGCTGGCGGACGCACGCCGCTTCACGACCTTGCCGACCAGGGCGCCGATCGCCCGAGGACTCGCCGCCACGGGGACGACGTTGGCCGCGCACCAGCACAGCGCGTGCTCCCCCGCGGCCTCGTAGCCGAACAGCGGGCCACGCGTGCCCACCAGGCCGCTCTCCTGGATCCGCGCCGCGACGAAGACGTTGGTCACCGGGTCCTGCGCGCACACGTCCAGGGCACGCCGGACGTCCTGGAGCCCGTAGGCCCGCACGCCCCCGGTCCCGGAGCCCAGTGTGCGCAGCATGCCCCCAGCCTGCCGCACGACCGTCGAGGGGGCGACACCGGTGCGGCCCCGGCTCCGACCCCACGGCGCTGTTGCGCGGTGCGGCACCGCACGGCAGGATCGTGAGCGCGCAGCATCACCACGGACACGAGAGGCGACCACATGCAGCCACGAGCACTCAGCCCCGCCAGCCGCGAGCAGGCCCTCCGGGCGCTCCGCGACTCCGCGACGGGTGGTGAACCGCTCGACGTGCTGGTCATCGGCGGTGGCGTGACCGGGGCGGGGACCGCCCTGGACGCCGCAACCCGCGGCCTGTCGACCGCCATCGTCGAGGCCCAGGACTGGGCCTCGGGGACCTCGCAGTGGTCCACCAAGCTGGTGCACGGCGGCCTGCGCTACCTGCAGATGCTGGACTTCAAGCTGGTCCACGAAGCGCTCACCGAGCGCGGGCTGCTGCTCAAGACCCTGGCACCGCACCTGGTCAAGCCGATGCCCTTCCTCATCCCGCTGGAGCACCGCGTCTGGCAGCGCGCCTACTACGGAGCCGGCGTCACCCTCTACGACCTGCTCGCCAACATCATGCCCGGGCGCCGTGCGCTGCCCATCCACCAGCACACGACGCGAGGCGGCCTGAGCAAGCAGTTCCCGGACCTGCGGCACGACACCGCGATCGGTGCCGTGAAGTACTACGACGCGACGGTGGACGACGCACGGCTCGTGTCGACGCTGGTCCGGACGGCCCACACCTACGGCGCGCACGCCGCCAGCCGGACCGAGGTGGTCCGCGTCGTCAAGGACGAGCACGGCACCGCGATCGGGGCCGAGCTGGCCGACCTCGAGACCGGGGAGCGCTTCGAGGCGCGCGCCCGGCACATCATCAACTGCACCGGGGTGTGGACCGACGACGTCTCCGACCTGGCCGACACCGACGGCGGGCTCAACGTCCTGGCGTCCAAGGGCATACACCTGGTCATCCCGCGCGAGCGCATCCAGGGCACCTCAGGACTGTTCCTGCAGACCGAGAAGTCGGTGCTCTTCTTCATCCCGTGGTCGCGCTACTGGATCCTCGGCACCACCGACACGCCGTGGGAGCTGGACCGGCAGAACCCGGTGGCCACGGCGGCGGACATCGACTACGTCTTGGACCACGCCAACGCGGTCCTCAAGACCACGCTCACCCGCGACGACGTCGTCGCTGGTATGCCGGTCTGCGGCCGCTGCTCCAGCCCGGCACCAAGGAGGGCACCGACTCGGCGAAGGTCAGCCGGGAGCACACCGTCGCCAGCCCGGTGCCCGGCCTCACCGTCATCGGTGGCGGCAAGCTCACGACCTACCGCGTCATGGCCAAGGACGCCGTCGACTTCGCCCTCGGCGGTCGCGCCGCGGAGCTGCCCTGCATCACCGACCAGATCCCGCTGCTCGGCGCTGTGGGCGAGGCCGCGATGCGCCGCCGGATGCCCGCGCTGCGCGAGCAGTTCGGCTGGTCCGAGCAGATGACCGACCACCTGCTGCACCGCTACGGCTCGCTCCTCGAGGAGCTCCTGGCGATGATCGAGCAGGATCCCTCGCTCGCGCAGACGCTCGAGCACTCGACGGCCTACCTGCGGGCCGAGGTCGCCCACGCCTGCCGCACCGAGGGCGTGCTGCACCTCGAGGACCTCATGATGCGCCGCACCCGACTCATCTACGAGGCCCCCGACAAGGGTCTGCACGCCGTGCCCGAGATCGCGGCGATCGCCGCGGCCGAGCTCGGGTGGGACGAGGCGCGGACGCAGTCCGAGATCGAGGCCTACACGGCGCGCGCCGAGGCGGAGATCGCCGCGGCGGCCGAGCCGGACGACCAGAGCGCCGCCCGCGTGCGAGCGGACCTCGGTGAGGTCGCCCCGTTGCAGGCGATGGGCTCGGGCGCCGAGGCGTCCGACTGACGGGACCGAGCGCCCGCCCGGACCCGTAGGTGACACGAAAGGAAACATCCCGTGGGAGAGATCTTCGTCTCCGAGGTGCTCGGCACCATGATGCTGCTGCTCTTGGGCTGCGGCGTGGTCGCCAACGCGATCCTGCCCAAGACCAAGGGCACCGGCGGTGGTGCCAGCGCCGCCTGGCTGCTCATCAACTTCGGCTGGGGCCTCGGCGTCTTCGCCGGCGTGTTCACCGCCTACAAGTCCGGGGCGCACATCAACCCGGCGGTCACCGTGGGTCTGCTGGCCAACGGGGCCGAGGAGTTCGCGCCCGGTGTCGCCGCCAACGTCGGCAACATGGTCGTCTACCTCGCCGCCCAGATGCTCGGCGCCTTCCTCGGCGCGGTGCTGTGCTGGGTCGCCTACAAGCAGCACTTCGACGCCGACGGCGACCCCGCGGCGAAACTGGGCGTCTTCTCCACCGGGCCGGAGATCCGGAACTACGGGTGGAACCTCGCGACCGAGATCATCGGCACCTTCGTGCTGGTCTTCGTCGTCATCATGTTCGGCAACACGCCGAACGAGCTCGGCCCGCTCGCGGTGGCGCTGCTCGTCGTCGGCATCGGCGCCAGCCTCGGTGGACCCACCGGGTATGCCATCAACCCCGCACGAGACCTCGGCCCCCGCATCGCGCACGCGGTCCTGCCCATCCCCGGCAAGGGCAGCAGCGACTGGAGCTACTCCTGGGTGCCGGTCGTCGGGCCGCTCATCGGCGGTGTCATCGCCGGTCTCGTGGCTGCCCTCTACGGCTGACCGCACTCCCCCATCGACCATGCACAACGACGTGAAGGAGCAAGTCCATGGCTGACTACGTCCTGGCCATCGACCAGGGAACGACCAGCACCCGAGCCATCGTGTTCACCAAGAGCGGCGAGATCCACTCGGTCGGTCAGAAGGAGCACGAGCAGATCTTCCCCAAGGCCGGCTGGGTGGAGCACGACCCGGCCGAGATCTGGGAGAACACCAAGGAGGTCATCGGCACCGCGCTCGGCAAGGGCGGTCTCGGCAACGACGACCTCGCGGCGATCGGCATCACCAACCAGCGCGAGACGGCGGTGGTGTGGGACAAGAACACCGGTGAGGCGGTCTACAACGCCATCGTCTGGCAGGACACCCGGACCGACAAGATCGTCGCCGAGCTGGGTGGTGACGACGGCGCGGACAAGTACAAGGACATCTGCGGGTTGCCGCTGGCGACCTACTTCTCCGGCCCCAAGGTCAAGTGGATCCTCGACAACGTCGAGGGGGCCAAGGACCGCGCGGAGGCCGGGGACCTGCTCTTCGGCAACACCGACAGCTGGGTGCTGTGGAACCTCACCGGTGGCACGGAGGGCGGTGTGCACGTCACCGACGTGACCAACGCCTCTCGCACCATGCTCATGGACCTGAAGTCGCTCTCCTGGTCCGAGAAGGTCGCCGGCGACATGGGCATACCCACCTCCATGCTGCCGGAGATCAAGTCCTCGGCCGAGGTCTACGGCGAGAGCACCAAGCTCAGGGTGCCGATCGCCGGGATCCTCGGTGACCAGCAGGCCGCCACCTTCGGGCAGGCCTGCTTCGAGAAGGGCATGAGCAAGAACACCTACGGCACGGGCAACTTCATGCTGCTCAACACCGGCACCGAGATCGTCCCCAGCGAGAACGGTCTGCTCACCACGGTCTGCTACAAGATCGGGGACCAGGATGCGGTGTATGCCCTCGAGGGCTCGATCGCCGTGACCGGTTCGCTGGTGCAGTGGCTGCGGGACAACATCGGGCTCATCAAGGAGGCCCCGGAGATCGAGAATCTCGCGACCCAGGTCGACGACAACGGCGGGTGCTACATCGTGCCGGCCTTCTCCGGGCTCTTCGCGCCCTACTGGAAGGACGACGCCCGCGGCGCGATCGTCGGGCTGACGCGCTACGTCAACAAGAATCACATCGCCCGGGCGGCGCTGGAATCCACCGCCTTCCAGACGCGGGAGGTGTCCGACGCGATGAACGCCGACTCCGGCGTCGACCTCACCGAGCTGCGCGTCGACGGCGGCATGGTCGCCAACGAGACGCTCATGCAGTTCCAGGCCGACATCCTCGGCGTGGACGTGGTCCGCCCGAAGGTGGCGGAGACGACGGCGCTGGGCGCGGCGTATGCCGCGGGCATCGCCGTCGGCTTCTTCTCCGGTGAGCAGGACGTCGTGGACAACTGGGAGGAGGGCCAGCGCTGGAGCCCGCAGATGAAGGAGGCCGAGCGCGAGCGGCTCCTGCGCCAGTGGAAGAAGGCGGTCACCAAGACCTTCGACTGGATGGACGAGGACGCCGAGGCCGCCGAGGAGGCGGTCGAGGAGGCCGCGGACGACGCCTGACAGGCATCGATTCGGTCACGATCCGGCCCGGGTGAGCATGTCTCGCCCGGGCCGGACGTATGGTGCGCCCATGACGAAGAACTCGCTCTTTCCCGTGATCGCGGCCAGCGCCCTGGCCTTCTCCCTCACCGCCTGCGGCTCCGACGACGGTGGCTCCGACGACTCCGGTTCCGGCGGTGAGGCCGGCACCGCCGAGATGGAGCTCATCACCGAGGGCACGCTGACGGTGTGTTCGGAGGTCCCCTACGAGCCGTTCGAGATGGAGGACTCCTCCACCGAGTCCGGCTACAGCGGCTTCGACATCGACCTGATGCAGGCCATCGCCGACGGGCTCGAGCTGGAGCTCGAGGTCAAGGACTCCTCCTTCGACGCCCTCGAGTCGGGCCTGGCGCTGAACTCCGGTGACTGCGACGTCGCGGCCTCGGCCATGACGATCACCGAGGACCGGCAGCAGAACCTCGCCTTCTCCGAGGGCTACTACGACTCCCAGCAGTCGCTGCTCGTCCCCGAGGACTCCGACATCGCCAGCATCGACGACCTCGCCGGGGCCAGGGTCGCCGTGCAGCAGTCGACCACCGGCGAGGCCTACGCGCAGGAGAACGCCGCGGACGCCACCATCACCGCCTTCCCGGGCAACCCCGAGATGTTCCAGGCGATCCAGGCCGGCCAGGTCGACGCCATCCTGCAGGACCTGCCGGTCAACGTGGAGAACGCCCGCCAGGGCGGCTTCACGATCGTCGAGGAGTACTCCACCGACGAGCAGTACGCTTCGCCATGCAGCAGGACAATACCGGCCTGGTGGATGCGGTCAACGAGCAGCTGAGCGCGCTGCGCGACAGCGGCGACTACGACACCATCTACGACACCTACTTCAGCGCCGAGGGCTGAGTCGACGACGCAGATGCCTTCCTTGACCCGCACCCAGCGGCAGCGGGGTGTCCGGCTCTCGCTGTACGCCCTCTTCGTCCTCCTGGTCGGTGGCCTCGTCCTGGTCGCCGACCGGGAGGCGATCGCGAGCAACTTCTTCATGCGCGAGGGCTTCACCGAGAACTGGCAGGACTTCGTCACCGTCGGCGCGCGCAACACCGTCCTCTACACGCTGATCTCCTTCGTCGGCGGCTTCGTGCTGGCGCTGGTCCTCGTGCTGATGAAGCTGGCACCCATCGCCCCGTTCCGCTGGATGGCCACCGCCTACATCGAGCTGTTCCGCGGGCTGCCTGCCCTGGTCGTCATCCTCTTCATGGCCTTCGGTGTGCCCATCGCCTTCGGATGGCGCCCCCCGGGCGGCACCATCGGCGCTGGGCTGGTCGCCCTCATGCTCGTGGCCGGCGCCTACATGGCCGAGACGCTGCGCGCCGGCATCGAGGCGGTCCCCAAGGGGCAGACCGAGGCGGCCCGGTCCCTGGGCATGAACGGTCCCTGGACCATGGCCACCGTCGTCATGCCGCAGGCGCTGCGCATCGTGGTCCCCCCGCTGACCAACGAGCTGGTCATCCTCATCAAGGACACCTCGCTGCTCTTCGTCGTCGGGATGGCCGTCAACGAGAAGGAGCTCACGACGATGGCCCGGGACTTCATGACCAGCGGACCCTCCACCGGGACGGCGACGTCGCTGGTCTTCGCCTGCCTGCTCTACCTCGCGATCACGCTGCCGCTCACCCAGCTGGTCGCCTGGCTGGAGCGCCGACAGAAGAGGTCCCGCTGACATGACGGCACTCCACCCCACCCAGCAGGTCGACCCGGGCGCCCCCGCGATCGAGGTCCGCGACCTGCACAAGTCCTTCGGCGACAACGAGGTGCTCACCGGCATCGACTTCCACGTGGAATCCGGCCAGGTGGTCTGCGTCATCGGCCCGTCCGGCTCGGGCAAGTCCACGCTGCTGCGGTGCGTCAACCGGCTGGAGGAGCCCACCGCCGGACAGGTGCTCATCGAGGGCATCGACATCACCGACCCGGAGACCGAGCTGGACGCGTCCGCTCCCGGATCGGCATGGTCTTCCAGCAGTTCAACCTCTTCAGCCACATGACCGTCCTGCGCAACCTCACCATCGCCCAGCAGCGGGTGAAGAAGCGCGGGCGCAAGGAGGCCGAGCAGGTCGCGCGGGCCAACCTGGAGCGGGTCGGGCTGACCGAGAAGGTCGACGCCTACCCGGCGCACCTGTCCGGTGGCCAGCAGCAGCGGGTCGCCATCGCGCGGGCGCTGTCGATGGACCCGGACATGATGCTCTTCGACGAGCCGACCTCGGCCCTGGACCCCGAGCTCGTCGGCGACGTGCTCGACGTCATGAAGACGCTGGCCGCCGAGGGCATGACGATGATGGTCGTCACGCACGAGATGGGCTTCGCCCGCGAGGTCGGCGACAAGCTGGTCTTCATGGCCGACGGCGTCATCGTCGAAGAGGGCGACCCGCGCGAGGTGCTCGGCCACCCGCAGCAGGCCCGCACCCAGGACTTCCTCGCCAAGGTCCTCTGACCCACCGAGCGTCGCGAATGGTTGCCCTCCGGCAACCACGAGCGACGCTCGGTGGGGCGCAGAGCAACCACGAGCGGCGCTCGGTGGGTCAGGGCTCGATGAGGTCCTTGAGCTGGGCCAGTCCCTTCTCTAAGTCCTTGCCGACCAGCCTGTCCATCGACATCACCCGGCCCAGGACGCGCATGAGGCCGGTGTGCTCCCCCGACATGCTCCAGGTCACCATCGTCGCCGCACCCCCGTCCTCCGGGTCCAGGTCGAAGCGGATGACGTTGTCGGAGGGGAACGGCTTCTCGAAGTGGAGGTCCAGGTCCACCCGCGAGGGGCGCTGCGCACTCGTGATGGTCATCGACCCCGACCCCGCCTGCTTGTCGCCGTCCCAGGCATACCCCGAGCCCACGCCCGACTTCGGACCCGAGTAGGAGCGCTCCATGTCGGGGTCCACACCCTCCCACGGCGACCAGTCCCGCCAGCGGCGGAAGTCGACGAGCTCGGTGAAGACCCGCTCGGGTGCTGCCTCGATGCGGGTCGTCCGGGACACGCGGTAGGGCACGGGCGCCAGGGGCATGCGGTCAGCTCCTCGTCACTGCTCGAACCACTGCGGTTCGTCGGGGTCCGGCCAGACCAGCTCGGGGCGCTGGAGGTCGGTGTTGTCCAGGATCCAGTCGGGGGCCCAGGTGCGGGACTGCAGCCGGTAGATCTCCTGGGCCTCAACATAGCGCGCGTTGGACTCGTCGGCGGGATCGTCCGCCCTGGCGAGGCGGGGGAAGCGGGCGTTGCCGCGCGGCACGGTCACCGAGGGCGGGGCGCTGACCAGACCGGTGGCGTCCCACTCGCCGCGCAGCTCGGGGCGGCGCAGGAAGACGCCCTCGACGAGGAGCACGGCGTCCGCGGCCAGGGGCACCGGCTCGGGGAAGACCGGGACGTCGCGGGCGACGTCGAAGACGGCCGGCACGACGTCCTGGCCGGCGCGGAACGGCCACAGGACAGCCCGGCGCAGGGCGTCGTAGTCGTAGGAGTCCTCGTAGCAGGTCGTCCCCGTACTGCCGCGGGCGTGCCGGTGCGCGGCGGGGTGGTGGAAGCCGTCGACCGAGACCACGTGCAGCTCCCGGCCGGCCACGTGCGGTGCCAGCGCCGCGAGCTCGCGCGCCAGATGGCTCTTGCCCACCCCGTCCGGCCCGTCCAGGGCCACGACGGCACGCTCCCCCGGCCGCACCGCGAGCAGCAGCCCCAGCAGGTCGACCAGCACGAGCTGTCGCAGGGGCAGGAATCCGGGCGCACTCACCGCCTCAGGATAGGCGGGTGTCCCCCCACTCCATGTAGACGCCGTTCTCGAGCAGCGTGGCCCAGTCGGGTGGCTGCTTCTCCACGAATCCGACCGCGCGGTAGAGCGACCGCGCGCGGGTGTTGTCAGCGCTGACGTCGAGCCACACGCGGTGCACCCCGGGGTTGGCCAGGGCGTGCTCGAGCAGCTGCCGCAGCAGCAACCGGCCCAGGCCCTGCCCCCGGCCCTCGGGCGCGACCACCATGCGCCGGATCTCGACGACGTCGCCCTCGCTCACGCCGACGAGGACGCCGAAGGCGATGACCCGGTCGAGCCGGTCCACCAGCACCCAGTGCTCCAGGTCCGGGTCGTCCAGCGCCGCGCTGTGCCAGTCGAGGCCGCCCTGCCCGAGGAAGGGGCTGGTGTCCATGGCCTCCTCGAAGCGCACCACCGTCGAGAGGTCGCCGGAGCGCGTGTGGCGCAGGTGGGAGCCCACGACGAGCCCGCCACGGTCCCGGCCCAGCGGACGCTCCCTGACGTGCGGCGTGCCGCTCGCCCGGGGTGCCGTGACGACGATCATCTCCAGGTCGTCCTCGGCGTCATTGCGCATGTAGTGGTGCGTGCGCGGTGGCACCTCGATGCCCGACCCCGCCGGCACCGGCACCTCGCGCTGGCCGAGCGTCATCGTGCCCGTCCCGGCCAGGACGTAGAAGAACTGGCGCGAGCCTGGTGGCTGTGCGGATTGCCCGCCGTGCCCGGCGGCATGTGCTCGTGCACCACCGTGAGGTCGGCCCGCTCCACGAAGTGGTAGGCCTGGCACACCTCGTGCCACGTCGACTGGCGGGCGGTCTGCCGGCTGATGGGGTCGGGCGCCATGACCAGACGTTACCGGTCCCGTGTGTCGAGCGGGTTACCCGACGGTGACGGTCGGCGAGCCGGCGACCTCGTCCCCGGCCTCACCCTCGCCCATCTCCTCGGCGATCCGGGAGGCCTCCTCGATGAGGGTCTCGACGATCTGGCTCTCGGGCACCGTCTTGATGACCTCGCCCTTGACGAAGATCTGGCCCTTGCCGTTGCCGGAGGCCACACCGAGGTCGGCCTCCCGGGCCTCGCCGGGGCCGTTGACGACGCACCCCATGACCGCGACGCGCAGCGGGACCTCCATGCCCTCCAGACCGGCGGTCACCTCGTCGGCCAGGGTGTAGACGTCGACCTGCGCGCGACCGCAGGACGGGCAGGACACGATCTCCAGCTTGCGGGGCTTGAGGTTGAGGCTCTGCAGGATCTGGTTGCCCACCTTGACCTCCTCGACCGGCGGGGCCGACAGCGAGACCCGGATCGTGTCGCCGATGCCCCGCGAGAGCAGGGAGCCGAAGGCGACCGAGGACTTGATCGTGCCCTGGAAGGCCGGGCCGGCCTCGGTGACGCCGAGGTGCAGCGGCCAGTCCCCCCGCTCGGAGAGCATCTCGTAGGCCCGGACCATGACGACCGGGTCGTTGTGCTTCACCGAGATCTTGAAGTCGTGGAAGTCGTGCTCCTCGAAGAGGCTGGCCTCCCACACCGCGGACTCGACGAGCGCCTCGGCCGTGGGCTTGCCGTACTTCTCCAGCAGCCGCTTGTCCAGCGACCCGGCGTTGACACCGATGCGCAGCGAGACCCCCGCGTCCTTGGCGGCCTGCGAGATCTGCTTGACCTGGTCGTCGAACCTGCGGATGTTGCCGGGGTTGACCCGCACGGCCGCGCAGCCCGCGTCGATCGCGGCGTAGACGTATTTCGGCTGGAAGTGGATGTCGGCGATGACCGGGATCTGGGACTTCTGCGCGATGGCGGGCAGGGCGTCGGCGTCGTCCTGGGTGGGGCAGGCCACCCGGACGATGTCGCAGCCGGTGGCCGTCAGCTCGGCGATCTGCTGCAGCGTGGCGTTGATGTCGGTCGTCGGGGTCGTGGTCATCGACTGCACCGACACCGGTGCGTCGCCCCCGACCTCGACCTTGCCGACCTTGATCTTGCGGGTCGGACGGCGGGGCGCGAGCACGGGCGGCGGGGCCGAGGGCATACCGAGGGAGATGGGGACACCAGCAGTCATGCGGTCATTGTCGCACCCATCGCTGACGGATCCCTGGGTGGTCGCTGGACACCTCAGCCGAGCTGGATCGGCCGCACGATGTCGGCGTAGATGAGCAGGACGGTCATGCCGAGCAGACCGATGGCGACGGCGTAGGCGATGGGGAGCGCGGCCGCGGTGTCGACCGGACCCGGGTCCGGACGCCGGAAGATCCGCGCCCAGGTCTTCTTCGCCCCCTCCCAGAGGGCCCCGGCGACGTGGCCGCCGTCCAGCGGCAGCAGCGGGATGAGGTTGAACACGAACAGCGCCATGTTGAGCGAGGCGAGGACCGAGACCAGCAGCCAGAAGCGTTCCCCGGCGCTCTCCACGAAGCCCTCGATGCCGTTCTGCGTGACGTCGCCGGCGACCCGGCCGACACCCACCACCGACATCGGTCCGTTCGGGTCGCGCTCCTCGGTGCCGAAGGCCGCCTGGGAGACGTCCACGAGACGTTGCGGCAGCGTGAGCACGATGCGTGCCGTGCCGGTGAACATCTCCCCGACCATGCCGGGGACCGCGGTGATCGGCTGCGGCTCGTGCACGATCGTGGGCGAGGCGCCGAGGAAGCCGACCTCCCCGTAGACGTTCTCGCCCTGCTCGTCGAGCACGGGCAGCCCGTCCGCGCCGACCAGCGGGCGCTCCCGCAGCACCAGATCCGCCGTCAGCTCCTGCCGGGCACCGTCCCGGTCCACCACGAAGGTGGCCTGCTCGCCGGCGTTCTGGATGGCATACGTGGTGTCGGCCCAGTCGTCCACGGGCGTGCCGTCGACCGAGACGATGGTGTCCCCGACCTCGAAACCGGCTGCGGCCGCGGGCGAGGGCTCCTGCCCGGTGCAGTCCTCGTCGGTGACGACGGTGTTGGCGCAGGGAGCGACCTCGCTGACGACCGGTCGGACGAAGGCGGGGCCCTGCATCGTCATCAGTAGCGTGATGAGCACGGCGCTGATCGCGAGGTTCATCAGCGGGCCGCCCGCCATGACGACCACCCGCTTCCACACCGGCAGCTTGTAGAAGACGCGGTCGGTGTCCTCGGGCCGGACCTCCTCCAGCGAGTCCTGGCGGGCCTGCTCGATCATGAGGTGCAGCGGGTTGGAGCTGCTCGCGCGCACCCGTCCGTCGTCACCGGGGCGGGGCGGGAACATCCCGATCATCCGGACGTAGCCACCGAGCGGGATCGCCTTGAGGCCGTACTCCGTCTCCCCGCGCCGGGTCGACCACAGTGTCGGGCCGAAGCCGACCATGTACTGCGTGCACCGCACGCGGAAGAGCTTGGCCGGGACGAGGTGCCCGATCTCGTGCAGCGCGATCGACGCGGCGATGCCGACGAAGACCACGACCACACCGAGCAGGTACAGCATGCGGCGAACTCCTCGTCAGTCCCGGGGACGTCGGTCGATGCTACGCGCGGCGGCCTCGCGCGCCCAGCCGTCGGCGGCGAGCACCTTCTCCACCGTCAGGTCAACCCCTGACGGCGACGCGGAGTTCCCGCCGACGTGCTCGTCGACGACCTCGGCGACCACGTCGACGATGCCGAGGAAGGGCAGGCGGTGCTCGTGGAAGGCGGCGACGCAGACCTCGTTGGCGGCGTTGTAGACCGCGGGAGCGGTGCCCCCTATCCGTCCCACCTGCTCGGCCAGCCGCACCGCGGGGAAGGCCTCGTCGTCCAGCGGCAGGAAGTCCCACGTGGAGGCCCGGGTCCAGTCGCACGCCGGAGCGACGTCGGCCAACCGCTCCGGCCAGGACAGACCGAGGGCGATGGGGATGTGCATCGTCGGCGGCGAGGCCTGCGCGAGGGTCGAGCCGTCCACGAACTCGACCATGGAGTGCACGATCGACTGGGGATGCACCACCACCTCGATCGCGTCGAAGGGCACGTCGAAGAGCAGGTGCGCCTCGATCACCTCCAGGCCCTTGTTGACCAGTGTCGCGGAGTTGGTGGTGATTACCTGCCCCATGTCCCAGGTGGGGTGGGCCAGCGCCTCCTGCGGCGTGACGTCGGCCAGCTCGGCGCGGGACCGACCACGGAAGGGACCCCCGCTGGCGGTGAGCACGAGCCTGCGGACCTCGCCGCGCGCCCCGGCGCGCAGCGCCTGGGCGATGGCGCTGTGCTCGGAGTCGACCGGCACGATCTGGCCGGGTCGGGCCGCCCGCGTCACCAGGGTGCCCCCGACGATCAGGGACTCCTTGTTGGCGAGGGCCAGCGTGCTCCCGGCGGCGAGCGCGGCGAGGGTGGGACGCAGCCCGATGCTCCCGGTGATGCCGTTGAGCACGACGTCCGCACCCTGGCCCGCCACCCGCTCGGCGGCGTCCGGCCCGGTGTGGATCTCGGGACGGTATGCCCGGAGCCCGGCGGCCCGGGCCGCCTCGTCCAGGGCGTCGGCCAGCTCGGAACGCGCGCCGGTGTCGTCCCTGGCGATCGCCACCTGGTCGACCCGCAGCTCGGCCGCCTGCCGGGCGAGCGATCTCAGGTCTCCCCCGCCCGCGGCGAGCGCCTGCACCCGGAACCGGTCCGGGTGGGCGCGGACGACGTCGATCGCCTGGGTGCCGATCGATCCGGTCGACCCGAGCAGGGTCAGGCTCCGTGGACTCACCGGTTCATTGTGCCGTGCGGCGCCGCCAGGTGGCGGCCGGGACACCGGGAGCGCCAGCGCGGAGCCGATGAGCAGGCCGAGCGCGATCGAGGCCACGATCCCGACGGTCCCCAGCAGCGTCGCGCCGTCCCCGGTGCCGACCCCGATCTGGCTGACCCCCCCCTGAGACCCACGGTCCCGGGGACGAGCAGCCAGAAGGAGGGCAGGAAGGCCACGAGCCGCGGCACGTCCTCCCGGAAGCGTCCCAGCAGCGCCACGGCGAAGGCGGCCAGCGAGGGCAGCAGCGAGCCGAGCAGCGTGTGCCGCCCGGACTGCGTGAGGAGCAGGCTCACCACGGGTGACCCGAGCGCGGCGACGGCGACGTCGGGCAGGCCGGGCTGCAGGATGAGCGAGATCTCGACCGACACCCCCATGAGGCCGAGGTGACGCACCCAGGCGGGGGTAGGGGTGCGGGAGGGCCCGGATGGCGTCGAGCTCGGTCTCGGCCTGCGCCATCGTCAGCCGTCCCGTGTCCAGGAAGTGGCGCACCGCGTGCACAGCGGCGCACTGGTCAAGCCGGAGCGGGCCGCGCACCGGGGCGATCGAGGCGGGCGTCCCGGCGCTGAGGCTGAGGAAGACCGCCATCCGCAGCAGCACGGTGCGGGTCAGCAGCCCTGCTGCGGCTCGGGGGCGTGGTCGCTCACCGGCCTACGGTATGCCGTCCGGCGCGACCGGCTCCACGACGCGCTCCACCCACCCCCCCACGAGGTCACGCACGTCGCCGGGCGTGACGGGCTCGAAGACCGGCCCGCCGACCTCCCCGTCGGTGCCGGTCCCGGGCCGGGCCAGGTGGCAGCCGTGCTCGCCGACCGCCAGCAGGACCGACTCCTCCGGGCCGACCTCGGGGGTGGACCCTGGACCGGGCTCCGCGCCCGCGACGGGCTCGGGCCGCACCAAGGTGAGCTCCGCGAGCACCGATGCCCGCAACCGCGCCGCCGCGGCGTCGGGATCGCCGAGGTCGAGGACCATCGCCTCGCCCTGCCCGGCCACCGCGTCCGGTGGCAGCACCGGCGCGAGGGCCCGGTCGGCCAGCTCGGACGGCTCGAGGCACAGGTTGAGACCGTGCCAGCCGGTGTGGTGCTGGTCCTCGACCACTCCCCCGGCCTCGATCAGGTGCAGCAGTCGCAGGTCGGGACGGTCCTCCGCGCCTGCCAGCCGCCGCTCGACGACCAGGAGCGCGCGGGCGCCGAGCCGCACGTCGAGCAGCAGGAGCACCAGCTCGGCCAGCGGCTGGTCCTCGACGAGCCGACCGTGGGCGTCGAGCAGGCCACGCCCCTGGAGCGAGCGCAGCGCCTCGTCCCGGGCACCCTCGCGCCGCTGGAGGTCTGCGCCTTCCGTCAGCGGCTCAGGTTGCGGGTCGAGCCCGAGGTGGGCCGCGTGCGCCCGTTCGAGCAGGTCGAGCTCCTCGGGCGTGACCACGAGCAGCGGGCCGGTGCCCACGCCCGGCACCTCGGCCGCGGAGGGATCGACGCCGGTCACGGTCCCCACCGGCCCAGGTCCACCGGCACCGGGAGTTTCTGTGGGAGGGGGACGACCGGCATGAGGATCGGGTCCCCCAGCTGACGCCACCAGTCCCGGACCGGCTCGATGTCGGGCAGCCGCCCGACGACCTGGTCGACCAGCTCCCGGGCGGGGAGGCGCAGCGGCGCCCCGGGCGGCAGCCCCACGACCCGGTGGCGCGGGTCGCGCAGCGGCTCCAGCACCGGCGCCACCGTCTCGCGGACGTCGGAGACCCGGCGCCCGACCTCGTGGGTCAGGGCGCTCCTGGCGCGGCCGAGCGCCACCCGCGCCGACCGCAGCCGGGTGAGCGCCCGGCCGTGCGCCCGCACCGTCGCCTCCCCCACCCGCCGCGCCAGCCGCGGGGCCTCCCGGCGCAGGTAGCGAGCGGCGATGACGGCACCGTCGACCGCGGCGTTGCCGGCCGACCACGCCTGGTAGGCGGCCAGCAGCCCCACTCCGATCGGGCCGGCCACGGGCACGACCGGGGTGGCCACGACGAGCACACCCCCGATCAACCCACCACCGGCCAGCACCCGCGTGACGTCGCCCCGCCACCCGGAGTAGCCGCCGCCGTCCTTCACGTCCGACCAGGCCGTGAACCACGCCGCGACCATCCCGACCGGACCGGGGACCAGACGGACCCGCGACAGCAGCTTCGGCGCGTCCCGCAGCCGGCCCAGCGCGCGCAGCCGGGCCAGCGCCCGCTGGGCGCGCCGCAGGGCCACCTGACGCACCTGCAGGGCGCGGGCCCACCGGGCCCGGGCCCTGTGGATCACCACCTGCGTGGTCCGCACCACCCGCTCGACGGTGCCCCAGGCATACCCCACGGCGGCGAGTGCCTTCTTCGGGACCTCGGCGACCCGGCGCACGTCGTCGAAGAGGTCCACGGCCTCCCGGACCTGCTGCGCGCTGCGCTCCTGCGTGGTGCGGAAGTCCTCCTCGACCTCCTGGACCCGCCGGTGCGCGGTCTGCACCTCCTGCTCCAGCTGCTCGAGCCGTCGCCGCCACAGGGCCTCGAGCGCAGGCTCCGGCGGCGGCCCGGGCGCACGCAGGGCCGCAGACTCCCCCGCCGCGCGCTCCCCGGCCCGCTGCCACCGGAGCACCTCCTCGGTGGCGCCACGTGCCGCCGAGGCGCACTCGGCCACGGCGCGCGCAGCGTGCTGCGAGGGCCGTGCCGCGGACCGGGTCACCCGGTGCACGGTCTGCACGCGGGCGCGGGCCTGCCACGCGGCCAGGCCCGACCATCCGCCCTCCGTGGGGCTGCTGCCCAGCACCTGCTCGGCCACGGACTCGATCTGGGCTCCTGCCTCGCGCAGCAACCGTGCTGCCCGCTCCAGCTCCTCCGGCGAGACGGTCAGCACCGAGCCGGTCACGGCGTCCACCCCGCCGGTCCGTGCGCACGCCACCCGCCGCTGAGGAGCCGCTCGACGAGCAGGTAGTCCTCCCGCGCCTGCCGGGTGGCCCGCGCGAGCGACCTGCACTGCTGCCCCAACTCGTGCAGCCCGCCGCGCCAGCGCCCGGTCACGGCCTGGGCAGCCTGCGCCAGCGCACCCTCGCCCGCCCCGTGCGCGACCATCGTCAGCACCCGCGCGACCCCGTCGGCGAGGTCCTCCAGCGCGGCCCCTGCCCCGTCCTGCTGCTGCGCCGCGGCGGCCAGCTGGTCGCCGTCCACGCGCACGACGTCTGCCATCTGCGCCCCTCCCTGTCGGTCCGGACCTGGAGCGTCCGGCTCGGTGTCGAGGCTAGGCAGGTCGGCGGCTCCGCCGCAGAACTTGTCCACAGGCCCGGGACGTCGTCCGTCACGGACCGGTACGCCGACGCTACCCGCGGAGGACCGTCCGCAGGGTGTCGAGGACGCCATGGTCCTCGATGGTGGACGGCACCATCGGCGTCTCCCCGTCGGCGATCTGCCGCATCGTGCGCCGCAGGATCTTGCCCGACCGGGTCTTGGGCAGCGCGTCCACGACGTCGATTCGCCGCAGCGCGGCGACCGCCCCCACCTCGGAGCGCACCCGCGCGACGAGCTCCTCCCGCAGCCGGGCCGCCCCGGCCTCACCGGTGTCGGTCCCCGACTTGAGCACCACCAGGGCCCGGGGGACCTGGCCCTTGAGGTCGTCGGCGACGCCGATGACCGCGCACTCGGCCACCGCCGGGTGCCCCGCCAGCGCCTCCTCCAGCGAGCCGGTCGAGAGCCGGTGACCGGCGACGTTGAGCACGTCGTCGGTGCGCCCCATGACGAAGACGTAGCCGTCGTCGTCGACATACCCTCCGTCCCCGGACAGGTAGTAGCCCTCGTGGGCGGACAGGTAGGAGTCGACGAAGCGCTGGTCGTCCTGCCACAGCGTGGGCAACGTCCCGGGCGGCAGCGGCAGCCGCAGGCAGATGGCGCCCTCCGTGCCGGCCGGTACCTCCACCCCCTGCGGGTCGAGCACGCGGACGTCGTAGCCCACGGTCGGCGGTCCGGGGCTGCCCGGACGGATCTCGAAGAGCGCGCCGTCGGGCCCGACCGGGTTGATCGCGATCGGCCAGCCGGTCTCCGTCTGCCACCAGTTGTCGACGACGGGCACCCCGAGGTGCTCGGTCGCCCACGACCAGGTGTCCGGGTCGAGCCGCTCCCCCGCGAGGAAGAGCGCGCGGAAGCCGGACAGGTCGTGGCCGCCGATCAGCTCCCCGGCCGGGTCCTGCTTGGTGACCGCCCGGATCGCCGTCGGGGCGGTGAAGGCCGCGACGGCGCCGTGCTCGGCGGCCACCCGCCAGAGGGCTCCCGCGTCCGGGGTGCCGACCGGCTTGCCCTCGTAGAGGACCGTGGTCGCCCCGGTGAGCAGCGGGGCGTAGACGATGTAGGAGTGGCCGACGACCCACCCGACGTCGGAGGCGCAGAACCACGTCTCGCCCGGCTGCACGCCGTAGAGGTGCGTCATCGACCAGCGCAGCGCGACGGCATACCCGCCGCTGTCGCGCACGATGCCCTTGGGCCGGCCCGTGGTCCCCGAGGTGTAGAGGACGTAGAGCGGGTCGGTCGCGCGCACCGGCACGCACGCCGCGGGCGCGACGGCGTCCGGGTGCATCAGCGTGGCCCAGTCGAGGTCGCGCTCCCCCAGCTCGCACGGCTGCTGCTCGCGCTGCACGACGACGCAGTGGTCGGGGGTATGCCCGGAGCGCTCGATGGCGGCGTCCAGCATGGGCTTGTAGGGCACCACGCCGGAGGGCTCGATGCCGCACGAGGCGGACACCACGACGGTGGGCCGGGCGTCCTCGATCCGGGCGGCGAGCTCGGCCGGGGCGAAGCCACCGAAGACCACGGAGTGGACTGCACCGATCCGGGCGCAGGCCAGCATCGTGATCACCGCCTCCGGCACCATCGGCAGGTAGACCACGACGCGGTCCCCCTGCCCCACGCCGAGGTCGCGCAGCACGCCGGCGCAGCGGGCCACGAGGTCGAGCAGCTCGGCATACGTGTAGCGCCGGGTGGTGCCGGTGACCGGGCTGTCGTAGATCAGCGCGGTCTGGTCGGCGCGCCCGTGGACGACGTGACGGTCGAGGGCGTTGTAGCAGACGTTCAGGGTCCCGTCGGGGAACCAGCGGGGGAAGTGCGGGTCCCTGTCGTCGAGGACCTGGGCGGGTCGGTGGATCCAGTCGACGAGCCCGGCGGCCCCGCCCCAGAAGTCGACCGGGTCGGTCAGGCTCCCGGCGCATAGGTCTCGGTAGGCCTGCGGGGACGCCGGGTCGCTGATCGCGCTCATGGGTCCATCACACACCCGCGCCGGACGCCGCGCCACACGTCGCCGTCCGGCGGTCCCGATCCTGCGACGGGCGGCGGATAGGGTCGCGAGGTATGCAGCGCCGCCAGCCCGTCAGCGAGGACGTCTCCGACCTGCGGGTCGGTGCCGGGCCCACGGCGGAGGTGCGCTACCGCAGGGTGGAGCCGCGGGCCGGGGACGGCCCGCGCGAGGTGGAGGACCGGGCGACCTGGCGGCGATGGCTGGAGTCTGACGGGCCGATCCCCCCGCTGCGGGTGCAGGGCCTGGACCTCACCGCCGACCGGGAGCTGCTCCTCGGGCGCGCGGACCTGGGTGGCCTGGTGGTCCTGGGCGGCCAGCTCGACGACGAGGTGGAGGCCCACCTGCGGGCCGGCGGGGCCCTGGTCTTCCCCGCGGCACCGCAGGCGCCGATCGACCCCTACCGCGGGCACCTCTACACCGCCGAGGAGCTGTATGCCGGCCTCGAGCAGGACGGGTACGCCCAGACGCCCGACGCCCGGGCCTACCGCTGGTTCGAGGACGCCGCACTGCGGCACGACGCCTACGTCACCGCGCTGCGCGCCATCCACGACGACGCGATGTCCGACGCCCTCGCCGGGGTGCTGACCGACCGGCGGGCGGTCGGCGTCATGGGTGGGCACGCGCTGCAACGGGGCACCCCGGAGTTCGCCGCCGCTGCACTGCTAGGGCACCGCCTCGCCCAGGACGGCGCGGTGGTGCTCACCGGTGGCGGGCCAGGGGCGATGGAGGCCGCCAACCTCGGCGCCTGGGCCGCGGACGAGGAGCTGCTGCAGACCGCGCTCGACTCCCTCGGCCGGGTGCCCGGCTTCGCGCCGGACGTCCGCGCGTGGGTGGAGCCCGCGCTGGGGCTGCGGGCGAGGTCGGGCGAGGCGGTCGTGCCGCGTCGGCTGCGCAGCGTGGGCATCCCGACCTGGTACTACGGCCACGAGCCGCCGAACGCCTTCGGCCAGCTCATCGCGAAGTTCTTCAGCAACGCGCTGCGTGAGGACCTGCTGCTGGCGCACTCGCGGGGCGGCCTCGTCGTCCTGCCTGGCGCGGCCGGCACGGTGCAGGAGATCTTCCAGATGGCGACCCGGCTCTACTACGAGGTGGACGCATGGGAGGAGGGACCTGCGCCGGTGGTGCTGGTGGGCCGCGAGCACTGGACCGAGCGGCTGCCGGTCTGGCCGCTGCTCCAGGCACTCGGTCAGGGCCGGTCCATGGGCGCCGCGCTGCACCTCGTCGACACCGTCGAGGAGGCTGCCGACCTGGTGACCGGGCGCGGCTGAGCACCGGGGTGCCCCGGGGCGGCGCGAATGTCCCGCAGTCCTCAGGAGCTGCAGAGCGGCGCGACGATCCCGTCGTCGGCGAGGCGTTCGGCATCGCCCTCGGTGACCCATTCCCCGTCCGGCGTGAGCCAGGCCGACGGGTCGTCCGCGGGCGGCGCGAGATCCATCCCCGACCACGTGGTCCTGGAGAAGGCCGTGCCGTCCTCACCGCGCACCACCACGGTGACCGGACCCTGCTCCCCGCTCGTCGGGGTGTGAGCGTCCCCGCTGAAGCCAGGTGGCGGCTGCCCCACCACCACGGTCTCCACCGTCCCGGTGCCCGCGTCGGCGACCATCCCCCACTCCTGCGCGTCCGTGCTTGCGTCCTCGCCCACGGTGACGTCCACGCCGGCCACACCAGCGCATTCACGCCCGGCCCAGAACTCGAGCCGGCCGTCGACCTGGCGCAGACCGACGAGGGATCCCTCGGGATCCTCGGGCGCGCTCCAGCATCCCGCCAGAGCTACCAGGAAGAGCGGAGCCACGGTCGCCCGGGGCATCAGTCGACGCACTGGAAGTATCCCCGGTCCTCGAAACCGGCCTCTTCCTCCATCGGGTGACCGCACGGGTCCAGGGGGTTGTGCCACAGGTAGCGTGCGATGAAGCCCGAGTAGCCGTACCGTGCCCACTGCTGGGCGTGCACCTCCTCGTGGCGTAGCACCCGCCACAACGGATGGATCGAGTCGGGCGGGTCCTTGGTGTCGTTCTCGACCATGTCCCTCAGCCGTGCCGCCGGGTCGCTCGACTCGTCGTTGACCATGAAGATCTCGCCCCACATGGTCCCACCCTCGTAGGCGAACAGATCCGTCGTGCTGGGCATGAGCCGGTCCTCTCCCACCGCCATGAAGATGCCGTGGGGCGTCGCTGCCAGGGCCGCGCCGTCGTCGAGGACGAGATCGATGTCACCATCGCCGAACCAGGTGTCGAAGGTCCGGTCGTCGACACCCTCCTGCTGCGCCAGCGCGACCGGATCACCGCCCTGGGCCTGGACGTGCTGGAGCCACTCGCGCAGGTAGGCGGCGGGTGGGTCGGCGAGGACGCCCTCGTCCACCAGCTCGTGGTATCCCTCGATCACCGCCCGGGCGTCCGCGGTGGGGACGGCGATATCGTCGTGCAGCCCCTGGGTGGACAGGAAGTCGGCGAGCGCGACGGCGTCCTCGCCGTCCCCGGTCATGATCACCTCGGCGAGAGCTCGGCATACCCGTCGGGCAGCTCCTCCTCCCGGGCAGCGGTCTGCAGGGCGAGCCGCAGCCCGCTCATGACGCCCCCGTGCGTGCGGGCGTAGTCGAGGTCGGCCTGTCCGGTCCGCTGCACCTCCATGTCCACGGACTCCAGGTATGCGGCCAGCTCTTCCGGGGACAGGGCGTCGAGCAGCGCCGAGGCGAAGTAGGGGTCGCTCGCATGTTCGCCGAGCTGGTCGGCCAGCCGCTGCGTGTGCGGGCCGTCGGCGATCTGGTCGGCGAGCTCCTGCGCGAGCTCCTCGGCCTCCTCGGGTGTGAGCTCGGACAGCTGCGACTCGTCGATCTGCACGCTGGCCTGGATCCCCGGCGTCGAGGCCTCGACCTCCTCCGCCAGCGCCAGCCTGCGGCGCAGCATCGGCACCTGCGAGATCAGCCAGTCCCCGGCCGTCCGCACCGGAGCGGCGTCCCTAGAGCCGAGGTCCGCCTGGTCCAGCAACCCGGAGAGCTCCCGGTGTATGCTCTCGCCCTCGTCGCCGACGGCCCGCACGTCCTCGATGAGCCGCCGCATCGCCGCCAGGTGGATCTGGGTGAGGGGCACGACTACCTCGGCTCCCCCGCCGGGATCCGGGCCGGCGTGGTCGACCACTCGGCCCGGAGGGCCGTGGTGGTGGCCTCCGCGCCACGGAGCAGATCTCGTCGGGCCTCCTGCAGCCCCTCCTCGAACGGCCGCGCGGCGGATGACACCCAGGCGCCGGCGGCCAGGGCGTCCCGGGCCGGCCTCAGCACGTCGTCGAGCTCCTGCTCGATCGTCTCCGCGCGCTCCACCAGGCGGCGCAGCTCGGCCTTGCGCGGGTTGGCCACGTCCTCCGGCATCGGTCGACCCCCTCGTCGTCGTTCTCCCCCAAGATAACCCCGGCGTCAGACCGAGGCGGCGAGCTGGCCGCAGGCGCCGTCGATGTCCGAGCCGCGGGTGTCCCGCACCGTCGTGGGGATGCCGTGGGCCAGCAGACGCTCGACGAACTGCTGCTCGACACCCCGGCGCGAGGCGGTCCACCTGCTCCCGGGCGTCGGGTTGAGCGGGATGGGGTTGACGTGCACCCAGCCGCGGCCGCGGGCGTGAGCTTGTCCCCGAGCAGGTCGGCGCGCCAGGCCTGGTCGTTGATGTCCCGGATGAGGGCGTACTCGATCGAGACGCGTCGCCCGGTCGCCTCGAAGTAGCGTCGGGCGGCGTCCAGCGCCTCGTCCACCTTCCACCGGGTGTTGATCGGGACCAGCTCGTCGCGGAGCTCGTCGTCCGGCGCGTGCAGGGACAGCGCGAGGGTCATGGGTATGCCCTCTCCCGCCAGCCGGTCGATCCCGGGCACCAGCCCCACGGTGGACATGGTGATCCCGCGCGCCGACATACCCAGCCCCTCCGGAGCCGCCTCGACGAGCCGGTGGACGGCACCGAGCGAGGCCTTGTAGTTGGCCAGCGCCTCGCCCATCCCCATGAAGACGACGTTGGACACCCGCAGCGCCTCCTGGACGTCACCGCCACCCTCGTCGCTCTCCTCCGCGCCTCCACAGAGGTCCCCGTGCCGCAGCGCGCGGGCGGCGGCGACGACCTGCTCGACGATCTCCGCGGTGGACAGGTTGCGCGTCAGACCGGCCTGACCGGTCGCGCAGAACGGGCAGTTCATGCCGCACCCGGCCTGGCTGGAGATGCACATCGTCACCCGACCCGGGTAGCGCATGAGCACCGACTCCACCATCGCCCCGTCGTGCAGGCGGTGGACCTGCTTGAGCGTCGCCCCGTCGTCGGCCGACAGCGTGCGGACCGGCGTGAGCAGCGGCGGGAGCAGCCCGTCGACGAGCTCGCTGCGCCCGGCCTTCGGCAGGTCGGTCATCTGCTCGGCGTCGGTGACGAGCCGTTCGAAGTAGTGGCGGCTGACCTGGTCGGCACGGAAGGCGGGGATGCCCAGCTCGCGCGCCCAGTCCTTGCGCCCGGCCAGGTCGTGGTCGGCGAGGTGGGTGGGCGCCTTGCCGCGCCGGGGCGCGCGGAAGGTCAGCTGGCCCGGGGCGGGGCGGTCGGTGGAGGGGGTGGGGAGCTCGGTGGTCATGGCGCCCCCAGTGTCTCAGGTCGGGCCCCGACCTGCCGCATCCCTCAGACGAAGAGCCGCAGCAGCGCCCAGCAGACCGGCGCGGTGACGACGAGCGAGTCCAGCCGGTCCATGACGCCACCGTGGCCCGGCAGGATGCTGCCCATGTCCTTGATGCCGAGGTCGCGCTTGATCGCCGACTCCGCCAGGTCACCCACGGTGGCGAAGGCTGCGGCGATGGCGCCGACGACGGCACCCGCCCACCAGGGTCCGTCGAGGATCAACGTCACGCAGGCCACGCCCACCAGGGCGCTGGTGACGACCGACCCCGCGAAGCCCTCCCACGACTTCTTCGGCGACAGCGAGGGTGCCATCGGCGTCCGCCCCCGCAGCACGCCCACGGCATACCCTCCGGTGTCCGAGGCCACCGTGACCAGCATGAACGTGATGATGCGGCCCACCCCGTCCGGCTGGGCGAGCATCAGCGAGGTGATCCCGGCAAGCAGCGGCACGTAGGCCACGATGAAGACCCCGCCGGCGACGTCCCGCGCCGCGTCCTCCGGGTCGCCGACGCTGCGCCAGGCCAGCACGAGGGCGGCCGCGGTCGCGAAGCCGACGGCGAGCGCGTCGGCACCGCCGTAGTAGGCGAGCGGGACCAGCCCGACCGAGGCGAGCACCGGCGCCAGCGGCGGGGACACCCGGCCGCTGCGCAGCGCCCCGACGAGCTCCCACACGCCGACGACCGCGGCGGCGGTGACGAGGTAGACGAAGGCCGGCTTCCAGAAGACCAGGCTGGCGATGATGAGGCCGCCCAGGAAGACCCCCACGCCGATGGCGGCGGGCAGGTTGCGCCCGGCCCGTGGCGTACGGCCGGGCTCCGCGGCACGCGCGGCGCGTTGCGCGGCGCGCGCCTCCCGACGGGTCGCCGGCGCCTCCCCGGTCTGGGCCGGGGCGCCGGAGGTGGGCTCCGTCATGAGGGTGGGTGGTCGCCGGGGCTCGGGCTGCTCAGACCTCGAGCAGCTCGGCCTCCTTGTGCTTGAGGATGTCGTCGACGACGTCCACGTGCCGCTTGGTCAGCGACTCCAGGTCCTTCTCCCCCCGGGTGCCCTCGTCCTCGCCGATCTCGCCGTCCTTGACGGCCTTGTCGATCTGGTCCTTGGCGTGGCGCCGCACGTGCCGGACCGACACCTTGGCCTCCTCGCCCTTGGTGTGCGCCAGCTTGATGTATTCCCGGCGACGCTCCTCGGTGAGCTGCGGCATGACGATGCGGATGGCGTTGCGTCGTTGCTCGGGTTGGCGCCGAGGTCGGCCTCGCGCAGCGCCTTCTCGATGTCCTTCATCGCGCCCCTGTCGTAGGGGGTGATGAGCACGGTGCGGGCGTCCTGGATGCTGAAGCTGGCCAGCTGCTGCAGCGGCGTCGGCGCGCCGTAGTAGTCCACCTCGAGCTTGCTGAACATGCCGGGGTGGGCCCGGCCGGTGCGGATGGACGCCATGTCCTCGCGCGCCACGTCCAGCGCCTTGTCCATCTTCTCCTCGGCCTCCAGGAGGGCCATCTCGACGACCTCGGACATGATGTCGTGCTCCTTATCGCGTATGCCGCCCGTGCGGCTGGTCGGTGTGCGGCGGCGGGTCAGCCCGCCGTGACGAGTGTGCCGATCCTCTCACCCTTGATGGCGCGGGTGATGGAGTCCTCGCCGTCCATGCCGAAGACGAGCATCGGCAGCGCGTTGTCCATGCACAGGCTGAAGGCGGCGGCGTCCACCACCCGCAGGTTGCCGGTGAGCGCCTCGGAGAAGGTGAGCCGGTCCAGCTTGCGGGCGTCGGCGTCGGTGCGCGGGTCGGCGGTGTAGACCCCGTCGACGCCGTGCTTGCTCATGAGCACCTGGTCGCACTTGATCTCCAGCGCCCGCTGCGCCGACACGGTGTCGGTGGAGAAGTAGGGCATACCGGCGCCGGCGCCGAAGATCACGACGCGGCCCTTCTCCAGGTGGCGCATGGCGCGGCGCGGGATGTAGGGCTCGGCGACCTGGCCCATAGTGATCGCGGTCTGCACCCGGGTGTCGACACCCTCCTTCTCCAGGAAGTCCTGCAGCGCCAGGCAGTTCATGACGGTGCCGAGCATCCCCATGTAGTCCGCCCGCGCCCGCTCCATCCCCCGCTGCTGCAGCTCGGCCCCGCGGAAGAAGTTGCCGCCGCCGATGACGACCGCGATCTCCGCCCCGGAGCGGTGGGCGTCGGCGATCTGGTGCGCGATCCCCTTGACCACGTCCGGGTCCACGCCGACGTTGCCGCCCCCGAAGGCCTCCCCCGACAGCTTGAGCAGGACCCGCCTGGGGGAGTCGTCGGACTCGGGCGCGGCGGCGGTCTCGTGCTCGGGCACCGTCGTGGTCATGCGGATCCTCCTGAGGTCGTGCCGGGCGGTCGCTCGATCCTGCCACACCACCCCAGGAGCGGCGATCCGCACCGCCCTGGCCCCGGCTCCCGGCACACTGCCGGTATGCGCAGCCCCTCCCCGTCCGTGCTCGAGTCGTTCGGGCTGCGGGGTGAGACCCGCCCGGTCCGCGGCGGGCAGGGGACGTGCTGAGAGGCCGCCACGAGCCGACCCGTCCCTGGACATCCCGACCGGCGATGTCGCGCGCGGGCTGCTCTTCCGGATGCTGGTGCTGGGCCTGCTCCACGACGCCGGCGAGCGCGACGCCCTGGTGAACCAGGCCCGCTGGCATACCCGGGCGGCGCACGTGCTCGGGCTCTGACCGCCATCCCGGACGACCGGAAGGCCGGGCCCCGACGGGGACCCGGCCTTCCGGCGACCGCTCAGGCTGGCGTCAGACGCCGACCTTGAAGCGGGCGAAGCCGGTCACCTGCGCCCCGGCCTCGTCGGCCACCTTGGCGACCGTCTTCTTGTTGTCCTTGGCGAACGGCTGGTCGAGCAGCACGTTCTCCTTGAAGTAGCCGTTGACGCGACCCTCGATGATCTTGGGCAGCGCCTGCTCCGGCTTGCCCTCCTCACGGGCGGTCTCCTCGGCGATGCGCCGCTCGCTCGCGACGGTCTCGGCGTCGATCTCGTCCCGGGTGAGCACCGACGGGGAGAAGGCCGCGACGTGCATCGCGATGTCGCGGGCGACCTGCTCGTCCCCACCGGTGGTGGCGACGAGGACGCCGATCTGCGGGGGCAGGTCCGGCATCGTCTTGTGCAGGTAGGACACGACCTGGTCGCCCTCGACGCGGGCGACGCGGCGCACCTCGATCTTCTCGCCGATGGTGGCGTTGGCGTCGTCGAGGACCTCCTTGACGGTCTTGCCGTCCAGCTCCGAGGCCAGCAGGGCGTCGGCGTCGGTGGCCCCGACCGCGACGGCCTGGGCCAGGACGCGGTCGGCCAGCTCGCCGAAGTTCGGGCCCTTGGCGACGAAGTCGGTCTCGCAGTTGACCTCGACCAGGGTGCCGACGCCACCGTCGACCTGGGCGCGCACCAGACCGTTGGTGGCCGAGCGGCCCTCACGCTTGGTGACGCCCTTGAGCCCCTTGACCCGCAGCAGGTCGGTAGCCTTCGCGGTGTCGCCGTCGGCCTCGTCGAGCGCCTTCTTGACGTCCATCATCCCGGCGCCGGTGGACTCGCGCAGCGCCTTGATGTCAGCGGCGGTGTAGTTCGCCATGAGTGCTTCTGTGCTCCTTCGTCGAACGGTGCGTCAGGACTGGGTGGTCTGGGCGTCGGCCTCGACCGGCTGGGCCTCGTCGGCCTGCGTGTCGACCTGCGCCTCGTCGGCCTGCTCGGTCGCGGCCGGCGTCGCCCCGGCGTCCTCCGTCGCTGCGGCCTGCGCCTCCGCGGCGGGGGCGGTCTCGGCGGGGGTCTGCTCGGAGGTCTCCTCCGCGCCGGCGAGCAGCTCGCGCTCCCACTCGGCCATCGGCTCGTTCTCGGCGCCCTCGCTCTCGGCGCCGGACTCGCTGCCACCGCCGGAGCGGGCGATGAGGCCGTCGGCGACGGCGTCGGCGACCACGCGGGTCAGCAGCGTGACCGAGCGGATGGCGTCGTCGTTGCCCGGGATCTTGTAGTCGACCTCGTCCGGGTCGCAGTTGGTGTCGAGGATCGCGATGACCGGGAGGCCGAGCTTGCGGGCCTCGGTGACCGCGAGGTGCTCCTTCTTGGTGTCGACGACCCACACGGCCGAGGGCACCTTCTGCATGTCGCGGATGCCGCCGAGGGTCTTCGCGAGCTTCTCGTACTCGCGGCTCATCATGAGGAGCTCCTTCTTCGTGCGGCCGCTGCCGGCCACGTCGTCGAAGTCGATCTCCTCGAGCTCCTTCATGCGGGTGAGGCGCTTGGAGACGGTCTGGAAGTTGGTGAGCATGCCGCCCAGCCAGCGGTGGTTGACGTAGGGCATCCCCACGCGGGTCGCCTGCTCGGCGATGGACTCCTGCGCCTGCTTCTTGGTGCCGACGAACAGGATCGACCCGCCGTGCGCGACGGTCTGCTTGACGAAGTCGTAGGCCTCGTTGAGGTAGGTCAGCGACTGCTGCAGGTCGATGATGTAGATGCCGTTGCGCTCGGTCATGATGAAGCGCTTCATCTTGGGGTTCCAGCGACGGGTCTGGTGCCCGAAGTGGACGCCGCTCTCCAGGAGCTGGCGCATGGTGACGACGGCCATGCCGTGGTCTCGCTTTCTTCTCGGTTGCAGTTGTGTCCTGGCCCGGGGACGCTCCCCACCCGCCGGCTCGGTGCGAGATCCGTCGGGACCGCGGGGTGCGCCACCGGCCGCTGGCCGGCATACCTCGCAGGTATGCGGTGCGGACCGGTCGCGCCCGGGCGCGAATTCGCGCGTCGCACCTGCCCGAGGGCAGGACGAGACGCACGTGCCTCCCATCGTACGGGACCGGGAGCCCCTGCCCCGAATCGTTACGGTGTCGGCATGAGCGATCCCCTCGTGCAGCGGCTGCGACCCTTCGGCACCAGCGTCTTCGCGGAGATGACCCAGCGGGCGCTGGAGTTCGACGCGGTCAACCTCGGGCAGGGCTTCCCGGACACCGACGGACCGTCGCAGATGCGGGAGATCGCGGCGCAGGGGCTGCGCGACGGGCTCAACCAGTACGCCCCCGCCCGCGGGCTGCCGGACCTGCGCCAGGCGGTGGCCGAGCACCAGGACCACTGGTACGGCATACCGCTGGACCCGGCCACCCAGGTGCTGGTGACGGTCGGCGCCACCGAGGCCATCGCCGCCTCCCTCATCGCGCTCGTCGAACCGGGCGAGGAGGTGCTGCTCGTCGAGCCGTCCTACGACTCCTACGGCGCCGCGGTCGCCATGGCCGGTGGCGTCCGGCGGACCGTGCAGCTGGGCTTCCCGGATCTGGAGCTGGACCTCGACGCGATGCGCGCCGCCGTCACCGGGCGCACCCGGGCGCTCGTGCTCAACACCCCGCACAACCCCACGGGCAAGGTCTTCAGCCGGGAGGAGCTGGAGGGGATCGCGGCGATCGCGCAGGAGCACGACCTGCTGGTCGTCGCGGACGAGGTCTACGAGCACCTGGTCTTCGACGGGCGGCGGCACACCCCGATCGCCACCCTCCCCGGCATGTTCGAGCGCACGCTCACCATCTCCTCGGTCGGCAAGACGTTCTCGCTGACCGGGTGGAAGACCGGCTGGGTCAGCGGACCGGCCCACCTCGTCGACGCGGTGGCGGCGGTCAAGCAGTTCCTGACCTTCGTCGGGGTGACGCACGTGCAGCCCGCCGTCGCGCACGGGCTCCGGATGCCCGACGACTTCTTCACCGGCTTCGCGGCGCAGCTGCAGGCCAAGCGGGACCTGCTCGCCGCCGCGCTCGCCGAGGTCGACGTGCCGGTCAGCCCGTGCGGCGGGAGCTACTTCGTCATCGCCGACCTGGCCGGTCACGGGGTGGACGACGCGGTCGACTTCTGCCGGCGTATGCCCGAGGAGCTCGGGCTGGTCGGCGTCCCGGTCTCGGTCTTCTGCGACGACCCCGACCCGGTGCGGAGCCTGGTCCGTTTCGCCTTCTGCAAGCAGGACGAGGTGCTGCGCGAGGCGGCGCGCCGTCTGCGGGGTCTGGGACGGGCCTGACACCCTCACCGGTATGACGTCCCTCGCCACCTCCTCGTCAGGTGCGGCCCGGCGCCCGGCGCCGGTGGCGCGCGTGCGGTCGTGGCTCGGGGACTGGCTGGTGATCGGGGTCTGGATCGGTGTGCTCACGGCTGTCGGGGCGTTCCTCGTGCCCCGTCTGGACCTGCCCGGGGTATCGGCGACGTCCGTGCGAGGGCTGCTCGTCGCCGACCTGATCTTCACCCTGATCACCGTCCTGCCGTGGTGGCTCTACCTCTCGATCACCGAGGCCTCGCGCCGGTGCGCCATGCTCGGCAAGCGGTGGGCGGGCCTCGTCGTGGTCGGGCCGACACCCGGGAGCGCCGGGAGAGCCGTGTGGGGACGCAACCTGGTCAAGGCGTCGCCCTGGCAGCTGGCCCATCTGGGCGTCAGCCGGATGCTCTTCGAGCTGCAGACGGGGTGGGCCGTGGTCTTCCTGGTCCTCTCCCTCGGGCTGCTGGCAGCCTGCGCGGTCCCGGCGCTGACGGGTGGGCAGGGCGTCCACGACCGGGTCGCCGGCACGCGGGTGGAGCGGGCGACGTGAGCGGCCCGCTGGGTGCGGCCGCGCAGCTGCAGGCCTTCGAGCAGCACCTGCGGGTGGAGAAGGGTCGGTCGGTGCACACGGTGCGCGCCTACCTCGGCGACCTCGACGCGCTGGACGTCTTCCTCGCCGACCGCGGGGTGCGGTCGAGCGCCGAGGTCCGCCTGCCGGACCTGCGGGCCTGGCTCGGCAGCATCGGGGCGGCCGGGGCCTCCCGCTCGACGGTCTCCCGGCGCGCGGCGGCGGCGAAGACGTTCTTCCGGTGGGCTCAGCAGACCGGCAGGATCACCGCCGACCCGTCGCTGCGCCTCGCCGCGCCGGGGAAGGAGAAGCACCTGCCGGGCGTCCTGCGCGCCCCGCAGGCGGGCGAGCTCCTGGACCTGGCGGCCGTGGCCGCTGACGACGACGACCCGGTCCACCTGCGCAACCGCGCGATGCTCGAGCTGCTCTACGCCTCCGGGATGCGGGTCGGGGAGCTCACCGGCCTGGACGTGGACGACGTGGACCTCGAGGCTGGCACGGCGAGGCTGCTCGGCAAGGGCGACAAGGAGCGGGTCGTGCCCTTCGGCACCCCGGCGACCGAGGCGCTCACCCTCTGGCTGGCGGGAGGCCGCCCGCGGCTGGCGACCGCCGAGTCCGGTGCCGCGCTCTTCCTGGGGCGTCGCGGCCGGCGGGTGGACCAACGGCAGGTGCGCTCCACGCTGCAGGCGCTGCTGGCGCACCTCCCGGACACCCCGCAGATGGGGCCGCACGGGCTGCGGCACAGCGCCGCCACCCACCTGCTCGAGGGCGGCGCGGACCTGCGCACCGTCCAGGAGCTGCTGGGGCACGCCAGCCTGGCCACGACGCAGATCTACACGCACGTGTCGGTGGACCGGCTGCGCGCGGCCTACCAGCAGGCGCATCCCCGGGCCTGAGGCATCCCGCAGCCGCCACCCAGACGCCGGCCCAGCGGCAGGTCGCGCCCCGCGGTCACCGGGTGAGCAACGACCAGAGCGCCACCAGGACCAGGACGCCGATCGCGATCCCGATCACCAGCGGCAGGACGATGAGCAGTGCCGCGAGCAGGAGGTAGACCGGCCCCGACCGCGTCGAGGTGCGTCCCTCGGCGAGGGACGCCTGCAGCAGCCGGTAGTTCTTCCGGTTGGCGCGGTGCGCGACGTCCGCGGCGTCACCCACGACGGGGACCAGGCCGAGAGCTGCGTCCAGCAGCATGTTCCAGGCCATCCGCGCGAGCACGAGGAGCGGGACCCGGCGACGGGCGGCGTCGTACATGATGGCCGCCGACATCCCGGAGCCGAGGATGTCCCCGGCCCCGGGCAGCAGCCCCAGGACGGCGTCGAGGCCGATGCCGATGCGGGTGCCCGGGATCGTCACCAGGTCGTCCATCACCCTCGCGAGGTGACGGCTCAGACCGGTGTCGGGAGCTGGGGTCCGCCGCGGCTGGGTCACCGGACGAGTGTGCCTCACCCCGCGTCGTCGTGCTGTCTGCCTGCCTCACCGGTCGACCGGCAGCAACGTCAGCTCGACCCCCAGCAGCAGCGGGGTGGGATCGACGTAGTCGTCCCGGTTCCGCACCGCCCCGAGGTGCAGGCAGGCCAGGATCACGCAGTGACCGCCCTCGTCGAGGTGTCCGACCCGGTCACCACGCGCCACCCGGGCGCCGCGCCCCACGCGATCGGCCACCGGCTGGTAGGTGCTGCGCAGCCCGCTGGGGTGGGTCACGCTCACGACGCCGACACCGGCCACCACCCCGCTGAAGGTGACGACCCCGTCGTCGACGGCGAGCACCGACTCCCCCGCCACACCGGCCAGGTCGATCCCGCGGTGACCGGCGCCCCAGCGCTGCCGCGGCGGGTCGAAGCCGTGCACGATGCCTGGCTCCCCCGCCAGCGGCCACCCCCACAGCGCGGTGCGCTCGCGGTCCTCGGATGCGGGCGCAGCCGTCCGGACACCGATCACCACGGAGGCCGTCGCCCCGGCGATGCCCGCCTCGGGCCGCGGGGTCGGCACGGTCGTCGTCGAGTGGACCGGGGCCGGCTGGGCGGGGGCCGGCAGCGGCCACACCAGGCCGAGGGCGGCAGCCACCGCCACCGCGAGGACCTGGCGCCACGGTCGGCCGGCCATGCTCACCGCACCCCCGTGGGCCGGCGCTGCCAGCCGTCGAGGAGCTCCTCGGCCAGGCCCTCCCGCTCCAACGAGCGCAGCGCGCCGAGCGTCTCCGGCAGGCTCAGGCCGCTGCGCACCATGACCTCGTCGACCCCGCTGGAGGAGCGGGGTCGCAACCACTGCCACACGCGACGCAGCTCCTCCGTGAGGTCGTCGGCGGCCTGCCGGCCACCTCGCTTCACCGGGGCCAGGTCCGCGCCGATGTGCCCGACCAGCTCAGCGACCTCGGCTCCGTCGGTGACCAGCTCTGCCCCCATGCGGATCTCGGCGTGGGCACCCTGAGACATCAGGCTCTCCACCGACCCGGGGACCGCCATGACATGGCGGCCCAGCTCGCGGGCGTGCTTGACCGTGGACCGCGCGCCGGAGCGCAGTCCCGCCTCGACCACCACCGTGCCCTGCGCCAGCCCGGCGATGATCCGGTTGCGGGCCAGGAAGCGCATCCGGGCCGGGGCGCCCCCTGGAGGCGTCTCGCTCACGACCAGGCCGGTGCGCCGGACTCCCTCGATGAGATCGGCGTTGGCACGGGGGTAGGCGACGTCGACACCCCCCGCGAGGACCGCCACCGTGCACCCGTCCGCCGCCAGGGCGGCCCGGTGGGCAGCGGCGTCGATGCCGAAGGCCGCCCCCGAGACGATGGTGAAACCGCGGCCCACCAGGTCCGTGCACAGCCCGGCGGTGACGTGGTCGCCGTAGGCCGTGCTCGCCCGGGCCCCGACCACCGCGACGCTGCGCCGCACCAGCTCGTCCAGGCGCCCCGGACCGGTGACCCACAGGCACCACGGCGGTTGCTCCAGCTCGTCGAGGCAGTGGGGCCACTCCTCGTCCCCCGGCACGAGCACCCTCGCACCGACGAGCCTCGCGACGTGGGCCTCGTCGACGGTCGTGGCCCGCTCGACGCGAGCGGCCAGCCGGTGCAGGTCCGGACCGCCCGGCACCCTGCCGCCCTCCAGCGCGTAGCCCACGACGGCCTCCACCCCGTCTTCGGCGACGACCTGCTGCACCTTCTCGTCGTAGGGCTCAGCGAGCCGCGAGAGCAGCATCCGGGCCCGCCGTTCAGGGTCCTGCACCTGGCTCACGCGACCCTCACCCCCGTCGGGGTGCGCAGGTCGAGCGCCAGCGTCACGTCGTCCAGCCCGGGCCGGGAGGCGCCGCGCAGGTCCGCGAGCGTCCAGGCCACCCGCAGGGCCCGGTCCAGCCCGCGGAGGGTCAGGGCACCGCGGTCCATCGCCAGCTCCAGCGGGCGACGCTCGCGCGCCGCCGGACGCCACGGCGCTTCGCGGAGCAACGCACCCGGGACCTGGCTGTTGAGCCGGTAGGGCAGCTCGTGCCACCGCTCCTGCTGACGCTGCCGTGCCAGAGCCACCCGCGCGGAGACCACGGCCGTCGGCTCGCCCGGTGGCAGCGCGAGGTCCCCTCGGGTCACGGCGCTCACCGCGAGCTTGAGGTCCACCCGGTCCAGCAGCGGCCCCGACAGCCGTCCGAGGTAGCCGTTGCGCCGGAACGGCGGGCACACGCACTGTCCGCCCGCGCTGCCGCACGGACAGGGATTGGCGGCCAGCACCAGCTGGAAGCGCGCGGGCAGACGCACGTGGCGGTCGGCACGGGCGATGACCACCTCGCCGGACTCCAGCGGCTGCCGCAGCCCGTCGAGCACGTCGCGGCGGAACTCCGGGGCCTCGTCGAGGAATGGAAAGTACACCTCGGTGTGTACAGGAATTCTACCGCGAGCTGCGCTCAGACGCCCCTGCTGGAGCCGCGGACCGCAACAGCCTGATCGGCGATCGTGACACCTCCCACCAAGCCTGTCTCCCCGTCCTCCAAGCGACCAGGAGCACGGGTCCTGCACACCGACATGGCCGTGCGCCCGCACTGCGGCCGGCAGGTGTTCTAGTGCTCGGCGCATGGCACAAGTCTCCGATGCCGCACGGATCGGACGACGACCTCCGGCCTGGGTGGTCGTCAACTGCTCCGCGCCGACGCCGCCGCTCTACGAGACTCCGTGACCAACGACGCTCGCGTTCACAGCCCGGCCGTGCCGCTACCTAGCGCTTCTTGCCGCGGGTGCCGTAGGGACTCTGGTTGGCCGGCTTCAGCGAGACACCCAGCTCGCCGGCCCGGCTGCGCACGGCGTCTTCGGTCCGGCCAAGGTGTAGGCCCAGGACTCTGGTCGGGGTGTTCTGCGCAGCCTCACGGCGAAGCTGAGCGTCATGGGCGGCTGTCCACGACTTGCCGGCATTAGCAGGCTTCTTGGCCATGCTGGGACCTCATCTCTCGGAAGGGGGCGGGTACGACATCCGCCGCTAGCACCAGCGTGCCAGGGAGTGCGAGAGGACTCAAGCAGCAACACGCGCGTCTGCTTAATTTTTCTACACATGTTGCACGGTCTTGCTCATCAGCGTGTCGCATCGGCGGCTGACATGCGGGCCTGCTTAACTGGTGTCATGACGTCATGGGACCCACATGGGCATGTCCACCTGGACTCGCTCCGTACCAGCTTCGCCGAGGCGGGGTTGATCGACTTCGTTCAGGCTGCGGTCGCCGAGGTGTGGCGGATCAACCGAGAGCGCCACGAACCGGTGGAGGCGTACGACGACGCCTTCACCTTGAGCGTGCTCTCCTCGCGGAATCTGGCCAACAGGTTGCTCGCCGAGGTGCCGGACAGTGCCGCGCTCCGAGCCGCGGGGGTGGTTGCCAGCAAGGAGTTCGGCTCTACGGTGCTGCACACTCCCCGAGCTGACGTGCGCTTGGTGAAGGCACCCTTCGGGTCGGGGCGTCACCCGAGTTTCGAGGCGGACTTCGATTGGGCCGACTCCGAGGGCAGACAGGCCGCAGCGCTACGCAACCATGCCGCGTACGACCCGCCGTCGCGAGACCCGCAGGCTGAGCCGCTGTTCGAGCTTCCGTTGCCGAACGCTGCTGAAGCGGTCATTCACTGTCGTGAGGTGTTCCTGGTGTGGGGTGCGGAGCTGAGGACGGGACTGACTGCGGGGTGGTTGGGACTGCCCACAGCGAGCGCTCAGCGCTGGATCGCGGTGACCCCCGTCTGGTGGGACGAACCGCCCGCCCAAGACAGCTCGGCCAGTGGTGAAGGACCCGGTTCCGACGACGGATCGACCTTCGGCGATAAGCCCGCCCCAGTGCCCTCTCTGACGCTCAAGCCGCGCCGGCAGGAAGGAGGCAACAGACTGTGACGTTCGAGTCCGAGTCACGTCAACGGGCACGTCGTCGCCGCGCGAGCGGAGCCTTGGTCGACTTCGATGGCAAGCGCCTGTCGGTTGCGCGGCGCCTACGCAGGATGCAGCGGACCGCTCTGGCAGCGCAGACCAGCGTGACAGCAGCGGCTATCACCCAGTACGAGCGCGGGGGTCGGCCCACGAACACCGTCGCAGCAGAGCTGGCGTTGGCTTTGGGCGTGCCGATCGAGTTCTTCCGGCAAGGCCGCCCTTTGACAGCGGTCACCACGGGCGATGCGCACTTCCGGTCGCTGCGAGCCACACCGGCCATCTCCCGCGACCAGGCCCTGGCCTTCGCCGAGATCGCACTGGCCGTCATCGAGGTCATCGAGCAGTACGTCGACCTCCCCCAGATCACCGACATCATCGAGCCAGTCGACGACGAGCCCTCCCCGGCCCTGATCGCCTCCATCGCCGCCGATACCCGTTCCCGACTCGGCGTGGAACCGGGGCCAGTCCCACACGTCGTTCGTCTCCTTGAGGCTCACGGCATTATCGCCCTGCGCCTGCCACCGGAGATCGACCCCCGCGTCGACGCGTTCTCCACTGAAGCCGGCCACCGACCCCTGGTGCTGCTCTCTCCGCTCAAGGACGACCGAGCACGAAGCCGTTTCGACGCCGCCCACGAACTCGGCCACCTCGTGATGCACCAAGACGTCGAGCCCGGCTCCAAGATCATCGAGACTCACGCACATCAGTTCGCTGCGGAGTTCCTAGCACCGACACCAGAGCTAGAGCCGGACCTGCCACGCAAGGTCGACTGGGACGCGCTACTGCAAGCGAAGACCAAGTGGGGCATCAGTCTGGCTGCTCTCGCCTACCGATGCCACGCCATCGGACTATGGGGCGAACACAGCTACCGCCGCGCGAACCAGCACCTGCGCAGCCAGGGTTACCCCGAACCCGGTCCGCTCGGTCCTCCTGAGTCCCCGTATCTGCTCGGCGCTGCCGTCGATTTGCTCAACCAAGCAGGAACCACAACCGATGACCTGGCAAGAGCGAGCCGCTTCACCGTCGAGCAGATCGACGACATCGTCGCGGCCGGCAGCGAGACCAAGCCCCGGCTGCGCCTAGCCGTCGGCCCCACACCCTGAGCCCACCTCGATCCCTGGGAGAACCAATGCGACTCCTTCCCGCTCCAACTGAGCACGCGGGTTCAGCCTGATGGAGGACCCGATGCCGGACTTGTGCGCGCGGGACGGGCACGGTGTGCGGCAGCGCACTCCCATCGCGCAGCCGACCAGCGGAGCAAAGGTCCACGGTGAGGGGAGCATGAGATGAGGTTCAGCAGCGCCTTCGGTGTCACCCACGGCAAGAAGAGCCCGTGGTTCAATCCCCTGCTTGACCAAGACACGCCGCTGTACGTCGACCCGTTCCTGGTGTTCGACGACAACAAGCCCCTGTGGGCGGGTGCCAAGCAGGAAGTTACGGACTTCTTCGACGCCGCAGCACGTCTCATCGAGCAATCCAAGGGCAACCAGAGCTCGCTCGCATACAAGAAGGCGCTCGAACTGCTGAGGTTCCCCGAACCCAACGAGTTCTGCCTCGGCCTGAGCATGGGAGCCCCGCACGGGTCCGGGACGGGCCCCAAGTTCGCCCGCGAGATGGCAGGCGTCCTCGACCTCGCACGCCAGTACGGGCATATTGAAGACCTCGCGTCCATCGCGGGCTTCAACCTCTTCGCCAGCGGGATCGGTCTGGATCGGATCAGCGACATCCTCTGCAACATCCTCAAGCACCGGTTCATCCGATACACCCAGAAGGTGTCCAAGAAACTCGGCATCCTGATGGAGCCAGTGACCGTCAAGCACCTCGGCTGGGACCGGCAGCGATCCAGGTGGCTTCCCGACGCCAAGATCGAACTACCTAAGTCGCCCTTCGGTGACGGTGGAGTACTGCTCGCACCCGAGCGGTTCTTGAAGGAAATCCCGACGGTGACCCCGGACGAGTTCTGGAAGTGGGCCGAGGTCCACGAAGCTCATCTTCTGCGACAGGACTTCAGCTACGAGATTGCACAGGGCCTCAACCAGGCAGACCGCCGCGTGCTGGCACGACGCTTCGCCCGCAAGTATCCAGACAAGGCAGCCGACTACTTGCGACTGGTAGCACAGATGCCCCACCTGCCCTACGACGTCGAGATGGACCCGAAAGGCCTGGTCTTCTGGCGGGAGACCGGAGAGGCCGTGGGTAAAGCCTCGCCCATCACCTCAGCCGAGGTTCCTTCCCAGCAGCGGGAGTTCCCGGCGTTCGTCGAACTCCTCGCGACACGCTTCCAGCACGCAGTCGAGAACACTGATCTGTGGCGGGCACTGTGGGCCGCCGGCAACCCGCAAAAAGAAGAGGTCATCCAGGCCATCGCCGGCGCGATGTGGACAGAAGCCTGCCGCGCCGCACAGGTTGACATCAGCCAAGAGGTCAACCGCGGCCGCGGCCCCGTCGACTTCAAATTCTCCAAGGGCTGGGAAGATCGCGCCCTCCTCGAAGTCAAAGTGATCCGCAGCAGCGGCTTCTTCAAGGGTGCCGCGACCCAGCTGCCCCAATACATGAAGACCGAGCAGATCAGCCACGGCGTGTACCTATGTATCGGACACTACGACGAGGACTTCGCGCCCGCGCGCATCAAGCGCGTCGAGGACACGATCGCCACTCTGGCGAAGGAAAAAGGCATCAAGATCAAACTCGTCCTCGTCGACGCCAGGCGAGAGAACAAGACTTCTGCCTCGAAGCAATAGACGACTCCGGTTGGTTGCACGAACTGTTCGTCGGGACGCGTAAAGGGCACACCGCCTCCTGGTCCGGAACCAGCCAACCCAGAATGCGGTTGCAGACGTCGCCAACCTCAACTCCGGCACCAATTTCTCGATTTCCCCGTCTGCGATCAGCTTCACCGCGCTACCCGGTCTCTACGTCATACGGCCGGCGGGATAGATACTGATGATGATCTCGACCACGAGGTTCGGGAGCTTCGGCCTCATCCGCCGTCGCCGGCGGGTGGGAGGTCACCACCGCGAGCGCGCGGGTTGCCGACGCGCGCCCGGTGAGATCCGAGCTGAGGGGTGCGCCTGCTGTGCCAGAGCGTTCATGCGTCTGCTCGGATGCTCTCTCCACGGCCACGTAGTAAGCGGTAGCGTTGCGCACTGTCCGTCCGACGCCCACAGGCTTCAGGCGGCTCCCGGGCGGATGAAGGAGTCTTGCGTTATGGCAGACCGCACGAGTGCAGGTTCTCATCCACCCGCCGAAGACCGCCCCGGTTCAGACGGCGGTGTAGACGATGAAGCCGTCGTCAGAAGCACATTCTCTGCGCTCGACGACTGGCGGAAGGTCCGCGGGCCGTTCATCCCCGTTCCTGGGAGTGACCTAGCGATAGACGACGAAGATTGGCCTCCCTTCGGCGTCTCGCAGGTGGCGTGGGCAGGATTCACCGTCGCGGCCGAACACCTTCAGGCGATCCGGGCCCATATCGACGTTCGTCCCCCGAACCGGCCCAATCTGTACGCGTTCGCTCACCAAACGCTGGCGCGCACGGCGTTGGTGGGCGCCACGAGCGCGGTATGGGTCCTATCACCGGAGGAGCGGGAGGTGCGAATCGCTCGGGCACGGAACATCGTGACGTACATGCAAGGCGAGCATCTCAAGTACCTGCGTGCGCTCCAAGAACTGGCCGAGCACCACGGTACTGATTTGGTGGCCAGCCACGTAGAGATGCGTCAACGAGAACTCGCGGAAAAGCGGGAAGCCGACGGCGACAGAGCCAAATTCGAGACGACGAGAGTTATCCGGGAGGCTGCGGTAGACACATTCGGAGACAAGAATATTGCTAAAGAGGTCGTGGCGGAGTGGAGGTCTGGTTCGGGCGCGGCGCACGGACTCTTGCACGCAGTCATTGGTCGATCAGGAATGACACAAGATGGTCCGGCGGACTCCTCCGGCCGCGCGACATTCATCAGCGGTGGAGACTTCGGACTGTTCTCTAATTCTTACATGGCTGCGTACCATATCGCGCACAAGGCGCATGAGCTCCTAGCCTCACGGGGACTCCAAACCTCCGCACGGTAAGTCGATGGCGTTCATGATTGGGGCCGTCATCCCAACGCGTTACGGTCACACTGGCTGGGCTATCCGCCACCGGCGAGGTTTCTGGATATGCCGGGGTAGCAATTTGTTTGGCGGAAGAGGCTGGTTTCAGCCTGCGCAGCAGCGACTGCCGATTAGGCGACCACGGTGCCGCGGCGCCGGGCCGAGAGAGCAGCCTTATAGGTCGGCTCTACTCCAGCACTGTCACAGGCCGGCGCTCGCGCGCCTCCGGGTGACTGCGTCACGGCGACAGTAGCCTTGAGATGTGAAGGACGATTCGGCCCCGGACGCTGCGGCGCTCAGACGCGCTGGCGTCCCCTAGTCGCGGCTTTGGTCGCATGCCAGCCCGCAAGACGCGCCAGTACGTCACCGCCGCTGTCGAGTCGCTGACGATTGCCATTGAACTGTTCAACCGCCCGAGCCCGGCGGGCCGCGAGCATGCCACCGTGATGATGGCGGCGCACGCCTTCGAGATGCTGCTGAAGGCCGCGATCTACGAGGAACGGCGTAAGGTTCAGTTCTCGGGGAGCGACCGCTCGTTCGACTTCGGCAAGTGCGTCTCCGTTGCCGAGACCTCGCTGGGCATTATCGACGCCGGGGACCGTGTGGTGCTGCTCGCGCTGAACCTCGATCCGCCGAGCGGATTTGGTGAACGTCGTCCGGAATGAAGCTGAGTTCTCCGAGAGGTGGATCGAGGTTCTGGGCAGGGGGATCCCGCCGGTCTGCCCGGCTTTTCCACGTGGGTCGTTCCTCGAAGGGGCAGGGAGTGGGGTCAGGAGGGGGCGTAGGCGGCGTCGAAGAGGCCTTGCCAGGCGTCCTGCCAGGGCCAGTTGGTGGGCAGGTGCAGGTGGAGTCGCCTGGCGCGGTTGGCGATGCGGGCGGGGATCTTGATCAGCTGGTCCCGGATCGTCGCGGGCCGGGCTCGGGCGTGCCGGGCCGAGGCCAGGACGCCGGCGGCGCGGGTCAGGTTGAACGCGATCGCGGCCAGCACCGTCCACGCACCGTTGGCGCAGAAGGACCCTGATGGTGCGTGGGCGAGCGGGCCTGCCTTGAGGTCTGCGATGACCTGCTCGACGATCGCGTGGTCGCGGTGGGACGCCTCAGCCTCGAGCATCGTCAGGGGTGAGTCGGTGAACACGGCGTGGTGGCGGTAGGTCGCGAACAGCTCGTCCTGCCCGGTCCTGGTCGCCGTGGGGTTGAGGCGCTTGACGCGGCGCACGATCAGCCGGGCGGTGACGTGCTCGGACTTCGTGCGGGAGGTGAACGCGGTGTAGGTGGTCTGCGCGACCTGGGCGTCGGAGACCCACCGGCCCTCGTGCTCGTCCCAGATCGCGTTCGGGTACCTGATGGACACCCAGTCGCCCTCGGGGATCCGGGAGATCGCCGCGGTCACGGCCGGGTCCAGTCGGGCGGTCAGGGAGAACCTCGCCCTGGCCCGGCGGGTCGCGGCGACGACGTCGTGGTTGTAGTAGGCCGAGTCGGCGCGCACGGTCAGGGTGCCCGTCGCGCCGGCCCGGCGGGCGGTGGCCACGGCGTCGGCGATCAACCGGGCCGCGCCGTGGCTCGAGGCGGCGTTGCCCTTGCGCAGCCTCGTGGCTGCGAGCACCGGTGCGCTCGTGGGCGTGGACAGGGTCGCGACCTGCACGTTCAGACCCTTGACGCCGGTGTAGCCGTACCCGCTGCCCTGCTTGGCGTACCCGTGGGTGGCGCGGATCGTGTCATCGACATCCAGGTAGGCGACCTGATCGGCACCGGCCAGCAGGCCCGGGACGAGCCCGGCCAGGTTCACCAGGACACCGGAGCCGACCGCGTCCAGCTGGCGCACGTGGCCGAAGGTGTAGGCGCGCAGGTGGGTGCCCAGCGTGGTCGGCGCCCGCGACCCGGCGAACAGCTTGTCCATCCCGCCGTGCCGGACGACTTCCATGTCCTCGAAGCTGTCCGCGCCAGCGATCATGCCCGCGACCAACGATCCGATCTTCAGCTCAGCGTTGGCGCCGGCCGAGCCGGCCACGGTGACGTGCTCGGCCACCAGGTCCGCCAGCCCGGCCTGCTCGGCCAGCGCCATCACCGGGACCAAGCCCGCCGTGCCGATCAGGTTCGGGTCATCGAAGACGGCGGAGATGCTGTGGCAGACTCGCACTATCGGGTGCTCCTGTTATCTGGTCGATCGAACTGTCGCAAGTCCCATCGTCCCAGGTCACAGGGGCATTCGTGCGTTACGACCCGGCTTGATCACCAATCACATCGGCGGATCCAGGCTGAAGGAGGACCGCGACGCCGCCACTCATGACGTGATCGCTATGAGCGATGACGTGCTGTGGCTGCACCTGCGGTCTGCGGTGACCATCTTCCGGAAGGTGCTGCTCGGACTGACGGGGCAGGACCTGACCGACGTGATGCCTGGACGGGTCCTCCCGGTCTCCGCCAGTCCGCCCACCGACGTGGGTCTGGTCGTAGGGAAGGAGTTCGAGCAGATCGCGGACCTCCTGCGCCCCGGCAGGAGGCGTAGCGCCGAGGCGAGGGCTCGACTGCTCCCGCTCATGGCCCTGGACCGCGCGGTTCGCAGCGAGGCCGAGCCGCCCACCGAAGCAGAGATCAACCGAGCCCTTCGGGCGGTGAAGGAGAAGGGCAAGTGGGAGACCGTCTTTCCGGGCGTCGTAGGGCTGCGGCTTGTCGGAGGCCCGCGCCCGTCGGATCAGGTCCAGGAGATCAGCCTGAAGATCGACCCGAAGCACGGCGACCTGGCTGCACGTCCTGCGCACGACGGTGAGGATGCCATCGCCTACCGCGAAGTGGACACGTTCGACCGCTACTCACTCAAGCTCAGCAAGCTGGGCGAGAAACTTGGGCTGACCCGCCACCAGGGCCTCGCAGTCATCCATGCGCTCGATCTTCGGTCTGACCCCAAGTGCTACAGGGAGAAGCGGACGGCCAACGGTCACGTTCAGTTCCAGGGTCTGAGCAACATCGCGCTGGAGCGCGCAAAGAACGCCGTAGTCGACGGTCTCAATGTGGATCAGGCTGTTGCCGACTACAACACCCACGTCGCGAGCAGGTCGAAGACCGCGCAAAGAAGCGGTAGAGGATGAACGGCAGGGACGCCGGGAGCGGCCAGGCGGCTTGGTCCCACGGCGTGCTGAGGGAAGTCGCTGCCGTGCTGGCGGACACCGACCATGGCCTGACTGGCCGCGAGATCGGAGACCTGCTTGCCCGTCTGAGAATGACCGACCCGCTCGCCGGAGCCACGAAGCGCGACCGCCTGACCGAGGCGTTCATCGCCCGCCAGAACACGGACCGTAGCCCCAAGCGCATTATCACGTTCATCACGCACGCGATGGAGCCTGTGCGCTACCGCGACCGCCCTGAACTGTTCACGCTGCGCCAGGACCGCCTCAACGAGCGACTCGCCTTTGTCGGGCTACACGTCAACGACAAGGGCCAGGTGGCGCGAGGTGCTCGCGCGCAGACACTCGATGAGTCGACGCGCATCGCGACCTCGATCCGTGATGAACTCCAGCGCCGCAAGACGCACTCCGAGGTGCTGCGGTACTGCTCGGTGGAGGTCCTGAAGCGCGCGCATTTCCACGCCTGCCTGGAAGCGACAAAGAGCATCTTCGACAGGCTCAGAACCATGACGGGCGTATCGGGCGACGGCGCGACGCTGGTGGACGCCGCACTCTCCCTGGGCAAGAGCGGCACTCCGGCGCTGGCGATCAACTCTCTGCAAACCCAAACCGAAAGAGACGAGCAGACTGGCCTCGCGAACCTGGTCAAGGGGCTCGGCGGGCTCTACCGCAACCCCACCGCTCACGACCCCCGCCTCAGTCGTTCGATCAGCGACGATGAGCTGCTGGATGTGCTGACCATGGTTTCTATGGTCCATCGTCGGCTCGACGGAGCGAGGTCGCCGGGTTAGTGCCGCCCTGGCACCGAGAAGCGACGTACGAAGTTGGCCGCGCTCAGTCCGTGATCGTTTAGGAGGCTGGTGACGCGAGCGGGATCGCGGAAGGCGTCGTTGGCCACCAGACCCGTCGCGAAGGCCGACACGGACTCTCGGAGCCGGGCAAGCCGCTTCGTCGTGACGACGCGACAGCCGGTCGGTATCGCGGCATGTGAGTCGAACCTTTCCTCCGGATGGATCAGCAGTGGCGTCGCCTCACTGTTGGGGTACTGCTGCCGGAACCAGTCCATGGCGTTCGAGAGTTGCTCGGCATCCTTCTTGTACACGGGATGTCCGGGGTCGGCCCCACTCTTCGCTTCAATGACATAGAACGTCCCGTCGCGAAGCGCCCATAGGCCGTTGACGAGGCTCGTCGAAGTTCCTCAGTGATGCTCACTGATTTTCCCCACCTTGGGCGGGGTTCAGTGTAGCGGTCGGCGGGTGCCGGTGGTGGCGGCG